>CABUNG010000030.1 GCA_902492895.1 uncultured Oscillospiraceae bacterium | reverse complement strand
GACCGAGATGGCGCGGTCGATGGCTTCCAGGTCGTAGGGTTTATCGCTTTTGATAATCAGCTTTTTCAGTTCGCTGATGACATCGTCGGTTTTCAGCATGCTTCGGTTCCTCCTGCACGGGTATCCGCGAGAGTTTCCAGATACCGCATCAGCGGCGTGGCGGCGAGATCCGCCTTTCCGGCTGCGGGAAGCAGCCGCACGGACAAAGAGTCCCCTTCGTCGGCGATCTGCAGAAGCCCCGCCTGCCGCAGAATTTCCAGAATCAGCAGCAGACCCGTGTATGTAAGCGCATGGTCTCCGAGTGCATGGTACAGATGCTCCACCGTTCCGTCAAACCCCTTACGCGCAGCGAGGAAGCGGTAAACCTTCCCCGCCTCTTCCCGGGTCGGTCCGGGCAGGGGCGCCGTCCGTTCCCCGCGAAAAGCGGTTTCGGCCTCCCGCAGGGCGGCGAGCACCTCCTCCTGTCTCGTATCGGCAAAGCGGATATCCTTGACCAGGATCGATACGCTGACGCTGCCCTGGTATTCGTTCCGGTCCAAAGATACCGCCAGATTGACCTCATCCCCCGGCGCAAACGGAAAACGCTCCGGCGTGGTGCCGAATTTCATGGCGGTCAGGGTCGCGCCGTCCCGTGTCAGCTGCAGACGCAGATGCCGGCCGCCGCCCACGGGCGTAACCGATACGAGACGCATCCCGAACAAGCCGAACAGCGGCGCGGGGTTGCCTGTGCCGAACGGTTCCATAGCCGCGAGGACTTCGAGCAGCGGCAGGCTGATCTGTCCGGGCCGCAGCTTGCAGTCGAGGCGCAGCTCAGGGACCGGCATATCCGGCATAGCCTCGGCCGCATAGGCATTGATGGCCTGCCGGAATTCTTCGACGCGGGTGAAATCAAGCGTAACGCCGGCGGCGAGCTCATGCCCCCCGAACCCCAGCAGGCAGTCCCGGCAGGCCGACAAAGCGTCGAACAGGGAAAAGCCCGGCAAACTCCGGCCCGAGCCTTTCGCCCGGCCGTCCGCAACGGACAGCACGAGGCTCGGCCGGCCATACCGTTCGGTCAGCCGGGCGGCAATGATCCCGACCACGCCCGGATGCCATCCCTCTCCCGCCACGACGATGACCCGGTCGTGCAGCCGCTCCGGATGGCGGGAAAGGCCGTCGAGGACCTCGGTGAGAATCGCCGCTTCGGTTTCCTGGCGGCGGGTGTTCAAAGCCTGTATATCGTGGGCGAGCAGTTCGGCCTCCTCGCCCCGTTCGCTCAGCAGCAGCTCCGCCGCCTTATCCGGAGATCCCATCCGTCCCGCGGCATTGATACGGGGCGCCAGGCCGAAAACGGCCGTGGTGGACGTCTGCGTTTTTCCGGCCGTACCCGCGACTTCGGCGAGTTTCCGCAGTCCCAGGCGTCCGTTTTCATTCAGCATCCGCAGTCCGCGCCGCACCAGCGCGCGGTTTTCGCCCTTGAGCGGCATCACATCCGCCAGGGTGCCGAGCGCCACCAGGTCGGCATACCGGTCCAGGACACTTTCGACGTCCTCTTCCAGAGCGCATACGAGCTGGAAGGCGACGCCCACGCCCGCATAATCCTTGAATTCGCTCGGGCAGTCAGCCCGATGGGGATTGACGACCGCCGCCGCGTCGGGCAGGATGTCCTGGGGCTGATGGTGGTCGGTCACCACCACATCCATCCCCTTCTCCCTCGCGTAAGCGATCTCCTCCATAGCGGAAATGCCGTTGTCCACCGTCACGATCAGCCGGACGCCGGCCTCCGCGATGCTGTCCACCGAGGATTTATGCAGGCCGTAGCCCTCCCCTTCCCGTTCGGGAAGCATATAGAGGACGTCGGCCCCCTTCTCTTTCAAATACGAATACAGCAGAACGGTCGAAGTGACGCCGTCCGCATCGTAATCCCCATAAACGAGGATCCGCTCGCCCGAATCGATAGCCAGACGGATCCGCGCGGCCGCCTTGTCCATATCCGCAAAGTCCAGCGGATCGGCGGTCAGATCCCAGCCGGTGAGAAATTCCAGCGCCTCCTCGACATCGGTGATGCCGCGCAGCGAGAGCATCAGCGCGAGAAAAGGATCGAGTCCGGCCTCTTCGGCCAGCAGGGCCGCGGCTTCCTTATCCAAATCCGGCAAAATCCAGCGGCGAAAACTCATACCGCGTCCTCCTCTCCTCCAAGTCCGCCTTTCCGCGGCACTCTAATATGTTAGTTTAGCATTTTTCCGCGCATTATTCAACAAATTCCTGCGCTTCCCCGTCCCTTCCGCCCGGATACCATCAAAAAACCGGGCCTGGAGTTTTCTCCGGCCCGGTTTTCCCACAGTTTTCAGTTGGCCGCGTAGGCCACGATGATGCCGCCGTCGTTCGCGTATACGGTCGATACGCCGCCCGTCGGGACGATAACCACCCGCTTGACCGCGGGGCAGCGTTCCAAAATCTCGCCCCGCAGCAGGCCGGCCCGCTCGGGACAGTTGCAGTAAGCCATCGTCAGGGTGAGGGAACGGGGTGCCGCGGCGGCGGTTTCCTCCGCGATAAACGCGACCATTTTGGAAAGAGCCTGCTTCATCCCGCGAGCTTTCGAGAGCATCTTGATCTCGCCGTGCCCGTCGTCGCTCATGATCGGACACAGAGACAGCACCGACGCCACAATCCCCGACACCTTGTTCAGGCGGCCGTTCTTGACGAGATTGCCAAGATCCTCGAGCACAAACAGCGTGCGCATGGTCTCCATGAACCGCGTAGCGGCCTCCACGACCGTATCGAAATCGTCGCCGGCGTCGATCCGTTCCCGCAGATAGAGCGCGAGGCGAAGCTCGCCCGCCGACGCGCTTTCGGAATCGAGGATATGGATCTTCTTGTCGGGGAACTCCTCGAGCACCATATCGCGGGCTACCCTGGCGGAATTATAAGAGCCGCTAAGCTTGCTCGAGAGCGTGACCACGATGCAGGCGTCGCAGTCCCGCATCTGCTCGGCGTATTCCTCTACCGACGGGCAGGCCGAACCGGCCGCCTGCTTGGAGGATTTCATCTCTTTGAGCAGTTTGCGGGTATCGAGCGCAGGCGAATCCGTATACTGCGGCCCGTCGGCAACCTGCACCTTGAGAGGCGCGAATCGCATCCCGAGATGCGCGCGGAGTTCGGGGGTGGTGTCGCAGCAGCTGTCCACTATAATTTGAATGCCCATATCGTCCTCCAAAAAGCATCATCTTGTTTTCAATACAAGATTATCATTTTTTTATGGCCATGTCAAGGCGGTTCAAAAACTGTTTACAAAGAACCCTATGGTTGTTCATAACTCGCTGTCAGACTAAGAGATAATGGAACCGGGAACGCCGATTTTCGAGCGGGATTTGTGTCCGGCGAAGCGAACGGCCAGGCGTTTTTCACAGGATCACCGGCGATGCCTGTAATCCTGCCGAACAGTGCCGCAGCCTTGATTTCTTTTCCTGCCTAGGATACCCCATTTTTCGCCTGCTAAACCCCGCGGACAGGCTTATATCCTCTTCCGGCCATCGGATAATTATTTTGTCAAAAAAGATCCTATCTGCTATAATAGCAGATAGATCCATGGCTGGACGACGAAAGGATGAGCGGAATGAATCGCAAAGCGGGATTTACACTGGTGGAATTGCTGGTGACGCTCGCTATTCTGGCTATCCTGATCGCCATCGCCGTACCGGTCTGTCTTGGCATGCTGGAGTCGGCTCACCGCTCCGCCTGTGCCGTCCACCTCCGCGATGCGGATACGCTCTATCGAATCAAGCGCGCCGTCACGGACGCCGGGGACGAACAGCAGAAAGCGATGATGGGTGACGTCCTGGCCGAGGCGTACGGCGCGGCCGAGGAGAATGGGGCTTATCTCGGTATCTGCCCCAGCGGCGGCACCTACACCATCACAGTGGAGAATGCCTTGGCCAAGGTCACCTGCAGCAAGCACGATACCAGCAGCACCGAACAGAGGGACCCCTTTACTCCCTTCGATTACATCCAGATGTTTCTGAATGTCGAGTCCATCGATTTGAAAAACGCCTCCGGGGAGGTGGTCAGCCAGGGTACCATTCTCGATTATATGAAATGGAAAACCGAAAAATCCCCGAACGGAACCAGCGTAAGCCTCGATTCCGAGGCCGCCCATCTGGGCGACAAAGGCATCGCCAAGCAGATCGAAGCCCATCTCAAAAAGGTATACCCCAAACTGGATTTCGATACCAACAGCTGGAGGATCTATTATAAAAAAGGCAATCCAGGCGAATACACCGTCACCTGGAGCAGCGAGGATATAAAAGATAAAAAGCCCGGCGATCCGATCAGCGTCACCCGCTATGACACCGTTCATAACCAATATACCGTCACGACCTCCGCCAAGGTATCGGAAAAGGTCGAGGAGGGCGTTCGAATCCCCTACATCGATCTCTCCGGCGTGACAGACTGGAAACCGGTCGATCCGGATAATGAGGCGTTTTCATAAACAAGGCAACCAGGGGAAACCGGCCGGTTTCCCCTGGTTGTTTTTTGTCAATCGATTTTCTCTTGTCAGTGAAGCAAGTCAGTTGTCGTCCTGCAGGGCATCGTAACCCTCTTCACCGGTGCGCACCTTGATAACGTTCTCCACGCTGTACAGGAAAATCTTGCCGTCGCCGATGCTCCCGGTATACAGTGCTTTTTTGACGGTATCCACCAACAGATCAACCGGAACCTTGCAGACGACGATCTCGATTTTCACCTTAGGCAGCAGTGTACTTTCCACCGGAACGCCGCGGTAATATCCCGTCCGTCCTTTCTGCATGCCGCATCCCAGCACCTGGGTAACGGTCATACCGGTCACGCCGATGCCGTCCAGAGCCTGCTTCAGGACCTCGAAACGGCTCTGCTTTGTGAGAATCACCGCCTTCGTTATTTCTACCCCCGGCATGGAGGTCTTGACGACCGGCACCGCCTGCTCGACCGGCACCATTTCTTCCGTCCCCTCTGGCTGAGGCCGGAAATCCGTGCCCATGGGGACCGGCATGAAGTCGGCATAGCTGCTCGCAAGACCATGCTCCATCACGTCCAGCCCGGCCAGCTCTTCCGACCGGGACACACGCAGGCCCACGGTTTTTTTGATCACGGTAAACACCAGGGTCATGGTGACGGCCACCCAGGCCGCGACCGCCAGGACACCCAGAGCCTGTATGCCCAGGAACTTCAAGCCGCCGCCGTAAAAGAGCCCGCCGTCCAGGGCAAAGAGCCCGGTCAAAAGCGTCCCGGACGCGCCGCAGAGCGCATGCACGCCGATGGCGCCTACCGGATCGTCGATCTTCAGCTTCTTTTCCACAAATTCGATGCCGAAGACCACGACAAACGAGGCGATCAGGCCGATAAAAAACGCGCCGACGGGCGAAACCATGTCGCATCCGGCCGTGATGGCCACCAGTCCTGCCAGCGCACCGTTGAGCGTCATGGACACATCGGGCTTTTTATAGCGCACCCATGTGATGATCATGACGGCTGTGGCCGCCGTGGCGGCGGCAATGTTGGTCGTGACAAATATGTTCGATGCGGACACCAGCGTATCGTCACCCGTCATGGAGACCGTGGAACAGCCGTTGAAGCCGAACCAGCAGAACCAGAGGATAAACACACCCAGAGCGCCCAGCGTCAGGCTGTGGCCGGGAATGGCGCGGACCTCGCCCTTCGGTCCGTATTTACCGATGCGCGGCCCCAGAATTTTCGCTCCGACCAGGGCGGCCACGCCGCCCACCATATGAACGGCGGTGGATCCCGCGAAATCATGGAATCCCAGCTGGGCGAGCCAGCCGCCGCCCCAGATCCAATGCCCGGAAATGGGATAGATCACCGCGCTGATCACCAGGCTGTATATGAGGTAGGAAGCGAATTTCGTCCTTTCGGCCATCGCCCCCGAGACGATGGTGGCGGCTGTCGCGCAAAAGACGGTCTGAAAGATGACAAACGCGCCGGACGGCATGCTGCCGCTGTAATCGCCGCGTATGAATACATCCAGTCCTCCGATAAACGGCCCGTCGCCCGCAAACATCAGGCCGAAGCCGATCAACCAGAAAACAAGGGTTCCCACCGCGAAATCCATCAGGTTTTTCATAATGATGTTGCCGGCATTCTTGGCCCGGGTGAACCCGGTTTCCACCATGGCGAATCCCGCCTGCATAAAGAATACGAGTGTGGCGCCGAGCAATACCCATATGGTATCCACCGCTGAATACATTTTTCCATCCCTCCAAAAATGAAGGTGTGCGTTCGGGACGAAGCCGCCCACGAACGCACACCTTTGTGCCAATTTATTCAGTTTACACTATACAGCATATCCGCATAGGTGGGGTACGGCCACCGGTCGGCGGAAACCAGCGTCTCCAGCTCATCGACGGTCAGACGCAGAGCCGTCATCGCGCCGAACACGCGGTCGCGGTAGAATCTGGCCAGGGTCAGCTCATCGGTCTGGTCTTTGGTCTCCAGCACCGCGGTTTCCAAATCCTCCAGCTTTTTCAGCAGGCAGGCGGACAGGCCGGACAGCCGGCCGAGCAGATGCTCCTCCAGGCTGCAGTCGAAATCCCCGCAGGCTTTTTTGCTGCAGAGCAGCTGGGACAAGTCGTTCTGATACGCCACGCAGGCCGGCATGATGCCCTTCTTCACCATATCCACCATGGTCAGCGCCTCGATGTGCAGCATCTTTCCGTAGTTTTCCAGCAGGATTTCGTACCGGGACCGGATTTCGGACGGGGTGAAAACGTGGTGGCGGGCAAACAGCTCCACGCTCTTGTCCGAAACGAACGCCGGCAGCGCTTCCACCGTATTTTTCAGATTGGAGAGCCCCCGCCGTTCGGCTTCGTGCACCCAGTCTTCGGAATAGTTGTTGCCGTTGAAGATGATGCGCTTGTGCTGGCCGATGGTTTTCCGGATCAGGGAGGCCAGCTCGCTCTGGAAGTCCTCCGCGTTTTCGAGCACATCGGCAAATCCGCGCAGGGATTCCGCTACGACGGTGTTGAGTACGATATTGGGACCAGCGATGGAAAACGCGGAACCCAGCATGCGGAACTCAAATTTGTTGCCGGTAAAGGCGAACGGTGAGGTACGGTTTCGGTCGGTGCTGTCTTTTGGGAAGTGCGGCAGCACCGTCGCGCCGATTTCCATCTGATGCCTTTCCCTGTCGTGGTAGGCGGCGCCGGTCTCAATCGCTTCGAGAATCTCGGTCAGTTCATCTCCCAGAAACATCGAGACTATCGCGGGCGGCGCTTCGTTGGCGCCCAGACGGTGATCGTTTCCGGCACTGGCCACCGACACCCGCAGCAGATCCTGGTACTCGTCCACCGCCTGGATCACGGCGGTGAGAAACAGCAGAAACTGCGCATTTTCATAGGGTGTTTCGCCCGGTTCCAGCAGATTCACGCCCGTATCCGTCGACAGGGACCAGTTGTTGTGCTTGCCGCTGCCGTTGACGCCGGCAAACGGCTTTTCGTGCAGCAGACAGGCCAGCCCATGCCGGCTCGCGATGCTTTTCATCAGTTCCATCGTGAGCTGGTTGTGGTCGGTCGCGATATTGGTCGTGGTGAAAACCGGGGCGAGTTCATGCTGCGCAGGGGCGACCTCGTTGTGCTTGGTTTTGGCCAGCACGCCCAGCTTCCACAGCTCCTCCTCCAGTTCCCGCATGAACGCGGCCACGCGGGGCTTGATGCTGCCGAAATAGTGGTCCTCCATCTCCTGTCCCTTGGGTGGACGGGCGCCGAACAGAGTCCGCCCCGTATAAACCAGGTCGGGACGCTTCCAGTACAGCTCCTGATCGATCAAAAAGTATTCCTGTTCCGGCCCCACCGTCGTGATGACCCGCTTGGCCGCGGTGTTGCCGAAGAGCCGGAGAATCCGCAGAGCCTGCTTGCTGACGGCCTCCATCGACCGCAGCAGCGGAGTCTTTTTGTCCAGTGCCTCGCCGCTGTATGAACAGAAGGCTGTCGGGATGTACAGGGTGCCGTCCTTGATAAACGCGTAGGAGGTGGTATCCCAGACGGTATAGCCCCGGGCTTCGAAGGTGGCGCGCAGCCCCCCTGACGGGAAGCTGGAGGCATCCGGCTCTCCGCGCACCAGCTCCTTGCCCGAAAATTCCATCATGATCCGGCCGTCTCCCGTAGGCGCGATGAAGCTGTCGTGCTTTTCGGCGGTTACACCGGTCATCGGCTGGAACCAATGGGTGTAGTGGGTAGCGCCCTTTTCCACGGCCCATTCCTTCATGGCGTTGGCCACGACATTGGCGACATCCAGCTCCAGGTGGGTGCCCTCTGCGATGGTTTTGCGCAGCGCTTTGTAAATATCCTTCGGCAGTCTGTCCCGCATGACGTCATCACCGAACACCATGCTGCCGAATACACGCGGTACGTCTTTCATTTGAATACCCTCCCCTTACAGCAGAACGATGCCGGCATTCTGACAGGTTTCGGCGGTCTTCCGATCCCATACGGATACCTGTACTTCGCCGATATGCGCTTTTTTCAGCAGCAGCATACTCAGCCGCGACTGGCCGATGCCGCCTCCCATGGTCAGCGGCAGCTCGCCGGCCAGCAGGGCCGCATGGAACGGCAGACGGCGGCGGTCGTCGCAGCCCGCTTTGGTCAGCTGCTCATCCAGGGATTTCTCATCGACGCGGATCCCCATCGACGACACCTCGAACGCGCATTCCAGCACATCGTTCCAGAATACGATATCCCCGTTGAGCGCCCAGTCGTCATAATCGGGGGCCCGCCCGTCGTGCTTGACGCCCGATTTGAGCCGGTCGCCGATCTGCATGATGAACGCGGTTTTGTGTTCCTTCAGATACGCGTTTTCCCGCTCCTTCGGGGCAAGGTCCGGGAACCGGTCTTCCAGTTCCTGTGTCGTCACAAAACTGACCTTGCGGGACAGTGCGGGCGTCAGGGCAGGATAGGCTGCGGCCAGCCGGTCCTGGGTATCGCAGACGGCTCCGACAATGCTGCACACCGTGTCCTTGAGCGTCTGCAGCGTCCGCGTAGCCCGGTCGATCCGTTTTTCCCAGTCCCATTGGTCGACATAGATCGAATGGAGGTTATCCATCTCCTCATCACGCCGGACAGCGTTCATGTCCGTATACAGCCCTTCTCCGACCGGGAACCCATACTGCTTCAGCGCCAGGCGTTTCCACTTGGCCAGGGAATGGACGATCTGCGCGTTGGTGCCGGTTTCCTTAATGTCGAATTCGACCGGGCGTTCCACACCGTTGAGGTCGTCGTTCAGTCCCGTATGCGGTTCGACAAACAGCGGAGCCGAAACCCGTTTGAGAGAAAGCGCCTGCGAAAGGCGATCCTCAAACGTCCTCTTCAGCAGTCCTATGGCGCTCTGGGTCTCGTACACCGTCAATGGAGACCGGTAGCCGTCCGGCACATACACTTTACTCATCGCGATCATCCTTTCCGAACCAAAAACAAAGGCGCCGCGGACTCACGTCCACAGCGCCTTTGCTGTTCTGTAGCCAGTATAGCACCATCCATCGGGTCTGTCAAGAGGTTTTTCGAATTTTTTGCATGTTTTTTATTTTGATCCTGCATTTATAGTCCATTATCTATAATTTATGGTTCTATATTTTAAATTTATGAAAATTTAAAATACATTTATTGCAAAACCATCTTGACAAAGCGACGCCGCCGCGGTATACTGAAGCCACATGGAACAAAGGCGTTCATCTCATAACGGCAGGGCGGTGAAAAGGATCCGGTTTTTGGCGGGTCTTGCATCGGCCTCCTTTATGGATGAACGCCTTTTGACAATCCGAATCCATCCGGCAAGGAGGCTTTAGGATGAAAGAAGGACAAATCCGCATCCCGTCGGGCTGTGCCATTTCCGGCATCATAGACCGATCGGGAAAGCGGATGAGCGGCGAGAAGGTGATCCGTTCCATTGCGGTCATGCATGACCGCAGCAACGGTCTGGGCGGCGGCTTTGCGGCATACGGGATCTATCCGGAATATAAAGATCTGTACGCCCTGCACGTCTTTTACGATCACGCGGAGGCTAAACGGGACTGCGAGGCCTTCCTGGAGCGGCATTTCGACATCGTCAATCTTTCCAAAATTCCGACGCGCAAGATGAAGGAAATCACGGATGAACCGCTGATCTGGCGATATTTCGTCACCCCCCTCCCCACCAAGCTGTCGGAAAGCCAGCTGGACGAGCGGGAATTCACCGCGAAATGCGTATTTCGGGTCAATACCGGAATCGACGGTGCCTACATCTTCTCCAGCGGCAAAAACATGGGAATTTTCAAAGCGGTCGGCTATCCGGAGGATGTGGGACGGTTTTACCGCCTCGAGGAATACGAGGGCTACTGCTTTACCGCCCACGGCCGTTATCCGACCAATACCCCCGGCTGGTGGGGCGGCGCGCATCCGTTCGGACTGCTGGAATATTCTGTCGTCCACAACGGCGAGATTTCCTCCTATGACGCCAACCGGCGCGCCATCGAAATGTATGGCTACACCTGCACCCTGCAGACCGATACGGAAGTCATCGCCTACATGATCGATTATCTGCACCGCAAAATGGGGCTGGATTTCAAGGAAATCGCCGCGGTTCTGGCCGCGCCGTTTTGGCAGACCATCGCGCAGATGCCGCCCGAAGAACGGCAGCGGCAGGAATATCTGCGCAACGTCTTCGCCTCCCAGCTGATCACAGGGCCCTTCTCCATCCTGGTGGGATTTGAAGGCGGCCTCATGGCGCTCAACGACCGCCTCAAGCTGCGCAGCATGGTGGTCGGGGAAAAAGACGATCTGGTATATATTGCAAGCGAGGAAGCCGCGATCCGGATAATCGAACCCAGCCTGGACAGGGTGTGGGCTCCCAAAGGCGGAGAGCCGGTGCTGGTCCGCCTGAATGGAGGTTAACCATATGGCCGTCAATTTTATCTATCCCGCATACGAAGTCGTCCGGAACGAGAGCCGATGCACATCCTGCCGGATCTGTGAACGTCAGTGTGCCAACGGCGTCCACGTCTTTTCATCCGAAACCGGCCGCATGGTGAGCGACGACGCCAAATGCGTCAATTGCCAGCGCTGCGTCTGCTTCTGTCCGACACGGGCGATCAAAATCGTGAAGAGCGACAACACCTACCGGGAAAACGCCAACTGGAGCGGTACGGTCATCAACGAACTCTACCGCCAGGCCGACAGCGGCGGGATCCTGCTGTCCAGCATGGGCAACCCCGCGCCCTATCCGGTTTATTTCGACAAAATCCTGCTGAACGCTTCCCAAGTGACCAACCCGTCCATCGATCCGCTGCGCGAACCGATGGAGACCCGCGTGTTTCTCGGTCCCAAGCCGCAGAAAATCGAACGGGACGCTTCGGGGCAGATCGTCCCGAACCTGCCCGCGCACCTGTCCTTGTCCATGCCAATCCTGTTCGGCGCCATGAGCTACGGCTCCATCAGCTACAACGCACATGAAAGCCTGGCGCGGGCGGCGGAAGAGCTGGGGATCTATTACAACACCGGCGAGGGCGGCCTGCATGAAGATTTTTATCGGTATGGGGCCAATACGATCGTCCAGGTCGCGTCGGGACGCTTCGGCGTCCACCCGGATTACCTGAACAGCGGTGCCGCCATTGAAATCAAAATGGGACAGGGCGCCAAGCCGGGCATCGGCGGGCATCTGCCGGGCCGGAAAATCGTGGGCGACGTATCCCGGACCCGGATGATCCCGGAGGGCAGCGACGCCATCTCCCCCGCTCCGCATCACGACATCTATTCCATCGAGGATCTGCGGCAGCTGGTTTACTCCCTCAAGGAAGCGACCGGCTACCAAAAACCGGTCATCGTCAAGGTCGCGGCCGTACACAACGTATCCGCCATCGCCAGCGGCATCGCCCGGAGCGGCGCGGACATCATCGCCATCGACGGCTTCCGCGGCGGCACGGGCGCGGCCCCCACCCGGATCCGCGATCATGTGGGCATTCCCATCGAGCTGGCGCTTTCCAGCGTCGATAAACGCCTTCGGGACGAGGGGATCCGCGACCGCGTCTCGCTCGTGGTGGGCGGCAGCATCCGCTCCAGTGCCGATATCGTCAAAGCCATTGCGCTCGGTGCGGACGCTGTCTACGTGGCCACCGCGGCGCTCCTGGCCCTTGGGTGCCATCTGTGCCGAAGCTGCCATACGGGAAAATGCAACTGGGGAATCGCCACGCAGGAGCCGGAGCTCGTCAAACGGCTGAATCCCGACACCGGCTCAAAGCGCCTCGTTCATCTGCTGACCGCCTGGCAGCGCGAAATCAAGGAAATGATGGGCGGCATGGGCATCAATTCCATCGAGAGCCTGAAAGGAAACCGGCTGATGCTGCGCGGCATCGGGCTGACGGAAAAAGAACTGGAGATTTTGGGGATCCGGCACGCTGGCGAATAGCCGGCCCCGACACGGGAGGACACGCTTTATGACACTATCGGCCGAAGGCTTGGATTTCAAAGAGCTGAATGAACGCATCCGGTCGCAGCCGGGGGACGTATGCATCGAAGCCTGCTGCGGACAGCGGTTCATCGGCAGCGGCTTCAAGGAAAAAAACGTGACCATCTGCGGAACGCCCGGCAATGCCCTGGGAGCGTACCTGGACGGGGCCGCCATCGAGGTGCGGGGCAACGTGCAGGACGCGGTCGGCGACACCATGAACGGCGGCCAGATCATCGTGCACGGCAGCGCCGGGGATGCGCTCGGCTATGCCATGCGCGGCGGCCGGATCTTCGTGCGCGGCAACGCCGGATATCGAACCGGCATCCATATGAAAGAATACGCGCCCGCAAACGGGCCTCTGAAAAGGCCCGTCATCGTCGTAGGCGGCCAAGTCGGCAGTTTCCTGGGCGAGTACCTGGCCGGGGGCATTATCGTGGTGCTGGGCATCGGATGCAGCGGCGTCCCTGTCGGTAATTTTACCGGTACGGGCATGCACGGCGGGCGCATCTTCATCCGCACGGACACGGCGCCGGCCGGACTTCCCGAACAGGTGGCGGCCGCGGTCGCCGGAGAAGAGGATCTGCGCGATATCCTGCCGGAACTGCACGCGTTTGCCGCGCATTTCAAATTGGATGTTGATCCGCTCGTCAAAGGGCGGTATTATGTACTTAAACCCAATGCGAAAAATCCATATCAGCAGCTGTATACGGCCAATTGAGGGAGGATGTCTGCATGAATACCACCGCCGACGACGTGCTGCAGTTTGTCAGGGAAAACGACGTGAAATTCATCCGGCTCGCCTTCTGCGATCCCTTCGGCACGCAGAAAAACATGGCCATCCTGCCGGATGAACTGCCGGATGCGTTCCAGTACGGCGTGTCCTTTGACGCATCCGCGGTCAAAGGCTTTCGGACCGCCGCGCGGTCCGATCTGCTCCTATTTCCCGATCCGGCCACTCTGACGGTTCTGCCGTGGAGGCCGGGACCGGGACGGGTGGTGCGGTTTTACTGCGACATCCGCCATCCCGACGGCACCCCTTCCGCTTTTGATAGCCGCCATCTGCTCAAAACGGTCGCCGATCGGTGCGCGGGCATGGGTTATGTCTGCAACATTGGCTCCGAGTGCGAATTCTATCTTTTCAAAACCGACGAAAACGGCGACCCCACCGGAGCCCCCCTGGACAAAGGCGGATATCTGGACATCGCGCCGCTGGATAAAGGCGAGAACATCCGGCGCGAAATCGCCCTTTGTCTGGCGGAAATGGGCATCCGCGCCGAAAGCTCCCATCACGAACAGGGCCCCGGACAAAATGAGATCGATTTTAAATGCAGCGATGCACTGTCCGCCGCGGACAATCTGCTGACCTTCAAATCGGTCGTCAAGGCGATCGCGGCACGCAACGGCCTCTTTGCCTCTTTCATGCCCAAACCGCTGCCCGAACATGCAGGCAGCGGGCTGCATGTCAACCTGTCCCTGGCCCGGAACGGGCGGAACATCTTTCAAAACGCCGCCAAAGGCCATTCCGCGGCCGCCGAGAGCTTTATCGCAGGTATTCTGGAGAAAACACCCGACATGACCCTCTTTCTCAACCCGATCGGTAATTCCTACAGCCGCCTGGGCCGGTTTGAAGCCCCGCGGTATGTGTCGTGGTCGCATCAAAACCGGTCGCAGCTGATCCGGATACCCGCGGCCGTGGGCGAGAGGGTGCGCATGGAGCTTCGCTCGCCCGATCCGTCCCTCAACCCCTATCTGGCCTTTGCTTTGATCCTGGCAGCCGGGCTGGCCGGAATAGAAGCCGGACTACCCCTGCCCCCGGCCGTCGACGCCGACCTGTACACGGCGGACAGCGCGGTTACCGGCGCTCTCGTTCGGCTGCCGGACAGCCTGGAACAAGCGGCTGCACTAGCCGAAAGCAGCTCCTTTGTGCGGCAAACCCTGGGAGACGATCTGCTGGCCAGCGTGGCTGCCTGCAAAAAAGCGGAAGCCGCCGCGTACGCTGCCGCTTCCGACAAAGAGGCGTTTTGCAGGGATGCCTATTTCAGCGTTTTATAAAACGGTTTGGATAGCCGGACGGGTGGCGATTATATGGACAGCGCGTTGATCCTCTCCTCCTCCGAAAAAAGCACGGCGTTTTTCGCGGACATGCTGCGCGCCGCTGCCATCGGGCAGATCTCCGCCCTGCAGACGGGCGGAGAAGCCAGACGCCTCCTGATGGAAAGGGATTTCGACCTGATCATCATCAACGCCCCTCTCCGGGACGAGACGGGTGAAAGCCTGTCCCGCACGATCGCTTCAAAGGGGATGAGCCAGGTCATTCTGGTGGTCGGCAGCGAACATTTTGAGGACGTTTCCGCCCAAACCGAGGAATACGGCGTGTTCACCGTGGCCAAACCGACGACCAGGACCATGTTCTGGTCCGCTCTGAAGCTGGCCAAATCGGCCGTATCCCGCATGCGGCGTATGCAAGAGGAGAACAGCCGGTTAAAACAGCAGATCGAGGACATCCGCCTTGTCGACCGGGCCAAATGCATTCTGATCTCCTATCTCGGCATGAGCGAGCAGGAGGCTCACCGGCATATCGAAAAGCAGGCAATGGATATGCGGACAACCAAGCGGGACGTCGCGGAAGGGATCTTGAAAATGTATGAAAATTGACGGGAAACTGACGGAAGAATGCGCCGTATTCGGGATCAGCACCACGGGAAACGACGCGGCCGGGATCACCTATAACGGGCTGCTGTCCCTCCAGCACCGCGGACAGGAAGGGGCCGGCATCGCCGTGGCCCTGGACACAAAAATCCAGTGTCACAAACAGGTCGGCCTGGTCAGCGAAGTATTTTCTCAGGAGATCCTCGGCGCGTTTCCGCGCGCCAAGCTGGCGTTGGGCCACGCGCGGTATTCCACCACGGGCGCAAACTGCATGGAAAACGTCGGGCCCTTTGTCACCGAGTACCTGACCGGCCGGATCGCCACCGCGCACAACGGAAACGTCACGAACGCCCAGGAACTGCGGCGGGAACTGGGTCAGCACGGCCTGGATTTCAGCGCCACGAGCGACAGCGAGGTGGTCTCCTCCCTGATCGCCTACTCCATCACCCGGGAACAGGATACGCTGCGGGGGATCATCGAGGCCGGGAAACGACTGCAGGGCGCCTTTTCGCTGGTGGTGCTCAGCAGTGAAAACCGGCTGATCGCCATGCGGGATCCCAATGGATACCGGCCGCTCTGCCTGGGGACCGGTCCGAGCGGCATCGCCGTGGCTTCCGAAAGCTGCGCGCTGGACGCCTGCGGATTCACCTTCCTGCGCGATGTGCTTCCGGGTGAGGTGATCGTGATGGAAAACGGCGAACTCACCCATGCGGAAGTGGCGCTGCACGACCGGCAGGAGGGAGCCGGGCTCTGCATATTCGAGTACGTCTATTTCGCCCGGCCCGATTCGGTGATAGACGGGCTGAGCGTCTACGAAGCCCGTTACCGCATGGGGGCTATATTGGCGGAGGAATACCCCGTGGACGCCGACGTGGTCTGCGGCGTGCCCGATTCGGGATTGGAGGCGGCCATCGGCTACAGCGCGCGCAGCGGCATCCCGCTCTCCCCCGGTTTCGTCAAAAACCGCTATATCGGCAGAAGCTTTATCTATCCTACACAGGATATGCGCGACAGCGCCGTCCGGCTGAAGCTCAATCCGCTTGCCGCCAATGTCCGGGACAAGCGGGTTGTCCTGGTGGACGATTCGATCGTCCGCGGCACGACGAGTGAAAAAATCGTGAGAAGCCTGAAAAAGGCGGGCGCCAAAGAGGTGCACATGCGGATATCCTCGCCCCCCTTCCGCTATACCTGCCATTACGGCACGGATATCGACCGGGCAGACCGTCTGATTGCGAACGCCATGAGCATCGAGGAGATCGGCCGGAAAATCGGGGCGGACAGCCTGGGATACATTCGCCTGGAGGGGCTCAAACAAGCGTGCAGCGGCTGCAAACGGCCGTTCTGTACCGCCTGTTTCACCGGACACGCCAAACCATAATCCTTCTGGCCGCGGACGGCGGCCAGTCAAAACAGGAGCCGATGGGGATAAATCCCCATCGGCTCCTGTTTTTTTCCGTGTCTGCACCGTCGGCCGCGGATGGATCAGCCCGCCTCTTCGGTGTTTTCGAACTGAGAATTGTACAGCTGGGCGTAGAATCCGCTCTTGGCAAGCAGTTCCTCATGGCTTCCCTGTTCGACGATATCGCCGTCCTTCATCACGAGGATGCTGTCCGCATCCCGGATCGTGGAGAGGCGGTGCGCGATGACAAAGCTGGTCCGACCCCGCATCAGGTTATCCATCGCCTTCTGGATCCGCACCTCGGTCCGGGTATCCACCGAGCTGGTCGCCTCGTCGAGGATCAGGATCTTGGGATCGGCCAGAATGGCCCTCGCAATGGTCAGCAGCTGCTTCTGTCCTTGGGAGACATTGCTCGCTTCCTCGTTGAGTTCCATGTCGTAGCCGTTCGCCAGCGTCTGGACGAAGTGGTGCACATGCGCGGCCTTGGCGGCAGCGACGACCTCCTCGTCGGTCGCGTCGAGGCGGCCGTACCGGATGTTCTCCCGGATGGTGCCGTTGAACAGCCAGGTATCCTGCAGCACCATGCCGAACATCTGCCTGAGCTCGCTGCGGTTGAAATCGCGGATATCGTGTCCGTCCACCAGGATGGCGCCCGAATTGACATCATAGAACCGCATGAGCAGCTTGACCATGGTGGTCTTGCCGGCGCCGGTCGGGCCGACAATGGCGATTTTCTGCCCGGGCTTCACATGGGCGGTGAAATCGTGGATGATGATTTTATCCGGGTTGTAGCCGAAGCTGACATGCTCGAAATCCACCTGACCCTGCAGGCCGTCGATCGAGACAGGATGCTCCACCGTGATGTCCTCTTCGGACTCCTCGAGGAATTCGAACACCCGCTCGCTGGCCGCCGCCGTGGACTGGAGCAGATTGGCCACCTGCGCCACCTGCGCGAAAGGCTGGGTGAACATGCGGACATACTGCACAAAGGACACGATGGCCTCCACGCCGATCCGGCCCCGGATGACCAGCCAGCCGCCCAGCACCGACACCACGACATATCCGAGGTTGCCGATGAACTGCATCATAGGCTGCATCATCCCCGACAGGAACTGGGATTTCCAGGCGGATTTGTACAGCGTCTCATTGGTTTCGTCGAAGCGGCCGATCGTCTCTTCCTCATGATTGAAGGCCTGGACAATGCTGTGCCCGCCGTACACCTCTTCCACCTGTCCGTTGATATGTCCCAGATATTCCTGCTGGGATTTGAAGTATTTTTGGGAATGCTTGACGATGAAGCTGATGCAGAACATCGAAATCGGCAGGATGCACAGCGCCGCCAGGGTCAGTTCCCAGCTGATGGTCAGCATCATCACCAGCACGCCGACCACCTGGGTGACGGAGGTGATGAGCTGGGTGATGCTCTGGTTGAGGCTCTGGCTCAGGGTATCCACATCGTTCGTGACGCGGGAGAGCACCTCGCCGTGGGTCTTGGTATCGTAGTATTTCATGGGCAGACGGTTGATCTTCTGGGAGATCTCCCGCCGCAGGTTGTAGGACACCTTCTGGGACACGCCGGTCATCAGAACGCCCTGAACGACCGTCAGTCCGGAACTGAGCAGATACATGCCCAGCAGGATGAGCAGGATTTCTCCCACGTACACGAAGTCGATGCCGCCGCCCGGCACCCCCGACACCATCTCCATCACACCGTCGACGATGGCGCCGTTGGCCTTCATCAGCACCTTCGGGCCGTAAATGTTCAAGAGCACGCCGCCCACGGCGAAGATCAGCACCAGGATGATCGACACTTTATAGCGGGAGATATACTTGATGAGCTTGCGCATGGTGCCGCCGAAGTCCTTGGCCTTTTCGCCGCTGAAATGTCCGGGGCCGTGGCCCATGCCGCCCGGACGCATTGCGGGACGTTTTTCGTCGCTCATTGTGCCAATTCCTCCTTTGACAGCTGAGATTCGGCAATCTGCCGGTATTCCTCGCAGGATTCCATCAGTTCCTTATGGGTACCCCGTCCGACGATCCGCCCCTCGTCCAGCACGAGGATCTGGTCCGCGTGCAGAATGGTGCTGATCCGCTGGGCCACGATGAGAACCGTGCTGTTCCGGGTCTGATCCCGGAGCGCGCGGCGCAGGGCCACATCGGTCTTATAGTCGAGTGCGGAGAAACTGTCGTCGAAAATATACACGTCGGGATGAATGGCGATGGCCCGGGCGATGGAAAGGCGCTGCTTCTGGCCGCCCGAGACGTTGGTGCCGCCCTGAGAGATTTCGGAGCCGTAGGTGTCCGGCTTCTGGGATATGAAATCCTCCGCCTGCGCAATCTGCGCCGCCTGCACCATATCGTCGTCCGTCACCGTCTCGCCGCCGTATTTCAGGTTGCTTTCGATCGTGCCGGAGAAGAGCATGCCCTTCTGCGGCACATACCCGATCCTGGCGCGCAGATCGTGGAGAGCAACCTGCCGGACATCCACGCCATTGACCTCGATGGCTCCTTCGGACACGTCGTAGAACCGGGGGATCAGGTTGATCAGGGTGGACTTGCCGCTGCCGGTGGAGCCGATGAAAGCCGTGGTTTCGCCCGGTTTCGCGGTGAAGCTGATGTGGCTGAGCACGTTTTCGTCGGCGCCCGGATAGCGGAAGCTGACATCCCGGAACTCCACCACGCCTTTCCGGTCCTCTTTAAACGAAGCCGGCGCGTCGGGATCCCGGATGACCGCTTCGGTCTGGATGACTTCCTCGATCCGCTTGGCGGACACCGAGGCGCGGGGCCACATGATCGACATCATGCAGATCATTAAGAAGGACATGACGATCTGCATCGTATACTGGATGAACGCCATCATATCGCCGACCTGCATGGTGCCGTTCTGGATACCGTGGCCGCCGTTCCAGACGATCAGGAGGGTGATGCCGTTCATCACCAGCATCATCACTGGCATCATGCAGCTCATGACACGGTTGACGAACAGGTTGGTTCTGGTTAAGTTCCGGTTGGCCTTGTCAAACCGCTCTTCCTCGTGCTTCTCGGTGCTGAACGCCCGGATGACCGGCAGCCCCGTCAGGATTTCACGGGTGACCAGGTTGAGCTTGTCGACCAATTTCTGCATGAGGTTGAACTTCGGCATAGCCACGGCGAACAGCACCAGCACGATCGCGATGATCGCGAGCACCGCCACGCCGATGATCCACGCCATCGAAGAATTGGTGTTCATCACCTTGATCACGCCGCCGACGCCCATAATGGGGGCATAGAACACGATGCGCAGCAGCATGACGAAAAGCATCTGGATCTGCTGAATATCGTTGGTGCTGCGGGTGATGAGGGAGGCGGTGGAGAAGTGGTCGAATTCGGTATGGGAAAACCCGACGACCTTGCGGAAAACCCGGCCGCGAAGCTCCTGGCCGAGAGCCGCGGCCACCCGCGCCGCCATGAAGCTCACCAGAATGGTCACCGCCATGCTCAGCAGGGCGAGCCCCAGCATTTTCGCGCCGGCCAGCAATACGTACTGGTTCTGCAGCCCATCCACATCGATGCCGGCGGCCCGGTATTCCTCCTTCAGATAGGCAGCGGCGCGGGATGTGAGGATGGAATCGGGCAGGGCGGACAACTTGTCTTGAATGGAGTCCGCCATCGCCAGCCGGGCTTCGGTTGGCATCATCGTAAATAGCGCGAGCATATCCTGCCCGTTCTGAATAGAACCGGCCGGCATATCCGCGGCGAACATCTGGAGCATTTCCTCCGAAGCACCGCTCTCCCCCGAAAAGGCGGAGATGATCAGCATCGGCAGCCCGAAGAGGCCGTTGAGCGTCTCCCGTTCGTCCTTGGTGATCTTCTTGAGCTCATACACCGCCTGCGTCTCAATGGCCGGAACTTTGCGGCGCAGCCTGTCGAATTCTTTTTCCGACAGAGAGTCCTTGTCCAGCAGGGTGTAGGCGGACTTGATCGTCTGCTGGTCGTCCTCCTTCATAAAGAGGAAGAGCTTTTCCATTTCGCTCTGCCGGATGTAAGTCGGCACCGCGTCCTCGATCCCGCCCTTCTGGATGCCGATATCCACGATTTTCGCCGTGAAATCGGGCAGGGACAGGTCGCACATCGCCTGCACCACCAGCAGCATCACGATCAGCAGAATAGGCAGAATGGATTTTTTGAGATACTTGACCAGTTTCAGCATCGAATCACTCCTTCTCACAACGGCCGGCAGGGCGGCATGACGTCGCCTCCGCAGACCGTTACCAGATTTTCCTTGATTTGCCGCAAAAAGCGTTTGAGCAGGAGCACTTCCTCCCGGGTGAAATCGTCCAGGCACTCCCGGTCGATGGTTTCGACCATTTTCTGGACGTCCCGATGGACGTCGCGCCCCTTATCCGTCAGGTATACCCGGGATACCCGCTGATCCTTTTCATCGGGTTTTCTCCGGATCAGTTCGGCTTTTTCCATGCGCTGCAGCATGACGGCCACGGTCGGCGGCCGGACATGGATCCGCCGGCTGAGCTCGATCTGGCTGAGCCCGTCGCTTTGGCTGAGTTCCATGAGGACCGGCACCTGCCCCGGATGGAGCTCCCTGTTTTCGAGCATGGTGTAATGGCGCAGAAAATACAGGCGCATGGTTTGGGAGAGCAGCGTAAACAGGGAATCCTCTTCCCGCGGCTCTGTCCGTTCCGTCATGCCCGACACCCCCTAATTCATTAGTTAACTAATGGTTATTTTATTCAATTTACCCCATATAATCAAGATGTCCGGCCCTGAATTCACAAACCTTTCACAATTGAACAGCCTTAAATACTTAGTCTACTAATAAAAAACCAGAGATTCTTCACGGGGTGAAGAAATCTCTGGTAGCTTTTCACAAATCTGTGGGAAAAATACGGAAACGGGATCAGCAGGGGGCCAAATCCGCCCGCAGGACCTCCTGCATGGTGGGAATGGAAGGGGCAGCGCCCTGGCGGGACACCGCGAGGGACGACGCCACGGAGGCGATCCGGAGCGCTTCCTCCGGCTCCTTACCCGAGGTCACGGCCGTCAGGAAAAAGCCGGTAAAGGTATCGCCCGCGGCCGTGGTATCCACCACCGGCACCTTGTAGATTCCATGGCGGCAGCGGGTGTGGCCGTCATCGTATACGGCGCCGCTTTTGCCGAGGGTGAGCACCACCACGGCATTCGGATACCGGCGGCGGAATTCCCGCAGGATATCCTCCGGCGCTTCTTCCCCGGTCAGTTCCCGGCCCTCGATTTCATTGAGGATAAAATAGCGGATCTTGTCCAGCGGCAGCTTTCCGAGCTGTTCATTGATCGGAGACGGATTGAGCGCAATCTCCATCCCCCGCTCGTACGCTTTATCCACGATATACGGAAGCAGATTGATTTCATTCTGCAGCAGCAGCACATCGCCTTTGCCGCAGGTGGCCAGCACCTGGTCGGCAAACGCCTC
Organism: uncultured Oscillospiraceae bacterium; assembly: GCA_902492895.1. Lineage (GTDB taxonomy): Bacteria > Bacillota > Clostridia > Oscillospirales > Acutalibacteraceae > UMGS1623. Next base: position 7,820 of record CABUNG010000030.1, on the reverse strand, counting down.
GGTGATCTGCATATTGGCCCCGCCGTAAAGCAGGATGCAGTTCTGCCCCTTCTTGTCCACTTGAATGATCGCGTGGCCGCTCGCCTCATCCAGCTGGCGGACAAAACGGGTGTCCGCGCCGCTCGCGGCGAGCAGGTCGAGCAGCATGCCGCCGTCCCGGCCGATACAGCCCGCGTGAAGCACCTCGGCGCCCGCCCTTGCGAGCGCAACCGATTGATTGAGGCCCTTGCCGCCGCAGAAGCGCTCCAGGCGGTCGGACGAGAGGGTTTCCCCCGCCCGGACAAAATGGTCCACCGCGTAGACCATATCGATATTGAGCGATCCAAAATTCAGTACTTTCATCCGTCAAGCTCTCCTTTTATTCAAACCGTATGCCCGCCTGGGCCCGCATATGTTCGAGCATCCCGCAGGTTTCCAGCGCCAGCCTCGACCAGCTGTCCAGCTCATCCCGGGTTTCCTCCCGCCGGAGGATGGCCCGCGCAAAGTCGGCTGCCTCCCCCCGCATGAGCTCGTCTTTGGGGACATCCCCGATCAGGGTTTCCTCTTCGGGCTTATCCGTTTTCTGATTATACACGATCCGGATGCCCGTCAGCTTAGATACCGATTCCATCACGACAGTGCCTTGATCCCCGATGATCTCGGAACCCAGCCGGCTCTGCCCCGTCTTGGAATAGCTCAGGCTCACCCCTGTGCCGGGATAGGTCCACAGGCTGCCGCCCGAACCGTCCGCCCCCGTAGGGAGCAGAGACGCGGCGGTACACACGCTTTCGGGTTTCCCGAACAGGTCGAGCGCGGCGTACACACAGTAAATCCCGAGATCCATCAAACACCCGCCCGCCATCCGGGGATTGAACGAGTTGGGGATGCCGCCTGCCATCAGCCGGACATACTGCGACGACAATTGGGAAAAGTCCAGTCTAGCGGACGTGATCCGCCCGATTTTCGGCAGGGCCTGCCGCAGGACCTCTCTCGCCGGGATATGCAGCAGCATAATCGCTTCCATATACACGAGATCCCGGTCCCTCGCCAGCTCCTGCAGCCGCCGCAGGCCTTCGGCGGTGACGGCGATCGGTTTTTCGCACAGCACGTGTTTGCCATGCTCCAAAAACAGGCGGCTGTGCTCCTCGTGCAGAGCGTTGGGGCTGGCGATATACACCGCGTCGATGTCGCTTTCCGCCATTTTCACAAGGTCGGTATAGACCGGCGGCGAACCGAATTTCGCGGCAAACGCCCGGCCCTTCTCTTCGTCCCTGGAATACACGGCGGCGAGCTCCCACTTATCCGTAAGCTGCGCGCCCCGGATATACGCTTCCGTGATCCAGCTGGTTCCAATGGTTCCGTATTTCATGGTATCTCCTTTCCCACAGAGCTGTCCCTCATCTTGCGGCGCTGCATGTGCCACGTCAGGCGCAGCATCAGCCGGTCGGGCAGCAGGCGGCTTCCCACATGCGCCGCCTTCATCTGCAGCCCGGGCACGATCACCAGCTTGCCGCGGAACATCCCCTCCACCGCGGCCTTCGCCGCCCGCTCGCTGCTGATTCCCCTGACGCTGAAGCGCACGTCCGCTACCGCATCGAACTCGGTCGATACCGGGCCGGGACAAAAGGCGCTGACCGTAACCGGACTCCCCATCCGCCTGAGTTCCTCATGCAGCGCCTCGGTCAGGCGGAGAACATACGCCTTGGAGGCGTAATAGGACGACAAAAGGGGGCCGGGCATGAAACCCGCCGAGGATGCGACATTGAGAATCCGGCCGGAGCCTCTGGCGGCAAAATCGCGGTAAAACAGTTTGGTCAGGATGTGCACCGCCCGGATATTCACATCGATAAGAGCGAGTTCCTTCTGCAGATCGGTTTCATCAAAGGCGCCGAACACCCCGAAGCCCGCATTGTTGACCAGGATATCCACCGGTCGTTCCGAAACGCGGCGGTGGAGCTCCACGCAGGCGTCCGGGTCGGCGAGATCGCAGGGATACACCTCGGCCCGAACCGGCAGCTCCGCCGCCAGTTCTGTGAGCCGGTCCTCCCGCCGGGCGACGAGCACGAGCTCCGCGCCTCTCGAAGCGAGCTGACGGGCGATATCCCGCCCGATGCCGGAGCTGGCACCCGTCACGACCGCTCTCATGCCGGTATCCCCCTTATCAAAGCATATTTTTCCCCGTCTGTAAAGAGAAAATTGGAGAATGCCGGAAATTGTTCAGCATTCGTAAACCGTAACCCCGTCCTTGATCGTCCGCAGCACCCGGATATCCCGGATGCGTTCCGGATCGGCCGTCAGCGGATTCTGATCGAGCACCACAAAATCTGCCCGCTTGCCTTCCCGGATGGAACCCTTTTGATCCTCTTCAAAATACTGATAGGCGGCGCTGATCGTCACAGCCCGTAGAGCCTCCAGCGGAGAGATCCGCTCCCCCTCCCCGAGCACCTGCCCGTTCCGGGTGACGCGGTTCACCGCGCAGCCGACGGTGACGAGCATATCGGGCGGCAGCACCGGCGTATCCTGATGGAAGGTGAAGGGCACGCCGGCCGCCAAAGCCGACGCGGCCGGGCTGATACCCGACGCCCGCGAAAGGCCGAAATTCCGGACGTGCACGTCTCCCCAATAATAGGTGTGCGCCACAAAAAAAGACGGAATCATGCCGAGGGTCCGCATGGCGGGAAGCTGATCCCGGCGGAGCAGCTGCGCGTGGATCATCACGGGCCGGGTATCCACCGGGCGCAGGCCGCCCAGCACCGTTTCAAATGCGTCGATATATTGCTGCGCCGCCGCATCGCCGTTGCAATGGGCCAGCAATTGCCGATTTTCCCGGAGCGCGTCCCGGACAAAGTTCTCCACCTGATCATCCGTGTAGATGGGATACCCACGATATCCCTCTTCCCCGTTTTCATAGGGTTCCGTCATCCAGGCCGTCCGGCCCTGGGGCGAACCGTCCAGGAATATTTTGTATCCGCCTATCCGAAGCCGGTTCCGATAGCCGCGCGCGTAGTCCGGATGCTCGGCGGGCAGGGCGCGGCAGTCCTTCATCTCGGCGTAAGCCACCACATCGGTGATCAGCCGCCCCGCCTCCGCCATGGAGGAGAGCATGGCCCATTCCGGATATTTGGTCAGGCCGTCCTGCACCGTCGCGATGCCGTGGCTGAGATACACCCGCTGCGCAGCGTCGATCTGGCGGCCGAGCTGTTCCAGCGTCGGCTGCGGCACGCCGGAGGTCGCACCGGTAAAGGCCGTCTCCTCCAAATACCCGGAGGGAGTCCCCTCCTCTTCCCGGCCGATGACGCCCCCTTCCGGATCGGGAGTGTCGGCGGTGATCCCGAGCGCCTGAAGCGCGGCCGTATTCAGCACCCCCATATGCCCGGAGGCGTGGGCTATCACCACCGGATTGTCCGGGGCCGCCCGGTCGAGCAGCCACCGGGTGGGATGATCCTGTTCCCGGAGTGTATTGTGATCGTAGCCGAATCCCAGGATCCAATCCCCGGATTTCAGCCGTTTTTCTTTCCGGAACTCGCGGATGCGGTCGTGAATCTCGTCAAAACCGGCCGCCCCGCCGAGCTGGACGAGGGAGAGCGTGTTCGCATAAGCGGTGATGTGGCTGTGGGGATCGAGAAAGGCGGGCAGCATCACCCGATGCTCGAGATCGATCTCCTTGGTATCCGGCGGCGCCTCCAGGCGCAGTTCGTCGAGAGACCCCACCCGTAGAATCCGGCCGCCGTCCGTCAGGACCGCTTCGGCGGCCTGGTTGTTTTCCATCGTCAAAATGGTTCCGTTGGTATATAAGCACGAGCCCATCGATTGGTCCCCTTTCCGCTGCTTACAGCATAGTATAACCCCATCCGGTTCCATTTACTACGGCAAGCGTCCGGTCTTTATCCGGCGCTGTTTTTGCGCAATACCCGCTTGAGGCCGATCACCAGTCCCCGGCCGTTGACCAGCACCATCAGGGCGAACAGGAGAATTTCATACAGGATCCAGAACGGCACTTCCTGAAGCACGCAGTAGCACTGGGTCATGAGAACCGCGAAATTGAGAATCAGGCGGAAATACTGCCACTTGATCCGGACGAATTTCCGGGTATCCACCAGCCGGACGACAAACACCACGACGAAGCAGACGAGCGTCGCCGCCGCCGCGCCGTTGACGCCATACAGCGGGATCCACCACAGATTGAGAACCACGTTTATCACCGCGCTGAGCGCGGCGGTCAGCAAGGACCGGACGCTCCGCTTTTCCACCATATAAATGCTGCCCAGGAAGTTGACCAGGCAGGTGAAAACGATGGAAACGACCGGCAGCGGGATGTAGCGCCACGCATCGTAATAGGACTTATCGAACAGCACGAGCGGAATCACCCGCGTCATCATGATGACGCCCGACGCCAGCACAAACAGCAGCATGCTGTAGATATTCACCACTTTGGTGTAGAAGCGGTCCCTCGCTTTTTGTTCGGTAATGGCCGAAATCTGCCAGGCATCCATGAAAATCCCCGACACCAGCATGACGAGCGAGGGGATTTTGTAGGCGGCGGCGTAAGCGCCGGTAAAGCTGGCGCCGAGCTGATAGTTGATGATGTACCGGTCCGACATATTGGTTATCCACCACAGGATGGTGTTGGGAATCAGCGGAATGGAAAACAGCAGCATGGATTTGGCGATGTTCCGGTCCAGTCCCCGGAACCGGATATACCGGTGGAGATTCGACATGACAAACAGAAACATCACCGACAGGATATCGGAACAGATCATGGAAAAAATGTACCCGAACACGCCCATCCGGAAAACGACGAGAAACAGGATGTTGAACAAAATGGTCGTCAGCGTGCTGATGATGCCGTCCAGGGCGAAGAGCCGGACCGCGCCCTTCGCCCGCACGAACTGCGCACATAGGGAACGAAGCGACGAGGTCAGCACGAAAAAGCAGAGCAGATACACGTGCCCGGACAGAAAATCAAAGAGTCCGAGCAGCGGCGAACACAGCATCAGAAGCAGGAAGCCCGCGCCGATCGACAAAAGCCCCGTGGTGAACACGTGGCTTTTTTTAACGCCTCTATCGAGTCCGAACCGCACCACGGCGTTGGTGATGCCCAGGGTCACAAGAGGCAGCAGCAGGTTCCCCGACTGCTGAATCATATCGACAATGCCGTATTCCTCCTGGGTAAGGACGGCCGTGTACAGGCGCGTGAGAAAAAACACCAGCAGCTTAGAGCTGAAGGTGCCGATGGCGAATATCAGCGTATTGGATAAAAGCTTTTTATATTTGTTCAAGGTGTCATCTCCGGGCGTTCGATGGGTATTGGTTCATGAGATCCAACACGGCGGCCGTCCCGGCCGCACTTCCACGTTATTGGTCTGAATCTTCCACCCGTTTGGCTGTGGCCGACAGGCTCTTTTCCGAGGTGAAATACAGCGACAGCAGGACTCCGACAACGAGGGTGCCAATAGCGACAAACCCCTGCGCCGTTTCAAAGGACAGGCCGGCGCTGCGGTAAAGCGTGATCGTGGAACCCAGCACCAGCCCCAGGATGCCGAAATACGTCGCCTGCGGGAAATGAGACAGGCCGAATTCCACCAGCTTGGCGCCGAAGATCACGCCGAGCAGCATCCCCGATCCGGCCAGCAGCAGGATGAACAGGCTGGTGGACCACGGGATCTCCGCCGTCCCCGACATCCCGACAAGGTTGGTCAGAGGGACGAGCAGGCCCTTGACCGAGCCGACCACCGTCGCATACATGCCGAAAATGACCATCATCATCGAGCCGCTGATGCCGGGCAGAATCATACAGAGCGCCGCGACGAATCCCGTGGCGACCAGCTTGACCCCCAGCAGCGGCGTCAGGGCTGTATACACGGGAACCGCATCCTTATCCGCGTTCAAAAACGCGAGAAGCACCATCACCCCCAGCAGCACAAGGAAGGGCAGCACGTTGACGACTTTGAACCGGCCGGCCGTAGCGCGGCGCAGCAGCATGGGGACGATACCGATCACGAGACCCAGGAACAAGAAGTTGAGAGCCATGGGATAGTGTTTCTGCAAAAACGTAATGACAAAGCTGAAGACCGCGATGGCCAGCGCCATGCCGATCAGCAGCGGAATCAGAAACCGGATGCTTTTTTTAAAATCCTTGCGCAGGTGACTGATCGATTCGATGAGCCGGTCGTAGATATTCAGCAGCACGGCGATGGTGCCGCCGCTCACCCCGGGAATGATCTCGGCCACACCGATGAGCGCCCCGCATAATAGAATGAATACGAACTGCATGTACAGGATCCTTTCCGTTATAAAATCCGTCCGTGTCCCGGACTTATGTTCTCAGCAGGTTCTCAAACGCGTCTCTTTCCATCGGTCTGGCGAAGTAATACCCCTGGATTTCATCGCATCCGACCTCCAGCAGATAGCGGTACTGCGCGTCTGTTTCCACCCCCTCCGCCGTCACCTTCATACCCAGGGACTGGGCCATCTGCACGATGCTGGCCACAATCCGCTGTCCCTTCTCATTGTTCGCGGCATCCTCCATAAACCCTTTGTCCAGTTTCAGGACATCGACGGACAGGTCTTTGAGCAGATTCAAAGAAGAATATCCCGTCCCAAAGTCGTCCATCAGAACCGCAAAGCCGGCCTGATGGAGGCGGTCGACGATATCCCGTGTAACCAGGCGATTGTCAAAGAAAGCGCTCTCGGTCAGCTCCAGCTGAATAAGACGGGTGGGGATACCGTGGCGAGCGAGAATCGTCTGGTATTCTTCGGTAAAATGAGGATTATAGAGGTGAAGTCGGGAGACATTCACCGACACGGGCACCACCGGAAGCCCGGCATCCAGCCAGCGGCGGATCTGTCCGCACACCTCGCTGAAGACAAAACGGTCCAATTCGGTGATGAATCCGTTGCTTTCAAACAGCGGAACAAAACTGCCCGGATAAATGAGGCCCAATTCCGGATCGATCCACCGCACAAGCGCTTCGGCCCCAGTCAACGCCCGGCTCTGCGTGTCGTATTTCGGTTGATAGTATACACAAAAGTCCCGGTTTTCAAGCGCTTTCGTCATTTTATTTTCCAGATTGTGCTCATACAGCTGCTGTGCACGGATCGCCTCGTCGTAAAACGCATAGTGAACCGCGTGGCGGCCTTTGACCGTTTTCTGCGGAATTTCCGCCCGATCGATCAGCGTATCGATATCCCGCTCCGTCTGTTCCACCTCATACGCACCCATGGACAGAACCAGCTCATACCGATTGCCGCACGATTCCTGGAACTCTTTCATCCGCGCGCTGATGCCTTCGAGCCGATTGACCAGATCCCCATGGATGCCGCTTTGCAGCAGCAAGACAAAATTGTCCGCGCCCTTGTGTGCACACAATTCCCCTGGACGGAGCGATTCGGTAAGCACCTGGGACAAAAACAGGATCGCGCGGTTGCCCTCCTGATAGCCGAACATCTCATTGATGTATTTGAATTTGTCGATGTCCAGGCTGACAACGGAATACGGTTTGTTTTCACTGGTATTTTTCTCCAGTATCGCTGCGGCATCGGCCTTGAATTTGCTCAGGGTGCCGCCCCCGGTAAGGGGATCGACATACGCGAGCCTGCGCAGGATCTTTTGGCTGTTTGCCTGCATGCGGATGATATGCATCACCAGGAAAAAGAACAGCAGCAGCATGACCCCGACGAGCATGTAGGACCAGCGCATGACCTGCGCCATTTTTTCATTGGCAACGCTCGTCGGGACCACAGACAGCAAATACCAGTCGTTGATCCCCAGTGGCGTATAATACATGTACTTCCGTTCCCGATTGGCAAACTCCACATACCCGGAGGGACCGGACTGCATG
>CABUNG010000029.1 GCA_902492895.1 uncultured Oscillospiraceae bacterium | reverse complement strand
GGACGTCTCCCGATTCTCTGCGGCGGAACCGGTCTGTACATCCAAGCGGTCACCAAAGATCTGACTTTCCCGGATCAGTGCGGAGATCCCGCTCTGCGAGCACGGCTGAAGGAGCGGGCGGGGGAGGAAGGCGGCGCCCGGCTCCTCGAAGAACTCCGTCAAATCGACCCCGACACGGCGGCCCGCCTGCATCCGAACGATATCGGCCGCATCGTCCGGGCTCTGGAAGTGTATGCCGTCACCGGCCGCACGATCACCGAACAGAACCGCCTCTCCCGACAGGGGGGGAGCCGTTATCGGCCGGCCGGCATCCTATTGGATTTTCATGACCGGCAGGTCCTGTATGACCGGATCGGCCGCCGTGTAGACCGGATGCTGGAACAGGGGCTGCTGGAGGAAGCGGAGCGTGTGCTGGCGTCCGCGAACGCAGCCACGGCCATGCAGGCTATCGGCTATAAGGAGCTTTCTCCGTATTTCAGGGGGGAAACCACGTTGGAAGATGCCGTGGAACGGCTCAAACAAGAGACGCGGCGCTACGCGAAGCGGCAGCTTTCCTGGTTCCGCCGGATGCCGCTCGATACGCTGTATGTGGACGATTGTGCGGATGCCGGGGCGCTGGTCGTTTTGGCGGAGCGTCGGATCCGGGATATGCTGGAGCTTTAGAAGGAGGGCAACATGGATACGTTTGTCAAACGGATGATCACCGTGCTGGTTGCCCTGTTCCTGCTCGTATATGTGGGGTTCCAGGCCTATCAGATCCTCAATACCTCCATCGAAGTGGAGACGGTCGGCAGCTACAAGGTTTATGAGACAATCGAGGCCCAGGGTTTGGCGATCCGCAATGAAACGGTGATCCGCCAGGAATCCGACGGTTATCTGTTTTATACCACGGAGAACGGCGGCCGCGTAGCCAAAGACGGGGCCATCGCCCGTGTATTTCCCACCGAAAACGATGCCTTTTCCCAGCAGCAGCTCGATCTGCTGGACGCGGAAATCGAAACCCTGCGCGCCATCAACGCCCAGGGAACCTCCAACCGGGCCAATCTGAGCAGCATCAATAAACAGCTCAACAACGCATGGCTCGCGCTGGTCGAGAGCGCACAGTCCCCGTCGTTCATCACCATGCCGGAGCTGCGGGCCGATCTTTTGGCGCTGATCAATAAACAGCAGATTACCATCGGCAAAGTCGAGAATTTCAACGACCGCCTCGCGGTTCTGAATAGCTCCCGGGAGTCTCTGGCGGGTTCCTTTTCCAAATCCACAGCGGAAATACGCTCTCCCATTGCGGGCTATTTTGTCAATCGGACCGACGGTTTCGAATCCTCTCTGACAGTCGAGAAGGCGACGGACATGATGCCCGCGGACGTCAGCCGAACCCTCGCGGAATCGCCTGCCGACGAGACGACGGGCATCGGCAAGGTGGTCGGGGATTACGAGTGGTATCTCGCCTGCGTGCTGCCGGTCGAGCAGGCGTCTCAGCTCAAAGAAGGGGCGGAACTCTCTGTTCGCCTGCCTTTCGTGCTCAATCAGGCGATTCCGGTCAAAGTGGCGGCAACCAATAAAGATAAGGACGGCCAGGTGGCGGTCATTTTCGAAAGCTCTCAGATGTCCAAGGAACTGTCGAGCATCCGGAATGAGCAGGTGCAGATCCAGCTCAAGGAATACGAAGGGCTGCGGGTTCCGGATACGGCCATGCAGTTCAACGACAAGCAGGAAGCGGGCGTGTATGTCCGGGTGGGGAACGCTTTGGCGTTCCGCCGGGTCAATGTCCTGTATCACAGCGAGCATGACCGGTATTCCATCTGTGAGCAGACCGATGAAGCCGGGTTCCTCCGGCTGTATGACAATATCGTGGTGGGAGGCAAGGATCTGTATGACGGAAAAATCATCCGATGAGCGGCGGGGCGACCGGTTTGTTCTGGAGAATCTGAACCGAATTGAGGAACGCATCGCCGCCGCCTGCGCCGCCGCCGGGCGGAAACGGGAAGAGATTACCTTGCTGGCCGTGACCAAGACCGTCCCGCCCGAGCGGATCAACGCCGCCATTGAAGCGGGAGTCCGGCAGATCGGTGAAAACCGGGTGCAGGAATATCTTGGAAAACGGGATGCGCTGCGGCTGGACGGTGTAGACGTTCATCTGATCGGACACCTGCAGACCAATAAGGTAAAGCAGATCGTCGGAAAGGTCTCGATGATCGAGTCGATCGACAGCCTGCGGCTGGCTGAGGCGGTGTCGGATGCCTCGATTCGCCAGAAAAACGCCGGTTTACTGCCATCCGGCTGCACAGATGTGCTGGTGGAAGTGAACATCGGCGGGGAAGAGGCTAAATCGGGCGTGGCGCCGAAGGAACTCGAAAAGCTTCTGTACGGCCTCGCGGATCTTCCGGGAATCCGGGTGCGGGGCCTGATGACGGTTCCCCCGATTTTGACGAAGCCGGAGGATCAGCGGCGGGTCTTTTCACGGATGTATAAACTGTTTATTGACATTAGAGGCAAAAACATAGATAATATACGTATGGATATGCTGTCCATGGGCATGTCGTCCGATTATGAGCAGGCGATTCTGGAGGGGTCTACCCTTGTCCGGATCGGGTCGGCCCTTTTCGGCAGACGTCTATAAAATGTGTACAATGAAACAGGAGGAGCAAAAACCATGGGACTGTTTGATAAAATCAAAGGCTTTATTGGAGATCCGGAGGACGAGGACGAGTTTGAAAACGAGCAGGAGGATACGATGGATTTTGTCTCCAAAGCTGCTGAAACGCCGGAGCAGTTCGCGGCCGACAACGCCAAGCGCAGCAATAAGGTCGTGAATATCCACGCCACGGCGCAGCTCCAGGTGGTGCTCGTCAAGCCCGAGCGGTTTGAAGATGCGAGCGCTGTGGCGGATCATCTCAATGCCAAGCGCACCGTGGTGCTCAATCTGGAATCGGCCAACAAGGACGTCGCCCGCCGCATCCTCGACTTTTTGAGCGGCGTGGCCTATGCGAACGACGGCCAGATCAAGAAGGTCGCCAACTGCACCTACATCATCACCCCCTATAACGTGGGCATCATGGGTGATCTGCTCGACGAACTCGAGAACAATGGCCTCTATTTCTAATACCGCTTCAGAAGACGCTCTTCTGCGTGCCCGTGTGGAGGATGCCGTCCGTCTGTGTGAGATCCGCTCGTGTCCCCGTTTTGTCGGCTTTCTGGATGAACGCCAGCAGACGGTGGCGCGGGCCGTCTTGCATCATTGCGGCGGTACGCCCTTTCTCTTTTTTGGCGGGTATGAGGACGCGGAACGCACCCTGCTCGGCGTGTTTCCCTCGTATATGGAACCCGACCCGGCGGCTTTTCCGATCCTGCCGCTGGGGTTTTCCTATCGGCGGGAGGCTTCGCTGAACCACCGCGATTTTCTCGGTACCCTGCTTTCCCTCGGCGTCAAGCGGGAAACGGTCGGCGATATTGTCTGCGGCGAGGGGCTGACGGTCGCTTTTGTAGAGGAAGAGCTCGCCGCCCATTTCGCCTCGGGCGTGGATAAGGTGGGCGGGGAAGGCGTCCGGATACAGTGTCCCTATGAGGGGGAGCTGCCCGGCGGCCGCGAGTTCGAGGAAAGACGGGATACCGTCGCCTCCCCCCGCCTCGACGCTGTGCTGAAGGTGATGATCGGCACGTCCCGGGAAGAGGCGGCCCACCGCATTGCGGCGGGGATGGTGTCGGTGAATCACGTACCCTGCCTGTCGGCCAGTGCGGCCGTGAAGGAGGGGGACCGGGTGTCGGTCAGGGGAGAGGGCCGCTTCCTCGTGGATGCGCTCGGCCCTCCCACCAAGAAAGGCCGTTTATTTGTAACCGTTAAGAAATATCGGTAAGCCGGAACTTTATCATACAGGAACATTTAAAGGAGGTATTCCCCATGTATACACCGCAGGAAATCCGCAGCATTGAGTTTACCAAATCCCTCGGCGGCTATAAAACGGCGGAGGTCGATGAATTTATCGACCGCTGTGCCGATACGGTTGAGGCCCTGATAAATGAAAAGGCGGAGCTCGCCAAAAAGCTGGAAGTGCTGGCGGATAAGCTGGTGGAGTACCGCAACGACGAAGACAGCATCCGCACGGCGCTGCTCTCCGCTCAGCGGCTCGGCGACACCGTGGTGCGCGAAGCGAATCACAAGGCGGGGCTGATTCTCGACGACGCCAACATCAAGGCGCAGAAAATCGAGGAAACCGCCAAACGCAAGATCGTGGACGAGGAGAAGGAGCTCGAGCGGGTGAAGAAAGAGGTCGCCCTCTTCAAATCCCGGATGATGTCGATTTACCGGGAGCATCTGTCCCTGATCGGGATGCTGCCGGAAGACGAGACGAAAGAGGAACCGGCCTTGCAGGAGACTGCGGAAGCCCCGGCCAAGGCGGAAATTCCCGTCCAGCCTGTCACCGAGAGCACTCCGGCACCTGCAGAGTCCCCGGCCGCTGCGGCTGAACCCGTTCCCGCAGAACGCTCGGAGACGGCGGCCTATGAGGAAACCGTTGCGGCGTTCCGGATGAATATTCCGGTTCTCGATGAGGATGAGCCGGCTATGGCTTCGTCGGAACCCGCCGAGGCGGAAACCAAAGCTTCCACCCGGTTTTCAGATCTTAAGTTTGGCGAAAACTATGATATTTCCCAGGACACGGATGAAGAGCCGGGGTATTTCAAGAAAAAAAGGTCCGATCGTTGACCGCATAAAGGAGACGCACCCAGATGCAAGAACAGGATTACAACAAGACGCTGAACCTGCCTGTCACCGAATTCCCCATGCGGGCCGGCAGGCCCCAGCGTGAGCCGGGCATGCGCCAGGATTGGGATGATAAGCACCTGTACGAAGAGCTGATGAAGAAGAACGAGGGCAAGCCGCTCTATGTGCTGCACGACGGCCCTCCCTACGCCAACGGCGATATCCATATCGGCACCGCCATGAACAAGATCCTCAAGGATATCATTCTGCGGTACCGCAATATCGCGGGCTATAAAGCGCCTTACGTGCCCGGTTTCGACACCCATGGCCTGCCCATCGAACTCAAGGCCCGCGCCAAGGCCGGGGGAGACCTTTCCGCGCTCGAACCGCTGGCCCTGCGGCAGCTCTGCCGGGAATTCGCCCTCGGGTATGTGGAGGATCAGCGGAATCAGTTCAAGCGTCTGGGGATCCTGGGGGACTGGGAACACCCGTATATGACGCTGCTCCCCGCGTTTGAGGCGCGTCAGATCCAGGTGTTTGGAGAAATGGCCCTGAAAGGCTACATCTATAAAGGCCTCAAGCCGGTCCATTGGTGTCCGGAATGTCAGACGGCCCTGGCCGAGGCGGAAATCGAGTACGCGGAGGATCCGTGTTATTCGGTGTATGTGAAATTTCCCGTCAAGGACGACAAGGGCCTCCTGGCGGCGGCCGACGTGGACAAGGAAAAAACCTCGTTCCTGATCTGGACCACCACCACTTGGACTCTGCCGGCCAACGTGGCCATCTGCCTCGGTCCGCGGTTTACCTATCAGGTGGTGAAAAGCGGCGATGAGAATTTCATCCTCGCCGCGGAGCTGGTCGAGGAGGTCATGAAGCTCGCCGGACGGGAGGAATACACCGTCGTCGCCTCCTTTACGGGAAAGGATCTTGAATATGTCACGGCGCAGCATCCCTTCCTTGATCGGGAGTCCCTGATCATCCTGGGGGATCACGTTACTCTCGAGAGCGGTACCGGCTGCGTGCATACGGCTCCCGGCCACGGCGTCGACGACTTCAACGTCTGCCGCAAGTATCCGGAGCTGCCCATCGTCGTGCCGGTCGATAACCGGGGCTACATGACGGAGGAAGCAGGTCCGATCTGCGCGGGAATGGCGACGAATGACGCGAGCAAGGCCATTGCGAAGCAGATGGACGCCGACGGCACCCTGTTCGCTATGAAGAAGATTCAGCACCAGTATCCCCACTGCTGGCGCTGCAAACAGCCGGTGCTTTTCCGGGCGACTGATCAATGGTTCTGCTCGGTCGAGAGCTTCCGGGATCAGGTGGACGAGGCGATCCACCAGGTCAAGTGGCATCCCGCCTGGGGTGAGGAACGGATGGCCGGCATGGTGCGGGAACGCAGCGACTGGTGCATCTCCCGTCAGCGGCTCTGGGGCGTGCCGATCCCGATTTTCTACTGCGAGGACTGCGGCAAACCGGTCATCGACCGGTCGTTTATCGATGCGGTGTCCGCCCTGTTCGCCAAAGAAGGCTCGGACGGCTGGTACCGGCATGACGCCGCCGAGATCTTGCCTGAAGGAGCCGCCTGCCCCTATTGCGGCGGCCATCATTTCCGCAAGGAAACCGATACGATGGACGTCTGGTTCGACTCGGGCTCTTCCCACGCCGCCGTGCTCGACGAGCGCGCGGACCTCAAATGGCCGGCCGATCTCTATCTCGAGGGGGCGGACCAGTATCGCGGCTGGTTCCAGTCCAGCCTGCTCACGGCTGTCGCCTGGCGCGGCCGCGCACCCTATGAAGCGGTGCTGACGCACGGCTGGGTCGTGGATGGGGAAGGCAAGGCGATGCATAAATCGCTCGGCAATGCCATTGCGCCCGATGAGGTGATCAAGGACTACGGCGCCGATATTCTGCGGCTGTGGGTGGCCTCTCTCGATTATAAAGTGGATGTCCGCCTGTCTAAGGACATCCTCAAACAGCTGTCCGAATCCTATCGCAAAATCCGCAACACCGCCCGGTTCATCCTGGGCAACCTGTCCGATTTCCATCCGGATACCGACAGCGTGGCGGATGATCAGCTCGAGGAAATCGACCGCTGGGCCCTGATCCGCTTGGATCAGTTGACCGCGGAGGTCCGGGAGGCGTACGAAGCCTTCACCTTCCACGAAGCGTTCCACCGCATGCACCATTTCTGCGTGGTGGATCTCTCGAACTTCTACCTCGATGTGCTCAAGGATCGGCTCTATGTCGAGAAGGCCGACAGTGTCACACGCCGCGCGGCTCAGACCGTTATCTACCGCGTGTTGCATGCCCTGACACGCCTGATCGCGCCGATCCTCGCTTACACGTCGGAGGAAATCTGGTCTTATCTGCCGCACGCGGCGTCGGACGATGTCCGGTCGGTCCTGTTCAACGAGATTCCGAAGGGCGGCTTCGACGAGAAGGACAAGGCTTTTATGGAGCGGTGGGACCGCATCCATGCCCTGCGCAACGATGTGCAGAAAGTGTTGGAGAATGCGCGTACGGAGAAGGTCATCGGCGGTTCTTTGGACGCTCAGGTGACGCTTTACTGTGAAGGCGACCTCCTGTCTTTTGTCAGCGGGATCCGGGATCTGCTGCCCTCGGTTCTGATTGTTTCGAAGGTGGAGGTATCCGGAGAAGGAGCGGGACGCTTTACGGGAGAGCTGAACGGTCTGTCCGTCACCGTGTCCCATGCGCAGGGCGGCAAGTGCAGCCGCTGCTGGACGTACAGTGAAACCGTGGGACAGCAGCCGAGCCATCCGGAGCTCTGCGCGCGTTGTGCCGCCATCATCGAGTAGGAGCCGTGCCGCTTATGTTTCAATTGATTGTCGTCGCCCTGATCGCTCTGTTGGTCGGACTCGACCAGCTGACGAAATGGCTGGTGGTGAACACCATCGGGAATGGCATTCCCGTTCCCCTGATTGAAGGGGTGTTTGAGCT
This sequence comes from uncultured Oscillospiraceae bacterium, assembly GCA_902492895.1. Lineage (GTDB taxonomy): Bacteria > Bacillota > Clostridia > Oscillospirales > Acutalibacteraceae > UMGS1623. The sequence goes on along the minus strand of CABUNG010000029.1, from coordinate 24,736 downwards.
GCAGTACAGCGAAAACCGCGGGGCGGCGTTCGGGATCGGTCACAACCAGGGGCCCTGGGTGAGATGGCTGTTTATCATCCTGACCACCCTCATCATGGGCTTTATTCTCTTTCTGCTGCTGTCCGGCCGCTTCAAGTCGTACAAATTGGTGACGATCAGCGGCATCCTGATCGTTGCGGGCGGCGTCGGGAACCTGATCGACCGCTTCTTCCGCGGCTATGTGGTGGATTTCCTGTATTTCAAATGGATCGATTTTCCCATTTTCAACGTGGCCGACTGCTGCGTGGTGATCGGGGCGGTCCTGCTGCTGATTTTCTTCTTCTTTATTTATGAGGATAAACCGGCGGTCAACAAATCGGCCGGTCCTAAGCCGTCCGAGGAGTCCGTTGCGACAAAGGAGGATACCGATGGAGATCAAGCGTCTGACGGTTCCTCCGGAGATGGCGGGAGAACGAATTGACCGGATTTTGTCGGAGCTGCTGGAGCTTCCCCGATCGGCTGTCCAGAAATGGATCGAGCAGGGGCTTGTAGTCGGTGACGCGGCGAGGTCTGCGCCCTATGCTAAGAATGCCCGTCCCCGCGACGGGGAAATCGTGATGGTGTCGGTACCCGATCCTGTGGAATATGAGGCGAAAGCCCAGAATATTCCGCTCGATATTGTCTATGAGGACGACGACCTTCTGGTGGTGAACAAGCCCAAGGGGATGGTGGTGCATCCGGCTCCCGGCAACCCCGACGGCACGCTGGTGAACGCGTTGCTGGCCCATTGCGGGGATAGCCTGTCCGGCATCAACGGCGTTATGCGCCCCGGTATCGTTCACCGCATCGATAAGGATACCAGCGGACTCCTGATCGTGGCGAAAAATGACCGGGCGCATCGGGGACTCGCCGAGCAAATCCAGATTCATAGTTTCAAGCGTCTGTATGAGGCGGTGGTGCAGGGGCATCTGCGGGAGCCCTCCGGCACAGTGGAGGCGCCGATCGGGCGCCATCCGGTCGACCGCAAAAAGATGGCGGTGGTGGAGCTGCATTCCCGCCCAGCTGTCACGCGGTATCGGGTGCTGGCCTCCTATCCCGGTTATGATCATGTGGAACTCCGTCTGGAAACCGGCCGGACGCATCAGATTCGGGTGCATATGGCGTATCTCGGGCATCCCGTGGCGGGCGATACCGTTTACGGCCCTCAAAAACAGCCGGCCGGGCTGCAGGGACAATGCCTGCACGCCAAGACGATCGGCTTTCAGCATCCGGTCACCGGCGAGTATCTGGAATTTACCAGCCCGCTGCCGCCTTATTTTCAGTCTTTTCTGACCGTGCTGCAAGCCGATTGAGATCCGGGCCTTTTGGCCCGGATCTTTTATTTTGTTGTCAGATCGACAGAATCTTTTTCATGCAGACATTGCGGATAATGACGAATTTGGTAAACTGAAGACGAGGGGAAAGGGGGAGACGGATCATGCGGAGGTTTTTGGCGGTGCTGTGCGGATTCATGACGCTTTTGGCGGCGGGATGCCGCCGATCGGCTGGAGTTCCGGGGGACGAATCCGTCCCTCCGCCTGTAGGTGATGAAAGAGTCATCGTCCGATATGCCGACCTGAACCACGACGGAATATCGGAAAAAATACGGATTGATCCGTCGAAGACGGAGAACGTTACGGATCAGACCGTGGGCGTGTTTGGCGCGGACGACCAGCGGGAGCCGGTCCTGCTGTGGAGCGAAACCGTCACGACGTCGCCGGATGGGCGGGGCGGAATTTATCTGGTGGTGCTGGAGGATCAGGCGTATTTGATGACCTTAAAGCCGCAGGAGAACCGCGATGTCCCTTCTTTGGCTTGTGAGGTGTTTTATTTGGCGGGAACCGGCGAAAAAATCACGGTTGATACGGTTTCTTATCAAGATGGGGCAGAAACAGCCGATGCAGAGGGGTATGCCATGTATGCGGATAAGGTCAACCGGTATTTGAGCAAGAGCCTCGTGCTGGTGGATACCAGGACCGGCCGTGTCAATACCGAACGGGTGGTTTTGCTGTAAAACCCTCGGAGCGCAAAAGAAGACGGATATTCGTCTGCTACACACTAAGAAAAACCGGCGGCACAGTCGATGAAAACTGTGCCGCCGGTTTTGTTTATATCCTTGAAAATAGCCCGGACCATATGCTCCCGGCTTCCATCTTCAATCGGAGACAAAAAAGTCGCGGTGTGCTCTGAAAGTCGGAGACGAGGCGGATGATTAAACCGGTATAATCTGCCAATACTACGCATAGACTTTTTTTGAAAGGCGGGAAGCACATGGATTTCGCGAAGCGCGTCCTGTTAAAACCGGAAGTGCGGCCGGATGAAACAAGAGAGGCTATCCGGGAGGTCTGCCGGCAGTTGGAGAACGTGCAGGCACGTTTTGAAATGGAAAATGATCCTGACCTGATAGAGGCTTGTATTTACGAAATGGAATCTCTGAGGGCCCGCTACCGGTATCTCCTGCGGCAGGCCAAAGCACAGGGATATGCGGCCGGAACACCCGTGCAAGAAAAAAACGGATAGATGGAGGAAACGGACATGAGCCTGGGACTGAGCATCGCGGTCGGAGCCGTGGGAGTTGGTTTGGTGGTGGTGGTTGCGATTGCGCTGATCCGCTCGAAACGTCCGGTGCGGGGGCTGATCGGCAGCGGTGCACAGGGGCTTTGCGCCCTGGCGGCCGTCAACGTGGTCGGGGCCTTCACCGGGGTTTCCCTAGGACTCAATCTGCTGTCCGGGCTTAGTTGTCTGGTTTTGGGCGTGCCGGGCGTGGTGGCCCTTTTGGTGCTCAAGCTGATTTTCGCCACTTGAATCAAATGAATAAGATGAACCCCCATCCGCTCACGGCCGGATGGGGGTTTTTGCTGTCTGCAGAAATCACCCGGGATCCCCCGGCATAGTTTGACCCTTTGTGTCATCGCCCGGATTTTTCCAGGATGGATCGGTAGAAGGCCGGATTCTTCTGTACCATGCGCAGCTCACCCGTCTCGATCATCCGGCGTATCCGTCCGGCGATCAGCCAGTCGCCGATCCCCAGACGGTGGCGTCCCAGAACGGCTCCGATGAGTTCCGCTGTGCGAAACGGCCCCTCTGGGATCTCCCCTCGGACAAACGTGTCGTAAAAATCCTCGCCCACGCTGTGGAGGCGGCCGTTCAGAACGGCGCGCAGGGGTGCGTTTTCCTGTTTGAGCGCCGCCCATTTCAGCGCCATGACATGCCGGACGGCCTTCGGAATCTCGGACTCGAGGGGAAGATGCCCGGCGAACCGCTCCGGCTCGATTTCGCCCCACGAGACCGCCTCTACGACACCGTTTTCCCCGGCCGGCTCATAGTCCGGCAGCTTTATCGCCGTGATTCGGCAATCGCAATCCTTCAGCTGATAAAGGGTATCGTAGAGACCGCAAAGAGAATAAGGGGCGTGGCTGAACCAGATGCGGACCGGCTCACCCGCTCTCGCTCTCGTCCGCAGGGTTTCCAGATCCGCCGTGCAGGAATCCCAAAACTGCCGGATGCTCTCATCCAGCTCGGACAGCTCGCCGTAGGGATCGGCGCGGAACATCCCGGCGATGAACTCCCGACGGGATTCGTCCATTACAGACCCCGCAATGTCCCCCATATCGAGTTGAAAGGACAGGCCGGCAACGTCTCCAAGCGCCTGTCCGCCGGATTCCATCCCGCCCGTCCGTGCGTGCCGCGCGACCTGCATGGCGCCCTTTTCGCTGTCGCTGAATACCACCTCGATCATTGCGTTCATCTCCACCGCGTATTGATTGACAGGCTTATTGTACCATCGGCAGGTCTATCCGTAAAGCGGCGAAAAAAATGGTTCTACCCGGACAAGTCCCTTCATATCTATTAGACGAGGTGAGGACAGGCATATGGACAGCTTTGAAAGAGCGGCCGGCTATCTGCCTGCCGGCCTGCGGGACATCCTCCGCGGGATTCCCGCCTCCCTTCGGGATGAAACCCAGGAGATCCGCCTGCGGGCGAACGCGCCGCTGCTCTTGTCCGCGCCGTCGGGGGAATGGGCCGTGACGGCGGCCGGCCGGGTGACGGCGCAGGCAGAACAGGATGGGCGTGTCTGTACAAGACAGGAGCTGGAGGAGACCTTTGAGGCCCTTTGCGAATATTCGGTCCATACCCATCAGCAGGAACTGCGGCAGGGGTATATCAGTACCCGGAGCGGCTGCCGCGCCGGTGTGGCCGGCAGCGCGGTGGTGGAAAACGGACAAATCGTCTCGATGCGGGGGATCACCTCCCTGTGCATCCGGGTGGCGCGTCCCCATCCCGGCTGCGCTGCCGCCCTGGCCAGGGCCCTGACCGACGGCCGGGGCCAGGTACATAGTGCGCTTCTCTGCGGGGAGCCGTCCAGCGGGAAAAGCAGCCTGCTGCGGGATCTGGCGAGGCAGCTCTCCCTGGGACTTGCCGGACGGCGGTACCGGGTTTCGGTCATCGATGAGCGCGGCGAACTCTCGGGTGTGCCTGAAGCGCCCGGACAGGCCTCTCTGCGGGGCTGCGACGTTCTGCTGTATTGTCCGAAACCCGCGGGAATCGGACAGGCGGTGCGGTGTTTGGCCCCCGATGTGCTGCTTTTCGATGAGCTGGGGAGCGAAGACGAGGTGGATGCCGTGACGGCGGGCCTCTTCGCGGGAGTGTCCGCGATTGCGTCGGCTCACTGCCGGGACGGAAAGTCCCTTCTGCGGAGAAAAGCGGTCCGGCGTGCGCTAGAAAGCGGCGCGTTCGACTATATCGTGATGCTCGCCGGACGGGGACATCCGGGCGAAGTGGCGGGCATCTTTGAAACGGAGGCATGGCTGCATGAAAACAGCGGGATTGCTCCTCATTGTGGTGACGGGGCTGCTGCTCGGCCTGACGGCGGCGGGCGGGCTCCGAAGACGGGTGACGGTCCTCGGTCAGCTGTCCCGTTTTATGACCCGGCTGGCGGACCAGATCCGCTATACCGCGGCACCGGTGGAGGAATTGCTCGAAGCGGCTGAAAGCAGCGGGGAGTTCGGAGAACTGCCGCTGCTTGGCCGGATCTGTTCCCGGGTCCGGAACGGGGAACGGGTGCTCGACGCCTGGGAAGCCGCCGTGGAAGAGGATGGGCGCTTATCCGGATTGACCCGGGCCGACCGGGAACTCCTCCACGGATTCGGCAGCCAGCTCGGCAAAACCGACGTCGAGGGACAAATCGCCAACTGCCGGCAGTACGGGGAACTTCTCGATCAGCGCCTGAGCGAGGCGAGGGAAGCCTCGGCGGCCAAGGGACGGCTGTATATGACACTGGGCTTCGCCGGCGGCATGGCCCTGGCTCTGCTGCTGCTTTAGCAGCGGGCGGACAGGCGGATATAGAAAGGATGGTTTTTCAGCATGGACGTGGATTTGATCTTTAAAATCGCTGCGATCGGCATCATTGTTGCGGTGCTCAATCAGGTGCTCATCCGTTCCGGCCGGGAGGAACAGGCGATGCTGACCACTTTGGCAGGCCTCATCGTCGTGCTGACGATGGTGGTCACCGAAATCAGCGATCTGTTCCGCATGGTCAAGTCGGTCTTTGGGTTGTGATGCCATGGATATGGGCGTAATCGCAGCCATTGTGGTACTCGCGGCCTTTCTGGCGGTCATCCTGCGGCAGCAGCGCCCCGAACAGGCGATGGCGGTGGCACTCATCGCAGGGATCGGGGTTCTCGCATTGGTCATTGTCCGGGTCACGCCGGTCATCGACAGCTTGAGAGAGCTGTTGGGCGCCGCCAACATGCCGAGCGAATATGGCTTGATTCTGTTCAAGGCCCTGGGGATCTGTCTGATCACCCAGTTGGCTTCCGACGCCTGCAAGGACGCAGGGGAGGCGGCTTTGGCCGCCAAAGCCGATCTGGCGGGCAAGGTGACCCTTCTGGTGCTCGCCCTGCCGCTGTTCCAGAAAATCGGGGAGCTCGCGGTGTCCTTGATCGGTGGACAGGGGGCAGGCGGATGAAAAAAGCGGTGAAAATCCTGTTCGTATGTCTGCTGCTGGCGATGGGTCTGTGTTTGACAGCCGGAGCAGAGACCATCGAGGAACTGTATAATGAGCAGCTCGAGGCGAGCGGCGGGGAAGAGCTGCTGCGGGATCTGCCCGCCGAGACGAGGGAGCTTTTGGACAAGCTGGGAATCGACAGTCTGGAGATGGATTCCCTTTCTTCCCTGAAACCCCAGTCGGTCTGGAGCCAGATGCTCGCCCTGTTCTCGTCCCAGGCGGGATCCCCCATCCGGGCCTGCGGGGTGATTCTCGGGATCATTCTGCTGTGTGCGTGGATGGACGGGCTCAAGGAGACGGTCCGGAACAGCTCATCGGAGGTATTCGGCGTCATCTGCGCCCTCGCGGCCTGCGGAACCGTTATCGTGCCGATCGTCTCCTGCATCCGGAACGTGTCCGAGGCAGCGGGAAGCGCGTCGATCTTCATGACGAGCTACGTCCCCGTTTACGCGGGGGTGCTGCTGACCTCCGGGCAGGCGGCGACGGCGGTGTCCTACCAGTCGGTGGTATTGTTCGCAGCGGAGCTGATCTCGCTGCTGGCCACGCAGGTGGTGGTGCCCCTCATGACCATCTCCCTGGCTCTGGGCGTGACCGGGTCCGTCAGCCCCGGCATGAAGCTGGACGCGGCCGGGACGCTTCTAAGCAAGGCGGCCACCTGGCTGCTGGGGCTCAGCTGCACCCTGTTTGTGGGCCTGCTGTCCCTGCAGAGCCTCGCGGGGGCCGCGGTGGATACCCTGGGCGGCCGGGCGGTGAAATTTACCCTGTCGAGCTTCGTACCGGTGGTGGGCAATTCGCTGGGGGAAGCCTTCTCGACCATCAAAAGCTGCCTGCATCTGCTCAAATCCACCCTCGGCGGATTCGGGATCCTCGCCACGGCGCTGATCGTGCTTCCGCCGCTGCTCGAATGCGTCGCGTGGACGCTGGGGCTGAGTTTGTGCGTCATGGCGTCCGAGATGTTCGGCCTCACCACCTTGACGACGCTGCTCAAGGCCGCGCAGTCGGTCGTGAAGACCCTGATCGGCGTGCTGGCCTCCTGCGCGATGTTTCTGATCGTTTCCACTGCGATTGTCACCATGTCCATGCCGGCCGGATGAACCGGAACCGAAACGGAGGGAGGGAGAGCGGATATGGACGGGATCAAGGGCTGGGCGGCAGCGCTGTGCGTGGCGGCGATCGGCTGTGCCCTGATGCAGATGCTGGCCCCTAAGGACGGTATGGGCAAGATTTTCAAACTGATGCTCGGGGCTTTTTTCCTTTGCTGCATGACGATGCCGCTGCTCCAGCTGCGCTCTATCAGCGGACTGGACGTCGGCAGCCTGCCCAGCGAGGTGACCAACGAGCTGCTGCAGGAAAAGGTGGATGCCCAGCTCCGCCGCCAGGTGGAAACCACGGTCAGACAGCTGGCGGAGAAGGCACTCAAAAGCCGCGGCGTTAAAGCGGAAAAAATTGCCGTAACCACGGATACTTCCGAAGACGGCGGCATATATATACAGCAGGTTACGATCTATCTGGACAAACAAAACAAGCCGAAGGCCCTGGCGGCCCGGGAGGTGTTGGAACAGCAACTGGGCGTCAGCGTCGTGCTGGATGCGACGGGTTGAAAGGATGAGAAGCGTTATGGAAGAAAAACTGGCGACGGGAACCGCGCCGCCGAAGAAAAAATGGATCGATTTTTTCAAAGGAAAAACCGGGCAGCGGCTGATCATCGCCGCGGGAATCCTCGGCATCGCCCTGATTCTGTTGTCGGAATTCTGGCCGAAACAGACCAAAACGACGTCGGCCAAGGCCTCGGCAGATGAATTTGTGGCGAAAACCGAGGAACGGCTGAACACCATTGTAGGCAGCATCCAGGGAGCGGGGACGTGCAAGGTCATGGTCACGCTGGAAAACGGCGTCGAATATGTCTATGCCAGTCAGCAGAAGGTCAACACCGACCGGACCGAGGATACGGCTTCGAATTCCAACAAAATCTCTCAACGGGACGGGACGGAGCAGAACATCATCATTGTGGATACGGACAACGGACGGCAGGGATTGCTGGTGACCGAAATCCAGCCCACGGTGAAGGGCGTGGTGGTGGTCTGTGAAGGGGGTGACCTTCCGCAGGTGCAGCAGCGAATCATCGAGGCGGTGACCACCGCCCTGAACATATCTTCCAAGCGGGTGTGCGTAACCAAATCCTCATAAATTTTACGGGCGAAAGGAATGGATGGGATGAGCGGGATCTTCGGAAAAAAACAGGTGTTGCTGGCGACCTTGATCGTGGCGCTGGGACTGGCGGTGTATCTGAACTATTACTTTGCGAACAAGTCGCCGAGTATTCCCACCGGGACGGGAACCTCGTCCGGCGACAAGAATTTGGGCGACGCCCAGTATGTAGGCAATCCTTCGACGGTGCCGGGGGAGGAAACCAGCACGACGGGGGATCCCTCCGACTATTTTGTGCAGGCCCGTCTCAACCGGGAAAATGCTCGGCAGGAGCAGCTGGATATCGTCAAAGATATGATGAACGACGTCAAAGCGACGGACGAGATCAAAAAGCAGGCGGCCGAAAAGGTGGAGGCCATTACCAAAGCCATCGAGCAGGAAAGCAAGATCGAAAGCCTTGTCAAGGCAAAAGGCTTTACGGACTGCGTCGTCTATATCGAGGGCAAGAACTGCCAGATCGTGGTGCGCAGCGAGGGGCTGCAGGTCCAGGATACGGTTCAGATCACCGAGATCGTGACCTCGCAGTCGGAAATTCTGGCGCAGAATATCAACATTGTTCCGGTAAAATAAGAAAAAATGGTTGCCCTGGACGGACTTTGTGGTATAATAGGCTTGCTGTATGTGGTGAATGGTTGTCACGTGCATGGGAAAGATTGTCACCATCCTGTGCGGATTCTGCCACATTCCATGCGAAACCGCCGGCCCATGGTCATGCGGCGGATCTCAGCAGTTTATTCTATCATCTTTCTAGGAGGTCATCGTCATGGATGATAAGGGATACAAACCGTCCGAGGGCAGCTGCATCATTTCAGAAGACGTGATTGCCACCATCGCGAGCACCGCGGCGCTGGAGGTGCAGGGCGTGGCCAGCATGGCGCAGCGTCCCACCGATATCCGGGGCCTCATCAGTTCTTCCGCCGCCAAGTCGGTCAAGGTAGTCAACAATGAAAACGAGACCATCATCGACGTCTATGTCAATCTGCGCCTGGGCGCACGGATTCAGGACGTGGCGGGAGATGTGCAGCACGGTGTGAAGGTAGCGGTGCAGTCGATGACCGGAAAACCCGTGACCAAAGTGAATGTGCACGTGGCCGGCATCATTCTCGAAGAGGAAAAGGCCGAGGCCTGAGTGTGTGGCGACATCATATGGAACCGCGGACCCTCCGCAGCCTTGTGGAGGGTCTTTGCTGTCCCGATGGTGTCGCCTCCTGTCGTCTTTAGAAGAAATTGGACGTTTGAGAAAGGCGTGACGCATATGACGCGCAGGGAAGCCCGGGAACTGGCCTTTGTCCTGTTGTTTGAAATGACGTTTACCGATGAACCGGTCCGCTCCATTCTGGAGAACGCAGCCGAGGCCAGGGACGTGGAGGGCGACGCCTTTGCGCTGTCCCTCGCCGAGGGGGCGGCGGCTCATCTCACGGAGGAGGACGAGCTGATTTCGGCCTTTTCCCGGAAATGGAACAAGGACCGTTTGTCCCGCGTGGCGCTGTCCATCATGCGGCTGGCGATTTATGAAATGGAATTCGAAGAGGACATCCCGGTGAGCGTCTCGATCAATGAAGCGGTCGAACTCGCCAAAAAGTATGGCGGCGAAGACGACGCTTCTTTCATCAACGGCGTTCTGGGCGGTGTGGCCCGGCGGGGGAATCCCGCAGGGGAAGAACCGAATCCATAAGGGGGCGGCGCTTTCGATGGGGCTGTATATCGGACTGGATACCAGCAATTACACCACCTCCGCTGCGGCATACGATGCCGGGGCGGGGGTGATGTGGCAAGTAAAGCAGCCGCTGCCGGTGCGGGATGGAGAGCTAGGCCTGCGCCAGAGTGACGCGGTGTTCTTCCATACCAGGCAGCTGCCCGAGGTGCTCGAACGGCTGCGGGAAGATCTCGGCGGACGGCCGATGCTGCTCGACGGGGTGGCGGCCTCCGATCGTCCGCGGCAGGCGGAGGGGTCCTATATGCCCTGCTTCCTGGCCGGAACGGGGTCCGCCCGAGCGCTTGCGGCCGTGACCGGAGCGCCGCTCTACCGTTTTTCCCATCAGCAGGGCCATGTGGCCGCCGCGCTCTATGGGGCGGACAAAACGGCGTGGATGGACCGGCGCTTCCTGGCGTTCCATGTTTCGGGCGGCACCACCGACGCTCTACTTGTCGAACCGGACGACACCTGCGTGTTTCGATGTGAAACCGTGGCGACATCCCTCGATCTCAAGGCGGGACAGCTCATCGACCGGGTGGGCCGGATGCTGGGGCTGCCGTTCCCGGCCGGTCCGGCTCTCGAGCAGCTCGCGCTCGGGGGCACGGGGCATTACCAGCCCCGTCCGTCGCTGGAGGAGGGCAGCTGCCATCTGTCCGGGGTCGAAAACCAGTGCCGCGACCGGATAGCCCGGGGTGAGCCGCCCGAAGAGGTGGCGCGCTTCTGTCTGTACAGCGTCCTCGCCGCACTCGACGGCATGACGGCGGCTCTGTTCCGCCGTTTCGGGGATTTGCCGCTTTTATACGCGGGCGGGGTTATGTCCAACACCCTCATCCGCCGCGAACTCGAGGAGACATACGGCGGCATCTTTGCGCCTCCCGCCTATTCGGCCGACAACGCGGCGGGGATCGCGCTGCTGGCCGCGGTCAAGTCGGGACGGAAGGGATAAATCGCCGTAACATAGAATCTGACGATGCCAGGGAGGCAGCTATGCAGGATATCCGGGAAACCAAACCGACGCGGGTCATCTCCGTCACCCAGCTCAATCGGTACGTGAAATCCCTGCTCGAAGGGGATCCGCACCTGCTGGGCGTGTATGTAAGCGGGGAGATCAGCAATTTCACCAACCATGTCCGGTCGGGCCATTTTTATCTCACCCTCAAGGACGAGGGGGCGGTGGTCAAAGCCGTTATGTTCCGCGCTTTTGCCGCAAAGGTGCCCTTCACCCCGGAAAACGGGATGAAAGTCATCGTAAAGGCGCGGGTGTCCCTGTATGACAAGGACGGTTCCTACCAAATCTATATAGAGGAGATGCAGCCGGACGGCATTGGAGCGCTCCAGGTGGCGTATGAGCAGCTAAAAGCAAAGCTCGCCGAAGAGGGGTTGTTCGATGAGCGGCGCAAACGGCCGCTCCCGCCGTATCCGGCTCTGGTAGGCGTGATCACGTCCCCGACGGGGGCTGCCGTCCGCGATATCCTCAACATCCTCGGACGGCGGTATCCGCAGGCCGCCGTTCTCTTTGCCCCGGTTCTCGTGCAGGGGGAGGGGGCGCCCCCCCAGCTTGTGGATGCGCTCGGCCGCTTCGCGGCCCTGAAGCGCTCCGGATCCCGCTACGCCCCCGATGTGCTCATCATCGGCCGGGGAGGCGGATCCATCGAGGAACTGTGGGCGTTCAACGATGAGCGGGTGGCCCGCGCGGTTGCCGCGTCGCCCATCCCCGTGATTTCGGCGGTGGGACACGAGACCGATTTCACCATCTGCGATTTTGCCGCCGATCTGCGGGCACCTACCCCGTCCGCGGCCGCGGAACTCGCGGTTCCGGATACGAGACAGCTCCTCAGCCGTTTGGCCCAGCTGCAGGCCCGGCTGGTGAGGGGGGCGGATACGCGGGTGCGGCAGGAGAGCCGGAGGCTCGGCAATTTGGCCGAAAGGCGCTGCCTCAAAACCCCGCTGTTCTATGTGGAGGAGCGGAGCATGCGGCTCGATTACGCATCCAGGGCGTTTGCGCGGGCGGCGGGCCTGTGCGTTGCCAAAGCCGAGCGGCGTCTGGCCGGTGCGGCCGGCAAGCTGGATGCGCTCAGTCCCCTCAAGGTGATCAACCGCGGCTATGCCATCCCGGTCGTGCCCGGTGGAGCGGTACTCCGCTCGGCGGAAGCCGTGAAGCCGGGCGATCCCGTAACCCTTCGTTTGGCCGACGGCCAGGTGGACTGTGAAGTGAAAACCGTTGTTCCGGATTCGGGACGATGACCGGCCGGTACCCGGCCGCTTTTGGCGGCGGTCTGGCGTCAAGAAAGGAAGAACCGAAAGATGGCGGAAAAGCAGTCGTTTGAAGAGGCGATGACCAGGCTCGAGCAGATCGTAGGCCTGCTGGAAAACGGAGGCTGCCCCTTGGATGAGTCTCTGAAGCTGTTTGAAGAAGGAACCCGCCTGACGGCCTTCTGTACCAAAGCGCTCAAGGAAGCGGAACAGAAGATCGTCAAGCTGACCGCCGTCGAACAGGCGGAAGGCTTGCGGGATGAGCCCGCCGCTCTGGCGGAAGACGATCAGGCGGAAGGACGGGACGAGCGTTGAACGAACTCTACACCCCGGTATTGGACGCCCACCGCCGGGCGGTGGAACATGCGCTGCCCGGTTATCTGCCGGCGGGGGATTTCCCGCAGGCGACCGTTATGAAGGCCATGCAGTATGCCTGCGCCGAGGGGGGCAAGCGCCTGCGCCCGGTGCTGACCTTGGAATTCTGCCGCCTTTGCTGCGGCGAGGCCGGCAGGGCCATGCCCTTTGCCGCGGCGGTGGAGATGATCCATTCCTATTCGCTCGTGCATGACGACATGCCCTGCATGGATAATAGCCCCCTGCGCCGCGGTAAGCCGTCGGTCCATGCGGCGTTTGGGGAGGATATGGCGCTGCTGGCGGGGGACGGGCTGCTCAATCTGGCGTTCGAAACCATGCTGGATCCGGCTAATCGGGCCGGAATCCCGGCTGAACGGGTGCTGTCCGCGGCGCTGTCTCTCGCAAAAGGCGCGGGGATTTACGGAATGGTCGGCGGCCAGGTGATCGACCTCGAAAGCGAGGGCCGCGCCATCGATTTGGATCTCCTCCGTGTCCTGCAGGAGGGGAAAACCGCCGCGCTGATCGCGGCGGCCTGTGAAATGGGCTGTGTGGTCGGGGGCGGCGGGGCCAAACAGGTGGAAGCCGCTCAGCGGTTTGGCATCCATATCGGTTTGTGTTTTCAGATGATTGATGATATACTGGACGTGACCTCAACTTCCGAAAAGCTGGGGAAACCGGTCGGCAGCGATGCATCGAATGAAAAAACGACCTACGTATCCCTGCTGGGCATCGACGAAGTCCGCCGTCTGGCACAGGAACACACACAGGCCGCCTTGGCGGCCTTGAAGCCCTTTAAAAAAGATACCGAAAATTTGCGCTTGCTGGCCGAACGACTGTTGGCTCGCTCGCAGTAATGCCGGCAGACCGAAAGGCGTGAAAATGGATGGGACTCATCAGGGAGTTTTTTGCCAACAGAGTGTTGTTCGCCGCCGTCCTGGCATGGTTGTGCGCACAGGTGCTCAAGGTGATCATCACCGCCTGTTTGACTAAAAAAGTGAATCCGGAACGTTTGTGGGGAGCCGGCGGTATGCCGAGCGCCCATTCAGCCATGGTCTGTGCCCTGACGATTTCGGTCGCGCGGTTTTATGGGGTTTCCGATCCCCTCTTTGCCCTGGCGGTGATGTTCGCGTTCGTCACGATGTACGACGCGATGGGGGTGCGCCGGGAGGCGGGGGAACACGCCCGCCTGCTCAATAAATATTTAAATCAGATTGAGACCAAGAATGCCGACGTAAACGGCGACGGTATTCCGGATAAAGAAGTCATTGAGATCGATTTAAAAGAGTTTATCGGGCATACGCCCTTGGAGGTTTTGGGCGGTGTGCTGCTGGGGATCCTGGTCGGGATGATCATTCCGGCCTGACGCCGGCCCCGGCGACTGCAACGAAACGAGGCTTGGCCTATGAAAATTTCGATTGACCAAATTCATTCCCCCGAGGATATCCGCGGCATGACACTGCCCGAATTGGACGCCCTGTGCGCCGAGCTGCGGAAAACCCTGGTGCAGACCGTCTCCAAAACGGGCGGACACCTTTCGTCCAACCTCGGTGTCGTGGAGTTGACCGTCGCTCTGCACAAAATGCTGGACACGCCCCGTGACCGGATCGTCTGGGACGTGGGTCATCAGTGCTACGTACACAAATTGCTGACCGGCCGCTGCGGCCGTTTCGATACCCTCCGGCAGACCGGGGGGATTTCAGGGTTTCCCAAGCCGGAAGAGAGCGAATACGATACGTTTATCGCCGGGCACAGCAGCACCGCCGTCTCGGCGGCAAATGGGATGGCCAAGGCGAAAACCCTGTCGGGAGACGGCGGCTACGTGGTGGCCGTCCTGGGGGACGGCGCCCTGACGGGCGGGCTGGCTTATGAGGGTCTCAGCAATGCAGGCCGGAGCAGCGACCGCTTGATCGTCGTGCTGAACGACAACCGGATGTCCATCAATAAAAATGTCGGGTTTGTTGCGCGCCATCTGGCCACGCTGCGTTCCCGTCCCCGGTATGTGCGGTTTAAAATGGGGGTCAGCAATTTGATCGCCCGCATTCCGCTGATCGGGAAGCCCATTCAGCGGCTGTTCGTCTGGGTCAAGTCCCGCCTCAAAAACGCGCTGTATCACAGCAGCACCCTGTTTGAGGAAATGGGGTTTTATTATCTGGGACCCGTCGATGGCCACAACCTTCATGATCTGACGGCGGCTCTTCAAACAGCCAAAAATCTCAGCCGCCCGGTCCTTCTGCATGTGGAGACAGTTAAGGGCAAGGGATACAGCTTCGCCATGCAGAATCCCGATACGTATCACGGCGTTACGGGTTTTGATATAGAAACGGGCAAAACCCCGCCGTCTTCCAGATCCTTTTCGTCCGCGATGGGGGACAGCCTTTCCCGCCTGGCGCAGGAGGATCTGCGGATCTGTGCCATCACCGCCGCTATGAAGAGCGGCACCTGCCTGACGAAATTCGCAGAGCGTTATCCGGTTCGATTCTTCGACGTGGGGATTGCGGAGGAACACGCCGTTACCTTTGCGTCGGGGTTGGCCACCGGGGGCATGCTGCCGGTTTTCGCTGTGTATTCCACCTTTTTGCAGCGGTGTTACGATCAGATTCTCAACGACACCGCCATTATGAACAACCACATCGTGCTGGCGGTGGATCGGGCCGGCATCGTTCCGGACGACGGCGAAACCCATCAGGGTGTGTTCGACGTGCCTTTCCTGACCACGATTCCCCACGTCACCATCTACAGCCCGTCCACTTTTTCGGAATTGGACATCAACCTCAAACAGGCGCTGTATGACGCGGCCGGCATCGCCGTGGTGCGGTATCCCAAAGGCGGCGAATTGCCCGGCTGCGAGGGGTTTGAACCCGATTACAAACCCTATACCCATCTGAAAAACGCCGGGGCCCGGATCCTGCTCATCACCTACGGCCGCCTGTTTTCCCACGCGATGATTGCCGCCAAAGAGCTGGCGGATGAGAATGTGCCGGTCTCGCTGCTCAAGCTGACCCGTATCTGGCCGCTTCCGGAAGAGTGCGTTTCGATCGCGGCTGATTACGATCAGGTGCTGTTTTTTGAAGAAGGAAGCGGGCAGGGGGGCATCGGGCAGGCTTTTGAAAGCCGGCTGCTCGAAATCGGCTTCGGAGGAAGATGCTTTTGCCGGGCCATCGACGAATTTATCCCCGCCTGTACCACGTCGGCGGGCTTCCGCCGCACAGGACTCGATGTGGACGGGATGATCGAGGCCATCCGGGAGGCGTTTACGTATGGACCGTCCGCATAAGCGGCTCGATGCACTGCTGGTGGAAAGGGGTCTGTGTTCCGGCCGGGAACGGGCGAAAGAGCAGATCCGCTCCGGGAATGTTTTCGTCAACGGCCGTCCGGAAACCAAGCCCTCTGCCCTGATCGATCCTGCGGCGGAGCTCTGCTGTGAAGGCGGATGCCCTTACGTCGGCCGGGGCGGCCTCAAACTGGAAAAAGCGATGCGGGAAGCGCAGCTCGATTGGACGGGCCTCACCGCCCTGGATATCGGGGCCTCGACCGGAGGCTTTACCGACTGTATGCTGAAAAACGGCGCCGCCGTAGTCTATGCTGTCGATGTGGGGCACGGCCAGCTGCATCCGTCTTTGTGTGCGGATCCCCGGGTGGTGAATCTCGAGGGAACCGACGCCCGTTCCCTGGCGGCCGTATCCACGATACCGCCGAACGCGGTCGGTCTTGTGACGGCGGATGTGTCGTTTATTTCCGTCAAAGCCGTCTTGCCGGCGGTGCGTCCCTTTCTAACGCCGAACGCGCGGCTCGTCGTGCTGATCAAGCCCCAGTTCGAGGCGGGACGTCAGGCGGTCGGGAAAAGAGGCGTGGTGCGGGATCCGCGGGTCCACCGCCGCGTTCTCGACGATATGCTCCGCTTCTTTGCGGAGGAAGGATTTCGTCTCGACCGCCTGACCTTTTCCCCGATTACAGGCGGAGAGGGGAACATCGAATATCTGGCGGTGCTGACCGCTCCGCCGGCCGGGGGATCCCCCATCTGCCTGGATACGAAGGCGGTGGTGGACGAGGCGTTTGCCGCTTTGTCGGCCAGATAAACAGACCGGAGAAAGGATGACGTTTATGCGGATAGCCGTGCTGCCCAATCCGCGCGCGTCCGGCGTGCGGGAGGCGTTTCCCCGCGTCTGCGCCGCTCTGAGGGAGCTTGGGGCCGAGCTTCTGCTGCCCGATGAAGGGGAGGCGTTTCCGAGCGCCAAGGCCGATCCGCTCATTCGGGAATGCGACGTGGCGGTGGCCCTTGGCGGGGACGGCACCATCATTCACACGGCCAAGCGCGCGGCGCTCTGCGGCCGGGCTGTGCTCGGGATCAACTGCGGACGCCTCGGCTTTATGGCGGGGCTGGAAGCGGATGAACTCGGGAAACTGCAGTCCCTGATCCGGGGGGAATATACCGTGGAAAAGCGGATGCTCCTGGATATTTCGATCCGTTCGGGGGAAGGACGGACGACGCATTTCAATGCTCTCAACGAGGCGGTGGTTTCCCGCGGCTCCCTGTCCAGGATGATTGAGCTCGAGGTGTCCAATAAGGGGGAGCGGGTGGCGCATTACCGGGCGGACGGCGTGATCGTCGCGACGCCGACCGGCTCGACAGCATACTCCCTCTCGGCCGGCGGTCCTGTGATCGATCCGGCCCTGCGCTGTTTGCTTTTGACGCCGGTTTGTCCGCATTCTCTCCATTCCCGTTCCTATCTCTTCGGTGAGGACGCGGAGCTGTCCGTCCGTCCGGCCGGACAGCCGGATGCCCCGGTGTTCCTGACCGTGGATGGGGAAGAGGCGGTGCCGCTCGGACCGGGAGCGGACGTGACGCTGTCCCGGGCGGAGGCCGAGGCGTGCCTGATCATGCTCGGCCGGGGGCCCTTTTACGAAGTACTCAACCGCAAGCTGATGAACCGCTGACAGAAAGGCAGGATGTCGATGAAAACCAAACGGCATGCGAAGATTCTGGAAATCATCCATCAGGGCTCGGTGGAAACGCAGGAGGATCTGCTCCGCCTGCTGCGGGAAGATGGCTATACCGTCACCCAGGCGACCGTGTCCCGGGATATCAAGGAACTGCGGCTGATCAAGGCGCTGGGCCCCGACGGCCGCTACCGGTATTCGACCGTGCGGCTGGAAAACGAGAATATCTCCTCCAAATTCCATTCCCTGTTTGCCGACGCCGTGCTGCACATCGATTACGCCGCCAATCTCGTGGTGATCAAGTGCCTGGCAGGCATGGCGCAGGCAGCCTGTGCAGCCATGGACTCTCTGCATTGGGATCAGGTGGTCGGCACCTTGGCGGGGGACGATACCTTCGTCTGTATCACCAAAAGCGAAGAACAAGCCATTTCACTCACGGCGGAGCTGAAAAAGCTGCTGCGCGCCTAAACCGACCGGAAGGGGCAACCGAGGATGCTGCAAAGCCTGTATATTGAGAATATCGCGGTCATCGAACGGGCGGATATTGCGTTCGACGCCGGCCTCAATGTCCTGACCGGTGAAACGGGCGCGGGCAAATCCATTGTGATCGACGCGATCAACGCCGTGCTGGGGGAACGGGTCAGCCGGGATATCGTGCGCACAGGCAGCGACGAGGCCCGGGTGACGGCGCTGTTTTCCGATTTGCCGGCTGCTGCGGCCGGGGCCCTGAAAGAATGGGAGGCCGAACCGGATGAGGACGGATGCCTGCTCATCCAGCGGACCATCGCGGCCGGAGGAAAGGGGACCTGCCGCATCAATGGGCGGCCCGTGACCGTTTCTGTTCTGCGCGAGGTGGGCCGGCTGCTCGTCAATATCCATGGCCAGCATGAAAACCAGGCCCTTCTGTCCCCGGAACGGCACGTTGCCTATCTCGACCGTCTTGGCGGTCACGCGCCTCTTCTGGAGGACTACCGCGCGGTTTATGACCGCCTCTGCTCCATCCGCCGCGAGCTCGATAAGGCGGATATGGACGAGACCATGAAGGCGAGGCGGATCGATTTGCTCCGCTATCAGCTCGAGGAGATCGAGGCGGCGGAGCTGACGCCGGGGGAAGAGGAGGAGCTGGAATCCTCCCGCCGGATGTTCCGCCACGCGGAAGCCATCGCGGAAGGGATGATGGCGGCCAAGGAGGCCCTGTCCGGGGATGAGGACACCATGGGCGCCCTTTCCCGCCTGGAGGGGGCCGCATCCGCCCTGACCGGCGCTGGCCGCTATATGGAAGAGGCGGCGGCCCTGTCCAAACGGATGGAAAACGCCCTGTATGAACTGGAGGACTGCGCAGATGAGCTGCGGGACCTCCTCTCCCGCCTCGAATTCGATCCAGCCGAGCTGGACCGGGTGGAATCGCGGCTGGATCTGATCCGCCGCCTGGTAAGCAAGTACGGACCGGGGATCCCGGATGTGCTCGCCTACGCCGACAAAGCCCGACAGGAGCTCGAGGACATCGAGAACGCGGATGAGCGTCTGGCCCGTCTGGAACACGCTCTGGAAGAAACAGAGCGGGAGGCCGTGGATGCCGCCTCCCGATTGACCGCCGCGCGGGTCAAAACGGCGGACGTGTTCGCCAAGAGCGTCATGGAGCAGCTTGCCTTTTTGGATATGCCCCACGTGACCATGAAAGTCTCCATCGAACCGGCGCCGCTGTCGTTTGGAGGAGCGGATCAGGTGGAATTCCTCATGTCCGCCAACCCTGGGGAACCGCCCCGTTCCATCGCGAAGATCGCTTCCGGGGGCGAGTTGTCCCGCGTGATGCTCGCCATCAAGTCGGTTCTGGCCGATGCCGACGATATCGATACGCTGATCTTCGATGAAATCGATACCGGCATCAGCGGCCGCGCCGCCTGGAAGGTGGGCGTCAAGCTGCGGGAAACGGCGCAGGGATCGGACCGAAGCCGGAAACGCCAGGTGCTTTGCGTCACCCACCTCGCGCAGATCGCGGCCCAGGCGCACCATCATCTGCTTATCTCCAAATCGGTCCGGGACGGCCGCACGTATACGGACGTCGCGCCATTGGACGAAGCCGGCCGGGTGGAGGAGCTGGCCCGGATCATCGGCGGGGATATCACGCCCGCCAGCCGGGAGGCCGCCCGGGAGATGCTGGGCCGGATCGAGTAATCCGGGCTTGACAGACGGGGCGGAATGTGCTTTAATGGGCATCACAGGCAATGAAGGGAAGAAGTACCCCTGGTGACGCGGTGCAGAGAGCCGTTGGCTGGTGCAAAACGGTCCGGGTACAGGGCGAAATACATCCCGGAGCCGCAACCTGAACCGCGGTGAATCCGTCCAGTAGGGGAGCCGTGCGCGCACGTTACAGCGCAGGACGTTTTTCGACGCCCGCAAGGCCGCTTTCGCAAGGAGGCGGTGAATGAGGTGGTACCGCGGATTTTCCGCCCTCTGCAGATAGCAGGGGGCGTTTTTGTTTTCCCCTGCGGACAATGGAAACCGAAAAAGGAGGACAAACAACATGAGCGCCAACGTATTCGATGAACTGAACGCCCGGGGCATGATTGCCCAGACCACCAACGCCGAGAAGATCCGGGAACGGCTCGGCGGAGAGGAACCGGTGACGTTTTACATCGGCTTCGATCCGACGGCGGACAGCCTGCATGTCGGGCATTTCGTGCAGCTGATGGTGATGGCCCATATGCAGAAGGCCGGGCACCGTCCGGTGGCCCTGCTCGGCGGCGGCACCGGTATGATCGGCGATCCCACGGGTAAGAGCGATATGCGCAAGATGATGACTCCCGAGACCATCCAGTATCACGTGGAGTGTTTCAAAAAGCAGATGTCCCGGTTTGTGGATTTTTCCGAGGGAAAGGCTTTGATGGTCAATAATGCCGATTGGCTTATGAACCTCAACTATATCGATTTTCTGCGGGAAGTCGGGGTGCATTTTTCCGTCAACCGGATGCTGACCTTCGAGTGCTTCAAGCAGCGGCTGGAACGCGGACTCTCCTTCATGGAGTTCAACTACATGCTGATGCAGAGCTACGATTTCTTCTACCTGAATCAGAATTACGGCTGTACCCTGGAACTCGGCGGCGACGATCAATGGAGCAACATCCTCGGGGGCGTCGAGCTCTGCCGCCGGAAGGAAGGCAAGGAGGTCTATGGGATGACCTTCGCCCTGCTGACCACCTCCGAAGGCAAAAAGATGGGTAAAACCGAAAAGGGCGCCGTATGGCTGGATCCCGAGAAAACCCCGCCCTATGAATTCTTCCAGTACTGGCGGAACATCGACGACGCCGACGTGGGCAAATGCCTGCGGATGCTCACCTTCCTGCCGGTCAGCGAGATCGAGGCTATGGAACAGGCCGGGGACATCAACCGGAATAAAGAGCGCCTGGCGCACGAACTGACGGCGCTCGTCCATGGGCAGGCGGAGGCCGACAAGGCCCTTGAGGCGGCCCGCGCGCTCTTTGGCGGCGGCGGAGACAGCGAAAACATGCCCTCAACCGTTCTGCCGGCCGACGCGTTTACAGACGGCGCGGTCCCGGTAATCGATCTGCTGGTGCTGACCGGCCTCGCTCCCTCCAAGGGCGAGGCGCGCCGCCTGATCCAGCAGGGTGGTGTGGCCGTCGATGGGGAGAAGGTCGGAGATATCGGCGCCGCTGTGCCCGCCTCAGCGTTTGAAAAGGGCCAGGTCATCCTGAAAAAGGGGAAAAAGGTATTCCATAAGGCGGTAAAGGGCTGAAAAAATCCGGAGTAAGCGCCCGCGCTTACTCCGGATTCGTCTATACATTTCATCAATCTACATAAACTATATGAATCTTGTCCGGGTACTCCTTTTCGGCATCTGAAAAGACATCCAGGATCTCTTGCAGCTCTGTGCGGCGCTGCTGATGGAGGGACGACAGGCCGGACAGGCGTATCTCACAGGGCCAGCCGATAAATCCCGTCAGGCAATCCCATAACGCATCCCGGTTTTCGCCAAAAAAGTCTGGTAAAGCCAATCCGGTTTTAATGCAACCATATAAGTCGCGATAATACTTTACAGATCTAAAATCAATGGAGTATACGAAATCCGCTTTAAAATTGGGCATTTGTATAACCTCCTCAAGTTATTTGAAAGAACGTTTTATAGTGATCGTAGCTTACAAAAAGCAATCCATCGTTTGAAAAAAGCAATCTCTGGCTATTACGAAAACCTCCGTGATAATTGATGTCTGCTTCGTACCAAGCACGATTAAAGGCTGATGGAAGCTTATCATCTACATTGCGATAGGGCCCGTATAAACATGCGCCCGACAGCACATCCCATAGATTCCCCTCCCAAGGTTTCCATCCTTTATTTACAGCCTCCTTTTTACGAATGTAGTTGTCCGGTAAATATCCTGTCTGTTTTACCACATAATCCGCGCCGCTGTCCCCATTGACCGTCGCCGTACCGGCCAGGATGCTGCGCATCCATTCGATGTGACAGCGGCAGAACCAGTGGGATTCCCGCCGGATTTCCGAAGTGGAGGGTGCGCTTTCCGCTGGAAAAACCCTGCCGTATTCTTTCCAGCAGTATTTACAAATCCTCATGTCCACCATTGCGTCGCGAAACTTGAATTTTCTGCTTTTGCCCAGCTTTGGTGAAGGCTGTATCCCTTCATGCTCTCAGCAAAAATAGCATTCATCAGCGCAACTCTTTGATCTTGTATCTTTTCTTCTTCCATTGTAAACCTCTTTATATGATATAGAACATATGTTCTAATGTGGTTTACCATATTTTTGTAAATCTGTCAAGTTGTTCCGCATGATACCGGAGAAAATAGCTGCCGCTTTCGCAGGTGCCGCCGCTTTTCCCCGATTATTTTGCATCCCCCTCTTTATTTTCACGCTGTAGTGTGCTAAACTATAAACAGTATCGCTGTCGAGGGGGGCTACCCATGAATTCCAAGATCAAGGACGAAAACACCGATTTTCTGTTCGAAGCAATCCTCAAGCTCCAGAATATGGAGGAATGCTATCAGTTTTTCGAGGATCTCTGCACGGTCTCCGAGATCAAGGCCATGTCTCAGCGCATCGTGGTGGCGAAAATGCTCAGCGATAAGCGGGTGTACAGCGACATCGTCGCGGCGACCGGCGCGTCCACAGCCACCATCAGCCGGGTCAACCGGTCTTTGATATACGGCTGCGACGCGTACGACATGGTCTTTTCCCGGATGAAGGACGGCAAGGACGAAACCTGACGCCGGAAAGGACGGACGCTATGGCAGCCAACGCATACGGCGCTTTTGCCGCGTTTTATGACCGCCTGACCGGCGACGTGGATTACGCAGGTCTGGCCGCCTATCTGCGGGACATGTTTCTCCGCCATCGGGGTTCGCTTCCCGCTACGGTGCTGGACCTCGCCTGCGGGTCGGGCAGCCTGTCGCTTGAGCTCGCTGCGGGCGGGGCCGAGGTCATCGGGGTGGATGCTTCGGAGGATATGCTGGCTCTGGCCGGCGGGAAGGCGGCCGGGGCGGGGGAGACGATCCTGTTTCTCGAACAGGACATGCGGGAGCTCGACCTGTATGGTACGGTTGAGGGGGCGGTCTGTGTGCTCGACAGTCTCAGCCATCTGCTGCATACGGCCGATATCCGCGCTGTTCTGCGCCGCCTGCGGTTGTTTCTGGAGCCCGGGGGCTTGTTTATATTCGATGTGAACACCCCCTACAAGCATCGGGAGGTGCTGGGGGATAACGCCTTCGTGTTCGAGGAAGAGGATGTCTGCTGCGTCTGGCGGAATCGGTATATTCCCCGCACCTGCGAGGTAGCGATGACGCTGGACTTCTTCGTTCCGACCGGGGATGGCCTTTATGAGCGTCTGACCGACGAGGTCCGGGAGCGCGCATACAGCGAAGGCACCCTCCGGCGTCTTCTGAACGAGGAAGGATTTGCCATTCTCGCGGTCTATGGGGACCGTTCTTTTTTGCCGCCCGGCCCGAAGGATGAACGGATTGTTTTCGTCGTCCGCAATGAACGCACGATGGAAGACGCCGCAAACGGGACAGGCACCAACGGATCGACGCCGCATACATTGGGGATGCAGGGGTGAAACCCGTGCGGACCTCTCGGCCTCCGGATTAAGCGGAGTCTTTAAAACGGGCATTTTGCCTTGTAACAGACCACATCGATCCGCATAGGATGTGAAAAGGGGTTTATACTAGATGGGGAAATTGGTACGCGTCCTGACCACTGACGGGACGGTGGTGGCTCTGGCGCTGGATTCGACCGATATCGTGGCCCGTGCGGAGCAAATCCACGGGACATCTGCCGTCGTGACGGCGGCACTCGGCCGTCTGCTCACGGCGGGATCGCTCATGGGAATACAGCTCAAGGGTCAGAACGATTCGGTTACGCTGCGGGTGGATGGCGGCGGACCAGCCGGGCAGATCGTCGTGGTATCCGACAGTTTTGGCAATGTGCGCGGTTACGCGACCAATCCGGTCGTGGAGATTCCGCTGCGCCCGGACGGCAAGCTGGATGTCGGCGGCGCGGTTGGAACGGACGGCCAGCTGTATGTGTTGCGGGACAGCGGCGGGAGCGAGCCGTATGTAGGCTGTACCCCCCTGGTCAGCGGCGAGATTGCGGAAGATGTCACCCAGTATTACGCCACGAGCGAGCAGATCCCGACGGTCTGCGCGCTGGGGGTGCTGGTAAACCCCGATTTGACCGTGAGGGCGGCGGGTGGGTTCCTGCTGCAGCTGCTGCCCTTTTGCCCGGAGGACGTGATTACGCGGCTTGAACAGAACGTCGCGGCCCTGGAGCCGATGACGGCCATGCTCGACCGCGGGATGGCGCCTGAAGATATCCTGAAGAAGGCCCTGGCGGGCTTTGACTTTGACATTCTGGATACCCTTACGCCCGCATACCGCTGCACCTGCACGCGGGACCGGGTGCTGCGCGCTTTTGCGGCATTATCGCCTGAGCAGCTGCGTTCTTTGCCGGACGACCAGGGGAAGACGGAAGCAACCTGCCACTTCTGTGACGCGGTGTACCGATTTGAGGCGGATGAGTTGGAAGCCCTTGCGGAGCAAGCGGAAAAGGGCAAACATCGCTGAAAAAATTTGCCTCAAACCGGTTGACAATCCGCCCCGTATGTAGTATTATATACAGCGTCGCTGGTGACGGCGGCGGTTACGGAAGCATAGCTCAGCTGGTAGAGCACCTGCCTTACAAGCAGGGGGTCACAGGTTCGAGCCCTGTTGTTCCCACCACACGGTATGGCCCGG
>CABUNG010000028.1 GCA_902492895.1 uncultured Oscillospiraceae bacterium | reverse complement strand
TCCAGCGACACGGAACGGTCCGCGGCGGGGAGGCCCTCGGCAGACGGCAGGGCTATCGCCGGAACGGTGCCGATGATGACGGAGAGAACGACCGCCAGACTCAGGGTGCGACCATATCGCTTCATACGCTTGCTCCATCCTTTCTTGTACCGGAAAGAGCAGAAAACGCCTGTGACTGCCGCTCCTCTTTCCCGTTTATATAAAGAATATCATACATAAACGGCGCGCCGGTACACCCGTCTTGCGGAATCGTATACCGGCGTTGCTCTGGAGTATCAGCAGCGTGTGCGGCGGTAGTCTTTTGGGGTGCAGCCCTCCAGACGGCTGAAAGCGCGGCTGAACGACGAGGGAGAGGCGTACCCGAGCTGGTCGGCAATCTCCGCAATGGACAGGGCGTTTTCGGCCAGCAGAGTTTTGGCTTTGGACAGCTTGCGCTGGTCGATGTAATCCATGATCGTCAGGCCGACCGCGTCCCGGAACCGGTGACAGGCGTAGAATTTGCTCACATGGAGTTGATCGCACATCGCGCTGATGGAGAATTCAGCCAGGTCGGTCCGTCCGATGAAGTCCAGGATCTGATCGGTGATCCCGCCAAGGGAGAGAAGGCTCAGGTTGCTGTCCATCCCATCGTAAATTTTCTCCAGAATCTGCAGGAGGTAGGCGGTTAAAAACGCATCCGAGCACGTGTGCAGACGGCTGTATTCTTCGTGCATCCGGCGGCAGAGATCGTCGATCTGGTCGGGAATGCCGGAGGTCGGCCAGGAGACGGGATCTCCTTCAAACAACCTTTTGGTGAAGGGGGTCAGCCCCAGCAGATCGCAGCATTGCCGGAAAAATGGGGCGGAGATGACCAGTTTGTTCCGCAAGTAGAAGGCTGGATTCTCCGGATTCATAAAATGAGGTTCGATCGCGTTGATGAAATACACCGCCCCGGTTTTCATCGGATAGATTTTGCCGCTTTTCAGAGCGGTGCCGCTGCCGGACAGAATTTGGATGATCTCCACATCGTTGTGGGTGTGGCGGTTGCTGATCAGGCCGCCCGGTCCCTGCTGGCGGTATTTGATTTCCAGGTACTGCGTCGATCCCGTGTCCATACGCGTTCCCTTTCTCTGCTGCGAATTCAGAGGGAATCCAGCAGCCGCTGTTTGAGACTGTAGTGGTCGATGAGGAGCTGACGGCAGGCGTCCGCATCCTTGACAGCAAAAGCTTCGAGGATACGCCGATGCATGGCGGCGGTCTGATCGGGAGCGGGATCCCAATTGACCCCCGAGTGATTCTTCATTTTGAGAAACACTTTCCAGAAAACGGCGATCAGCTGCCGCAGCAGCTCGTTGTCGACATTGGCGTACAGTTCCACATGAAAGGCCATATCCTCGTCGATCATGGGATAACCGAGGGGGGCGACCGATTCCATGCGGGCGACGATGTCGCGCAGACGCTGCAGCTGCGCATACGTGGAATGGTCGATGGCTGTCTCAAGAAATGACAATTCCAGCGCGATGCGCAGATCCATCAGTTCGATCAGCTTATGTTCGTTCTGCAGCAGGCCGTATTCCAGGTTTTCGACGATGGGATCGAAGTTGAATTCCCGGACCACCATTCCCTCCTTTTGCTTGGAATCGAGTATGCCCAGCATTTGGAGGGATTTAAGCGCCTCCCGGACCGCGCTGCGTCCAACCCCCATAGAGGCCGAGAGCTCCGTCTCGGTGGGCAGTTTGTCACCGGCGCGCAGCCGGTTGTCCACAATGTACTGCTTGATGTTGGCAAACACCTCTTCGTACAAGGTGCCGGGCGCATCCTTATGGATTTTCGGCAGCGCAGAGGATCGCGTGTCATCGTTCATAGTCAAAGTCATCCTTTATATTTTCTGGCGGGGGAACTATGTCATCCTGCAGGGCGTCTGCCCGTGTGCAGGTAGATGAGAGGAATCTACGCGTATTGTAGCGCATTTTCCAAGAATTTGCAAGATATAATTCTTCTTTAACAAAATAAAGTAATACAATACAGAGATAAAAACCAATTAATTGTTGACAAATTAAATGTATTGTATTACAATAGCGACGAAATCACCAGAATGTTTAAGAGGAGGCGGAGAAATGAAGTACATAATGCTGGTTGACGTGGAAGGCGTCACCGGCGTGACGAATTATCAACAGGCCGAAACGTCGGAGTTCGGAATCCGCATGCTGATGAACGACATTAAAGCCGTGCTGGACGGCATCCTCAGCATTCCCGGCAACAGTGTGCTGATCTATGAGGAACATACCGACGGCTGCAACATCCGGCTGGAGGAGCTGCCGGCTGAGGTGAGCGTCGTCCGGGGAAAACCCCTGGTGGAAGGCGCGTGGGCGGGTATCGACGCGAGTTTCGACGGCCTGATCATGGTCGGATTCCACGCGCGCGCCCAAGAGACCGGGGCCCTGCTCCCTCACTCGTATGTGAGATGGAACCGCAACATATCCGTCAACGGCATAACGGTGGGGGAAATCGGGATGGAAGCGGCGCTGGCCGGTGAAAACGGGGTGCCGCTCGTCCTGGTGACGGGGGACTCCGCGGGCGTGAAGGAGGCGGAAGCGCTAGTCCCGGGCGTGGTGACGGTTACCGTCAAGGAAGCTATAGGGGAATATGAAGCGCTGTGCTATCCTCCAGCCAGAACCGGGCAGATGCTCAAGCAGGCTGGAGAAATGGTCGGCCGCCAGGTCCCGCCGACGGCGCCGCTCGTATTCGGAAAGCCTGCCGTTTTAAAGGTGGAGCTGGAGGAAGGCGCTTTTCTCGACCGCGTGCGGGACTGGTATCCGGAACGGCTGGACGGCGCAACGGTGGAGATCCGGGAGGACACGCTGACCGCGGCCTGGACCCGGTATTTACATATGGAGAGAAGGATTATCCGTGCACTTTAAAGATATTTTGTCGATTGGCGTCAATCATCATCTGCTTTGCAAGACCCTCATTCGGGATGCGCGTTCACACATGGAAACCCTGCTGCCGCTGCTCGAAGACGAGCGGTTCGATTTGTTTGATCTCTGGATCGTAGGAGAAGAGCCCTACCGGACGGAGGAACTGGAGGCCATCCGGGACTGCGGCCGGCCGATCGTCTACAACGTGGGAGACCGGGACGGGCAGCCTACGCTCTATCCCACCTCGCGCGATCCGCGGATCCGCCGCTATACCCTCGATGCGTTCCAGGCGGAAATCGAACGGGGGCTCGAGGCGGGTACCAAGAAGATCGTCACCAGCAGCGGTCCGATGACGGCAGGAGATCCGCAGGATGCGTTCAAGGCCTTGACGGAATTCTACTGCCGGCTCTGCGAATTTGTCCCCGACGACGTCACGGTGCTGGTGGAGCCCACGGACACGGATTTTGACAAGCGTTTCTTTCTGGGTTCCTCCCGGGATGCGGTGCGGCTGGCCGACGCCGTACGCGCCTGCGGATACCGCAATTTCGGCAGCATGATCGATATGTGCCATCTGCCGCCGCTGCATGAAACCGTAGACGAGGCCGTACGGATTCTCGGCGGGGATCTGCGCCATATCCATCTGGGTACCTGTGTGACGGAGAATCCCCGGAATCCTTTTTATGGGGACAAACACCCCGGCTGGGGTCTGCCCGATACCTGCTGGGCCGAACGGGAGGTGGCTCTGCTGCTGGAGGCGGGCCTCGCGTCCGGCTATTTCGGCCGGGACAGCCGCGGGACGGCGTCCTTCGAAATGGTGGCTTATGACGGCAAACCCTATCTGGATAGCCTAGACGTCTTCTTTTCCTATATGGAGCGGGCTTTTGCGCTGGTATCCGACACGTACAAATCCGGCAGCGGGAGGGAAACGCGATGAATGCGGTGAAAAAGGCGCTTCTGGCGCGGGAATTGTGTGTGGGCAGCTGGATTCAGACCGGATCCCCCGCCGCTGCCGAAATCTTGGCGGATGCCGGATTCCAATGGCTCGCGGTCGACTGCGAACATGCCGATATTCATATACGGGAATGCACGGATGTGCTCCGGGCGATGTACGGCCGGGGCGCCGTACCGCTGGTCCGGGTGAGGGAAAACGACACGCTGGCCATACGGCAGGTGCTGGACATGGGGGCCATGGGGGTCATCGTTCCCTTGGTCAACACTGCCGAGGACGCGCGGCGGGCGGTGGCCGCCGCCAAGTATCCCCCCGAGGGGGTGCGGGGATTCTGCTTTTCACGGATGAATCGCTGGGGTGCCGACTTCGACCAGTATGCGTCCGAGGCCAACCGGGACATCGCCGTGGTGGTGATGATCGAGTCCCGGGAAGCGGTGGAACAGATCGATGCCATTCTGGATGTGCCCGGGGTGGACGGCGTGTTCATCGGTCCTTACGATATGAGCGGTTCCTACGGTCTCACGGGGCAGACCGACCATCCGGTTATGAGGGAAGCCTGCCGGAAGGTGGCGGAGGCTTGCCGGCGGCACAACAAAGCGGCGGGCATGCACATCGTCCTGCCCTCGGACGAGGCCGTAACCAAGGCGAAACAGGATGGTTTTACATTTCTCGCTCTGGGTGCAGATATCGTATTCTTGCGTGAGGGGGCGCTGTCTTCCATAAATTACCTGGCCTAGAGAGCAATATGGGTATAGTTTTAAGCAATGGGGCGATACCGAGGCTTTGGTCAAATATGCTAAAATCAAATCGGAAACACCAGAGAAATTACGGTACGAACGTGCAAATCACAGGCGCACAGAGAAAACTAACCGGTTAAAACCAACAGAAAGAAAGGATGAACATCAGATGAAACGCATGCTCGCAATTGTCCTGGCGGCGACCCTGTCCTGTCTGCTGATACCCTTGTCAGCCTCTGCAGCCTCCAGCGTGACGCTGGACCTGAAAAACGGGGAGATCGTTATCACGGAAAAGGGCTATTCTCAAGGAAAGACCGTGGTTGACGATTACACCGGAAATTTTGTTGTGAAATACACGGGCGGCGGTTCCAACCGCCTGACCTTCCGGTCTAAGGCCAAGACTACAGTCACGCTGGACAACGTCAACATCAGCACCACCCAGATGGCGGTCAAGGTGGACGAGGGTTCCGATGTCAAACTGGTGCTGCGCGGAGCCAACAGCGTGATGTTTTCAAACGCAACCAAAGTCGGATCGGCGATCGGCATCGGCGCGGATTCCCATCTGACGATCAGCGCCGAAAAAGGCACCGATAAACTGACGGTCCTGGGCGGCGCCTACGGGGCTGGCATCGGATCCATCCAGGATGATTACAATAACACCGCCAAGCTCACGATCAACAGCGGCGTGATCGTGGCGGAAGCCGGCAATGAGGGCGCGGCCATCGGCGGGGCCCGGAACAGCTCGGCGAACGTGGTGATCAACGGCGGCAGCGTCCGCGCCACCAGCGCCCGCAACGGCGCGGCCATCGGCGCCGGGCGGGACGGAGCCGGCGGCTCCGTCATCATAAACGGCGGCGTGGTCGTGGCCGACGGATCGGCAGCGGTCAACAGCGCGGGGATCGGCGGCGGATTTAAGAGCTACATCGATTTTGTGGAGATTACCGGCGGCACGGTGACTGCTCTGAGCTCTCATAAAAACATCGGCGGCATCGACCAGGGTGTGGACGTGGACAAGACGGCTCATCCGCTGAAGCTGTATATCACGGGCGGTTCGGTGAAGAACCTGCCGAAAGAGACGGACGGCAGCCAGCCCCTGACCGCG
Source organism: uncultured Oscillospiraceae bacterium (assembly GCA_902492895.1). Classification (GTDB taxonomy): domain Bacteria; phylum Bacillota; class Clostridia; order Oscillospirales; family Acutalibacteraceae; genus UMGS1623. Next base: position 28,511 of record CABUNG010000028.1, on the reverse strand, counting down.
ACGGCGGGAAAATCCGACAGCACGGCGCTGAGCTTGACCAAAGTGACGCTTCCCTCGGGCGCCGATGCCTCCAGCCTGATGGTCAACGGCAAATCTTACCCGCTTTCGGAAAACCATCCCGACGACGACAGCTTCTATATCTATCTGCCGGCGGGCGATCTGAAACTATCCTGTGCGAGCGCCAGCGACGGCTTTTCCTATGAGGGGAAGGTCGGAACGGCGGTGACGGCGGACAGCTGGAAAACGCCCGAAAAAGTGAATGTGACTGTGGCGATCGAGGCCAAGAACGTCACCGTGACGAAAGACGGCGAGAACGTGGCGGACGGCGCGGTTCTGACGGCGGACTACAAAGGCACGCTGGAGCTCGTTCTGTCAAAGGAGGTCAAGTCCGTCACCCTGAACGGCAAAGCGCTGACGCCGGTGAAGGACGGAGACGTCTGGAAGCTCACCCTCTCGAATCTGATGTCCGACGGCCGGCTCGTTCTCGCGGACAAAACCGCGTCCGGCTCCACCCCCGGTCCGAATCCCGCAACCGGCCATTCGGCTGCCGGGATCGCGCTCGCGCTGCTGTGCGCGCTGTCCGCGGCCGGCGTGACGGCCGCTGTGCGGAAAAAGGCGGATCGTTAATGCGATGAATGGGAGAAAGGGATTGGATCGGATGAAAAAAGCGGCAGCATGCCTGCTGGCGGCGTTTCTGTGTCTGGTATCCGTGTCCGGTTGCAAACCCTCGTCGAATCCCGGTTCCTCCGACAAATCGGAGGAACCGGGGCCGGCCCCGGCGGAATCCGGGACGGGAGAACCGGGGGAGATCACCGTGGGAGACCCCACCTTTTATCCGGTGATCTATAACAGCGACACGACCCACATTTATCAGAATGTGAGCCCGTATCATAAGGCACTCCACGATCCGCTGACACCGGAGATGTTCGACGCAGCGGTCAAGGAAGCGGCGGACGCGGGCGCCAACTGCTTTGAAATCACTCCTGGACACTGCTGGGTTCCCTGGTGGCCGTCGGAGGCGTTCCCCGTGGCGGAACATGCCCGGTGGTTCATCAACGATTTCAAAGGGACCATGGTCAGCAACCCGTTTTATGATTATGTCTTCAAGGCGCCGAACAGCCTCCCGTATCATAACTACCGTGATTTCATCCAGGAACAAATTGAATCCTGCCGGAAATACGGGATGGGGGCATTCATCAATTTCCGCCTCAACGACGCCCATATGATCATGAAAACCACGCCGGATCTGGCCAACATCGCGTTTGCGTCGCCGCTGTACATCGAGCATCCCGAATATGCGATCGGGGAAATCCAGGGCTATAAGGACAAATACGTATATGTTTTAGACTGGCGGCACAAAGAGGTGCGGGACAATCGGCTGACCATGATCAAGGAACTGATCGCCAACTACGAGATCGACGGCTTTGAGCTGGATTTCATGCGGCGTTTCTGCTTCTTCAACACCGACAAGTGCACAAAAGAGGAGCGGGTATCGATCATGACGGAGTTCCTGCGGGAAGTCCGGGGGGCGTTGGATGAGGCCTCCGCGAAGGACGGGCGGTACCGGTATCTCAGCGTCCGCATTCCGGCTTACACCGATACATATGGGGATATGGGGATCGACATTAAGGCATGGCAGGAGGCCGGAGTGGGCATTTTCAATCTGGCCAGCTCGTATTTCGTCGACCAGGACACCGATATCCGCACGGTCAAGGAGACGGTGGGGAATGACGCGCTGGTCTATATGGAGCTGACCCATACGACGGCCTGCGGCTATGAAAACGGGGAAAAGGGGAACCAGACCCGCATCCACCGCCGCACCACGCCCGAACAGTTTTACACCAGCGCCCTGCTGGGGTACGCCCAGGGCGCAGACGGCATTTCCCTGTTCAATTTCCAGTATTACCGGGGAGACCGGATGGGGACGGGCGACGCCCCGCTGACCGAACCGCCGTTTGACGTAATCCAGCATCTGGGGGATAAAAATTACCTCAAACAGGCACCGCAGCATTACTTTTACGGAGAGACCTGGTGCGATCCGGTCAAGTCCGGCTGGCAGCTCCCGCGCACGATGATGACGGGACTGAGCACCGAATTCGATATGGAGCTGGTCCGGCCGGACGGCGGGTGGACGCAGGACGGGGTATACCGTCTCAAGGCGAACGAAGCCTTTACAAACCAGCAGTACACCGTCACCATCAACGGGACGAAGCTGCAGGAGATCGCGGATGCCGGGGAGCCGTATCCGAACGATTACACGCAGTTGCTGGGGACGGCGGCGCAGCGCAAAAGCTATAGGGTGCCCCGCTCCATTCTGAAAGAGGGGACGAACACCATCACGGTGGAACAGACCGCCGGATCCCGCATCGTCCTCGGTTTTGTGGACCTGGCGGTCCGGTGACGGCCGATTCTATTCTGAAAGGCATGAGTGGCAGAATGACGGAACATAAGAAAGTCCTGCTGGATACCGATATCGGGACGGACATCGACGACGCGGTGGCGCTGGCCTATCTGCTTCGTCAGCCGCAGTGCGAACTGATGGGAATCACGACGGTTTCCGGGGAGCCCCAGGCGCGGGCGATGCTGGCGAGCTGCCTGTGCCGGGCAGCGGGACGTGCGGATATCCCGATTTATCCGGGAAGCCGCGGCCCGTTTATCGGTACCCAGCTGCAGCCTCTCGCGCAGCAGGCGGAGGTGCTGTCCCGGTTCGATCATCAGACGGTGTTCCCCGAGGCGCAGCATATCGGCTTTATGATCGACACGATCCGCCGCCATCCCGGGGAAATCTCGCTCCTGGCGGTCGGACCGATGACCAACATCGCGTTGCTGTTCGCAGCGGACCCGGAGATTCCGGGTTTGCTCAAAGAGCTGGTTCTCATGTGCGGCGTGTTTGGAAACGGGATCGCCGGACTGCCCCGCGCCGAATGGAACGCCCGGGTGGATCCGGTCGCCGCCGCCATGGTTTATGCGGCCCGGCCTGCCCGCCACCGCTCCGTCGGGCTGGATGTCACCTGTCAGGTGAAAATGCCCGCCGCGGAGGTTCGGGAACGGTTCCGGCAGGACATTCTGCAGACCGTCCTGGCCATGGCCGAGGTGTGGTTTCAAAAACGGGATCTCATCACGTTCCACGACCCGCTGGCGGCCGTGTCGCTGTTCGACGAAGGCATCTGCCGGTTTGAGACGGGTACGGCCGATGTGGAACTGTACAGCCGGCGGGCGGCGGGAGCGACCTATTGGACACGGGGTGATGACGGCCCTCATCAGGCGGCGTTCCACGTGGACCGGGATGCGTTCTTTCAGCGGTATTTCGAGGTGTTTGCCGGCGGGGAGGGGGCGTCATGCAGGCGGTAATGCGGACCATACGAGAAATCGGGCTGATCCCGGTCCTCAAAGTTCCCGCGGTGTCGGATGCCCGCCCGTTGGCGGCGGCGCTGATCGGCGGCGGTATTCCGCTGATCGAAGTGACCCTGCGCAACGCCTGGGCCCTGGAGGTCATTCGGACGATAAAAACGGCTTTCCCGGACATGACGGTGGGGGCCGGTACGGTTTTAGATCCGGAAACGGCCGAATCGGCTGTGGAAGCGGGTGCGGACTTTGTCGTTTCACCGGGCTTCAACGCCAAAACCGTGGCGTGGTGTCAGAACGCGGGCGTCGCAGTTATCCCCGGCTGCGCCACGCCCTGTGAAATCGAGCAGGGGCTGGAGCGGGGGCTGACGGTTTTCAAATTTTTCCCCGCCGAACCGAACGGCGGCCTGCAGGCTGTTAAACTTCTGGGCGGGCCATATCCGGACGTCCGGTTTATTCCCACGGGCGGCATTACCTTCGATAACCTGCCGGATTATCTCGGAAATGACCGGGTTCTGGCCTGCGGCGGGAGCTTCATGGCAACGGCTGATCAGATCTCCGCGCAGGATTTTGACGGCATCACGGCGTCCTGCCGGAGGGCGGTCGATCTTTCGCTCGGCTTTGCGCTCGCGCACGTGGGAATCAATTTCGAAGGCGCCGATGGAGCCGTACGGGCGGCGGAGGCTGTGGCCGGACGTTTTCGCCTTCCGGTCGTGGAGGGACACAGCTCGGTATTTGCCGGCAAAGCGGTGGAAATGATGAAGAGCCCGTATTACGGTACGAACGGGCATATCGGGTTTTATACCCGTTCGGTTGAACGGGCGCTGGCATTTTTCCGCAGGGAAGGCATTCGCGTGAAGGAGGACAGCATCCGCACGACCGCACAGGGACGGCTGCAGTCGGCGTATCTGGAAGACGAAGTGGGCGGATTCGCCCTGCACATCTTGCAAAAATAAGGTTTCTCGGAAAGGACCGGCCGATATGAAAAAAATGGTGGGATTTGGCGATTTTTTGGTACGGCTCAATCCTCCGGGCTATCTCCGGTTTTTGCAGGCCGGACAATTCGAGGTCAATTATACAGGCGCGGAGGCCAATGTGTGCGTGTCCCTGGCGATGATGGGGATGGAGACCTCGTTTGTCACCCGTCTGCCCGACAACGAGATCGCCCGGTGCGGACTGGCGGCGCTTCATAAGCTGGGGGTCGGGACCGCCCACGTTGTCATGGGCGGGGAGCGGATAGGCCTTCTATACGTGGAAAAAGGCGCGTCTCAGCGCCCTTCCCGCGTGGTCTATGACCGGGGACATACCGCGTTTGCCACGGCTTCGGCGTCGGATTTCGATTGGGATACCTTGCTTACCGGGGCGGAACTGTTCCATTTCACTGGCATCACGCCGGCGCTGGGCGATGCGCTGCCGGATATCTGTTTGCAGGCATGCCAGCGAGCCAAAGAGCGGGGGGTGCTCGTCAGCTGCGACCTCAATTACCGCCGGAATCTCTGGACTCCGGAGCGGGCCAAAGAGGTGATGGAGCGGCTGATGCCGTATGTCGATGTCCTCATAGCCAACGAGGAGGACGCGGAAAAGGTTTTCGGCATCCGGGCGGCAAACACCGACGTGACGAAAGGACAGCTGGACCGGGACGGCTATGTGCAGGTCGCACAGCAGATCGAAAGCCGCTACGGGGTGAAAACGGTCGCCATTACCCTGCGCCGCAGCATCAGCGCGTCGGACAACGACTGGGGCGCGATGCTGTATACGGGGGGGATGTCCTATTTTTCGCGTACCTATGCGGTTCATCTGGTGGACCGCGTGGGGGGCGGGGATTCCTTCAGCGCGGGTCTGCTGTTTGGAATCGGCAGCGGGTTTGATCCCCAGAAAACCATCGAATATGCGGCGGCGGCTTCCTGCCTCAAGCAGACGATGGAATGGGATGTCAACCTCGCCAGCCGGGAGGAAATCGAGCTTCTCGCAGCGGGGGACGGCTCTGGCCGCGTCCGCCGCTGACCAACCCCAACACAGAGAGAGGATGTGCCGCCGTGAACCGCCCTTCCGTGCCGTATCGGGTTCTTTACAGTAACGACACCACCAACATCACCACCTGCGTCAGCCCCTACCATTCCTCACCCGGTGAGCCGTTCCGGCCCGAGATGCTCCGGGAGACGGTGAAAGAAGTCGCGGGAAAGGTGGATGCCCATCTGATCCAGCTATGCACCGGACGGGTGCCGTGGCACAAAAGCCGGATGTATCCCATCGAGGAACACCACAGATGGTGGAGTGAGCATTATGGTGTGCCGCTGGATGACAAGGCCTTTGACGTGTCGGGGTATCACCGGTACCTGCTGGAGGGCGGGGATATCCTGCAGGATTTCATCGAGGCCTGCAGGGAATTCGGGCAGGCGGCGTTTGTGTCCATCCGTCTTAACGATTCCCATTTTATCGAATTTGCGGATGAACCGGGCAACCGGCGGGGCATCCACTGCATCAGCCGGTTTTACGTGGAGCATCCCGAATACCGCCTGGGAACCGACAAGCGGGACTGGTACCAGCGCAACTGCAACTGGATCTATCCCGAGGTGCGGGAGCAGATGTTCCGGATGATCGAGGAGCAATGCGAAAATTACGATCTCGACGGTTATGAACTGGATTTTCAGCGCCATCCCCGTTTTTTTCGGGTGGAGGAAACCACGCTCGAAGAGCGGCGCTCCATCATGACGGATTTTGTCCGGCGAGTCCGGGAGCTGCTCGACCGCACCCGCCGAAATGGCCGGTACCGGTATCTGAGCGTGCGGATCCCGTGTTTTCTGTCTATGCTCGACGATATCGGGGTGGACGTGAAAGCCATGGCAGAGGCCGGGGTGGACATCGTCAATGTCTCCGATCATTATTTTACCGAACAGGATACCGACTTTGCGAAAATCAAAGCCCTTCTGCCCGATACGGCTGTCTATCTGGAGCTGTGCCACTGTCTGTATTCCGGTAAAGCCGTCAAAGCCGGCGCGTATGACAATTTCACTTTCCGGAGAGTAACGGACGAAGAATTTTACACCACGGCGCACCTGGCCTATGCGCAGGGCGCCCAAGGAATCAGTCTGTTCAATTTCGTGTATTACCGGCAGCACGGCAGCGAGGGGCGGGGCCCCTTCCACGAACCGCCGTTTCATGTGCTGCCGCGGCTGGGGGATCCCGCCTGGCTTGCCAAACAGCCCCAGCACTATATCCTCACGCCCGGCTGGCATTCCTGGAACGGCGTGATTCAGAGCGTGCCGACCAGCCTGCCCCATACGCTGGAGGCGGGGGAAACCCACCGTATCCCGCTCGATCTCGCCCCACCGATAAACGGATGGAGCACCGACGCCCGTCTGCGTTTGCAGACGGAAGACGCCCTGAACGGCCAGTCCCTCACGGTTGCCTTCAACGGCACGGTGCTGACGGCAGCGGAGGACATCCGGGAACCGTATCCAAGCCCTTATACGCCTCTGCTCGGGGATGAAACGACCCTGCGGGGCTGGACGGTTCCCCGACCGCTGCTGCGAGAAGGATCCAACGCGATCGATGTGACACTGGAAGCGGGTGAGAATATCCGGCTGCTGGTGGCGGATTTAGCCGTTCGCTGAACGGCACATCCTGGTAAGGAGGACACCGTACATGCGCGCATGCGTGCAAAAACTGGGTCTGCTGCTTCTGGCCGCGGGCCTGCTGCTGGGGATGCCCATGACGGCGTCCGCCCATGTCAAAACCGATTACATACTGGACGCATCCGGAACCGAGATCCGTATTCCGGTCTCCTATACCTTTCGGCAGGTGATGCAGGAATTTTCGTCTGCGGGGTCGCTGAAAAACGCGCAGGATCTGTTCATCGACGCGCAGAACCATCTGTATGTCGCGGATACGGGCAACCACCGCGTGCTCAAGCTGGATTTGTCGGGGACGCTGCTGCAGGTCTATACCGGGCCGGAGGACCGGCCGATGAAGGAGCCGAACGGCGTTTATGTGGATGCGGACGGCGATCTCTTCGTCGCCGACACCGGAAACCGGCGGGTGCTCCATCTGGCGCCGGACGGCGCGTTCGTGGAGGAATTCGGCAATCCGGAATCGGATATCCTGGGACAGGATTTTGTGTTTGAACCGCAGAAGGTATACGTCAACAAGATCGGCTATCTGACGGTGCTCAAGCGGAACGCCTTTTTCACGATGGACGCAGGCGGCCAGTTTCGGGGGTATGTCGGCGCTACACAGGTGGATTTTGACCTGGGACGCGTTTTGATCCGGATGTTCGCCTCCGAGACGCAGCGGGAACGCATCCGGAAACAGCAGGCCGTCTCCTATTCCAATTTTGTCATCGATCGGGACGGAATGATCTATGCCACCGTTCCAGGGGCGAACCGGGACCAGATCATGAAAATCTCGTCGGTCGGCACCAATATCTATCCATCCGGACGATACGGGGAAAAGAGCCTCGATGCCGACGGCCGCCTGCAAAACCCCAATTTCACCGATTTGGCGGTGGATGCGAACGGGATCATCAGTGCCCTGGACAAGGCAAACGGCAAAATCTATCAGTACAGCCAGGAGGGGGATCTGCTGGCCGTGTTTGGGGGGCTTGGCAGCGTCAAGGGAACGTTTCAGGTTCCGGTGAGCATCGCTGTGGACGGAAACGGGGCTTTGTATGTGCTCGATTCCGCCCGCAACCATATTCAGGTGATGGAGCCGACCGCCTTTATCCGGAACGTCCATCAGGCCTCCGCCGCATACAGCGCCGGCCGCTATGATGAGTCGAGACAGCTGTGGGAGGAGATCCTGCAGATGGATGAAACCTATATTCTGGCCCACACGGGGATGGGCAACGCTTTTTACAAAGAAGAGCAGTGGGAAGCCGCCATGGCGGAATACAAGCTGGCGGACAATGCGGCGGGATATTCCAACGCTTTTTCAGCCTATCGGCACATGTGGTTCCGCAGCCATTTTGGATGGTGTGTCGCGGGAATAGCCGCCCTGGCCGCCGGGCTCACCGGCCTGTTCCTGCTCTGCCGGAGGATAGCGGACGGCCGCCCGATCAGGAGGCGCTCATGAACTATTTTCGTTTGTCTCTGCGGATGCTGTTCCATCCGCTGGAGAGCTTTACCGACATCAAGCGTCACCGGAAAACCGCCAGAATCGCGGCCGGAGTCGGCATTGTGCTGCTCCTGATTCTGGTGCGTTTCGCCTATCTGTTCACCGTGCATTATCCGATGGAAACGCTGAGGCTGCGGGATGCGAGCGTGTGGATCGAGATAGGAAAGATCCTGCTGCCCCTGCTGATCTTCACGGCATCAAATTTCGCCGTGACCTCCATTTTGGGCGGAGAATCTACCTTGAAAGAAATTTTTCTTTCCACAGCATACTGCACCATGCCGTATCTGCTTTTCACCCTGCCGCTCTCCCTTCTGTCGCAGGTGTTGTCCCTGGGGGAACAGGGACTTTACACAGGGCTTCAAAATCTGCTGCTTCTGTGGATCGGTTTTTTACTAATCTTGAGCGTCAAAACCCTGAACAATTACACACTGGGGCAGACCGTGGGCATCGTCTTACTCATCTTGTTCTGTATGGCGGTGGTCTGCGCCATTCTGGTGCTGTTTGTATCCTTATTCAATAATTTGTGGACATTTGTGACCGGACTCTTTACCGAGGTGCGGATGTCGGTTGCCGGCTAGGCGGGAGGCATGAAACAATGAACATACGCAAAACGGGGAGTTCGGGGTCCAGACCCCTGCGGCGGTTGACGGCCGCGCTGTGCGCGGCTGCGGCCGGCTGCACCCTGTATCTGTCCGCCTTGGCCGGTCCCGATACGGCCTTGCCGGATGCGCCGGACGGAGAAGCCGTCCAGAACGGACTGCACACGGTGGCCAGGACCGATCAGCTCGAACTCCAATATGACGGGACGGCCGGTTCCATCGCGATTTTGGACAAACGCAGCGGCTATCGGTGGAACAGCAGCGTGGACACGGAACGGATATCCGGCGATGTCAACGATTTTTGGCTGGGCAATATGACCTCGCTGTTCACCTTCTCATACACCAACCTGGATAAGAGCGCCAAGGCCTCTACCAGCAACACCAACGCCGCGCGGGAGGAGTCGAAGATCACCGAGACGGCTCTGGACAACGGCATCCGCCTGCAATATGTCTTTTCAAAGCTTGGGATCCGTCTCGCGGTCGAACTGACGCTGGAGGAGGACCGGCTGATCGTGCGGATACCGCAGGACAGCATCCGGGAACAGAAAAACAACAAATTGGTGTCGATATCGGTTTTGCCGTTTTTTGGCGCCTCACCGGAGGCGGACGGTTATGCGGTGTACCCGGACGGGAGCGGAGCGCTCCATCGGTTTACAGGACGGGAGAGAATGGGCGGAAGTGCGCTGAAACTCGATATTTACGGCAGCCGTATTCTCGACCTGGACACCAGGCAGACCGATAGGGAACAGGGCGTTAAAACCGCGATGCTGCCCATTTTCGGCGTGCAGCGGGACGGGGAAGCGTTTGTGGCCATGGTAGAGGATGAGGCCTGCGAATCCACCGTGGAGGTGTATCCGAACGGCCTGAACGTCGCCTATGACCGCATCTACAACACCTTTACATACCGCCGCACCTACTCGAGCGTCAAACCCAGTATGGAGAGCGGCACCGTCCAGGTGACGAAAATCGACGAGGAGCTGGTGCAGGGGGACCGCACCGTCTCGTACGCGTTTTTGCCGGGGGGCGGGTACAGCGAGATGGCCGGCCGCTACCGGGAACATCTGCTGCGCTCGGGCGGCATTGCCCGGCGGATCGGGAAGGACGATGCGGTTCCCTTGCAGCTGGATCTGCTCATGGGAGCCACCGAGACGTCCATGCTGGCCGACCGGTTTGTCACCATGTGTACCTTCCGGCAGGCGCAGGATATGCTGGAGGACCTGACGGGAGAGGGAATCACCGCTCTGCGAGTCAATTTGGCCGGATGGCAGAAGAGCGGTTACGGCGCCTATCCCCAGGGATTTCCTCCGGCTTCGAAACTGGGCGGAGACAAAGCTCTCGCGGAACTGAACGCCTATGCCGGGGAGAAGGGGATTCCCCTGACGCTGCAGAACAATCTGGTCGACGCCGACGAGACGAACGGAGGCTTTACCAAGCGGCGGGACTGTGTGTATACCAGGGGCCGCGTCCTGCTGACCGACGCGGCCGGTTCGCGGTATCTGTTCAGCCCGGTGACGGCGCTGTCCCGCTTTGAAGAGGCGTTCCTGCCGTCAGCAAGAAAGAGCGGGGCCGGGGGGCTTTGCTTCGAGGTATTCGGTGAGCAGCTGCTGGCGGATTATCGGGAAAACGCCGTTTTGTCCCGCGGGGAGAACCGGAAAGTCTGGGAGTCGTTTCTCCGTCAGACGAAGGAGACGTTGGGATATTGCGCCGTAACGGGCGGAAACAGCTATGTGTTTCCCTATGTGGACGCGCTCCTTCAGGTGCCGGTCCGGGATTCGGGATATTTCCTGACGGATGAGACGATCCCCCTGTACCAGATGGTGGTGCACGGCCTCATCCCCTATACGGCGGAGGAGCCGGAAAATCTGTTTTACGATGCGAAGAAGCAGAAGCTGCGGCTGATCGAATACGGCTGCATCCCGTATTTCATGCTGACGCACGCGAGTTCCGAGGACGTGAAGTATACGGACGGCCATTTTCTGTTCACGTCCCAGTATGCCAAATGGAAGGACGCCGCCGCGGAAAGCTGGAACGAGTGGAACAGCCGGCTGAGGGCGTTTTATCGCTTGACCATCCGCGAACATGTGCGCCTGGAGGATGAGCTGGTCCGGGTGACCTATGAGGACGGATCGAGGATATACATCAATTACAGCGGGGAGACGGCCGAGATCGACGGGCTGACCATACCGGCCGAAGATTACCGGACGGTGGAGGTGGAGCCATGAGACGCGTGCGGCAAAAGCCCGCCGGTTTGACCATACGGCAAAAGGACTTTTTTTCCGGCTTGCTATTTGTATCCCCGTGGATGATCGGGCTTTGCGTGTTCTTTGCCTTCCCTTTTTTGAACACGGTCCGCCTGAGTTTCAGCCAAGTGGTGCAGATGAAGGGCTTTCAGATGGAATGGGTGGGGCTCGAACACTATAAAAGGGCGTTCCTTTGGGAGATCGAGTTTTTGCCCCGCCTGGGAAGCGTTTTTCTGGACGCGGTGATCAATCTGCCGCTCATCATCGTGTTTTCCCTCATCATCGCGGTGATGGTCAATAAGAAGATCGTGGGAAAGAGCATCTTCCGAAGCATCTTTTTCCTGCCGGTTCTGCTCGGGACCGGGTACATCATGCAGCAGCTGCTCGGCAGCGGCGTGGACGACCAGCTCAATGTGGTGTATACCATGGACCGGGGCGTGCAGGCGTCGGGCGCCATACTCGAGTATCTGGGGCCGACGGTGACGCAGGTCGTGCAGACATTTCTCAACCGGATCACGCAGGTGCTGTGGGCGTCCGGGGTACAGACCGTGCTGTTCCTCTCGGGGCTTTGCGGGATTTCTCCCTCCCTTTACGAAGCGGCAACCGTGGAAGGGGCAACCGAATGGGAGAGTTTTTGGAAAATCACCCTGCCGATGATTTCCCCGGTTCTGCTTCTCAACGTGGTCTACACGCTCATCGATTCCTTTACAAACAGCGATAACCGTTTGGTGCAGTATATCTTTGAACTGACGCAGAAAAGCGACTATGCATACGGCGCGACCATCAGCTGGCTGTATTTCATGGCGGTTTTCGCGTTCATCCTCCTCGTTTTTCTGGTGCTGCGTCCTCTCAACCGGCTGGGCGAGCGGTAGGACATGCGGCGGAGCTTATGAGTGAAAGGACAGGCGTTTTATGAATCGAACGGCGGCAAATCCTCGGCGTCCCTCTCGTTTGGAAGCGCGTATGCAGACGCTCCGGAACGGGTCTTTCTGGATTCACGGCATCGGCCGGCTGTTTTTGTACCTGTGTCTGTGCTGCATCGCCTATGTGTTCCTTTTTCCGTTTCTGTTCATGATCGTCACCGCGCTGAAATCGCCCGAGGATCTCGTCGATATCACCATCCAGTGGATTCCGAGCGGACTGTATTGGCAGAACTTTGCGATTGCCTGGAAAGAGCTGGTGTATCCCCGGTACTTTTTCAATTCCCTTGTGGTGACGGTGCTGAGCACCGTGGGGCACGTGGTGTCCTGTTCGCTGGTGGCTTATGGCTTCGCACGGTACCGCTCGCGGCTGTTGGACGTTTTGTTCCTCGTCGTGATCTTCACCATGATCGTGCCCATCCAGGTGATCATCGTGCCGCTGTTCATGATGTACAGCAATTTCGGCTGGCTCAATTCCTATTTTCCCATGATCGTCCCGACTTTTTTCGGGTTCGGCCTGCGGGGCGGGCTATTCATTTTCATCTTCCGCCAGATTTTTCTCGGCATGCCCAAAGAACTCGAGGAAGCGGCCTTTATCGACGGCTGCGGGCGGCTGCATACATACGGACGGATCGCCCTGCCCGTGGCCCAGCCGGCCATCCTGGTGTCGGTGATTTTATCGGTGGTGTGGCATTGGAACGATTATGTGGAGCCGGGGTATTACATCATCTCCCAATCGAAAAAGCTGCTCCCGGCCATGCTGCCGAACATGTACCGCATGGCCCAGGGCATCGGGGGCGGTGCGGGCGAAAATGTAGGCGAATTCGTTTTCACCAAAGGGATGGCCATGGCGGGAACTTTTCTCGTCCTGCTGCCGGTGCTGCTGTTTTATATCCTGCTGCAGCGGAAATTCATGACCAGTATCGAACGGACGGGTCTGGTTGGATAAATTCCATCGATTCTAAAATGGAGGAGAGGCCTCGATGAACAAGAGCGTGCACGCCGGAATGATCCGGGGATTCCGGATCGGCGGATCCCTGCTGCTCTGTCTTTGCCTGATCGCCGGGAGCGCGCTGGGAGCGCCCGGCCAGCCGCTGGGAGACAAGTTCGGCGATACGGGCGCACCGTCCGGCGGTCAGCTTCTGGACGAGGATCCGGTATACAGCCGGGTGCGCCGTCAGCAGATCGAGGCGGGATATACCGCGGCCGGCGGAGAGTCGGTCGAGGGGATCCTGTCGGAAGGGAACGAGTCGTTTTTGGGCCCGGATCCGGCGGGCGGCAGCGAATCTGTCCTGCTGTGGACCGAAGAGGCGTCCGGGTTCGCGTGGACCGTAGAGGTGCCCGCCGCGGGGCTGTACAATATCGCGGTGGATTATCACGCATTGGACGGAACGGGCGATCCCGCTCAGCGGGTGCTGAAGATCGACGGCGAAATCCCTTTCCGGGAAGCGTACACCATCGCCTTTACCCGTCTGTGGAAAGACGAGGGAGAACCGCTCATCAACAGCATCGGAGATCAGGTGAGGCCCCGCCAGATCGAGGTGCGGAAGTGGCAGAGCACGAGGCTTACGGATGATCAGGGGCTGTATTCCAGCCCGTTCCTGTTTTATTTCGAAGCGGGACGGCATGTGCTTGAGATGGAATGGGTGGCGGAACCTGTGGCCATCCGGAGCGTGCGGCTGGTACCGCCCGAAACGACCAGAACCTACGCTGAAGTGAAAAAAGAATACGAGGAAAAAGGGTATTCCGCTGCCGGCACGCCGCTGGATTTTCAGGCCGAGTCGGCCGTCCTGTACAAAACGGATACCGTCATACGCCGCGAATACAACGGCGATCCGCTCACCGAACCGGCTGCAGACGGGGAACGGATGCTCAATGCCATCGGCGGTTCCCGCTGGTCGGATGGCGGGCAGTCGATCACCTGGGAATTCTACGTCGAACGGGAAGGCCTCTACCGCATCGATATCCGGACCGGGCAGTGGTTCACCGACGGGCTGCCGGTTTACCGGTCGATCGCCGTGGACGGCGGCATCCCCTTTGAGGAGCTGCGCGAATACGCCTTTGTTTACGGTGCGGACTGGCGCCTTGAAACGCTGTCCGGCCGGGACGGGGAGCCCTTTCTCTTCTATTTCGGGGCCGGTTCCCACACCATCACCATGAAAGCCGTGCTGGGGCCCGTGACCGACATGATCCAGGAGATCAACGACGATTCGGTCCTGCTGTCCGATATGTACCGCAAAATCATCATGCTCACCGGGGTCGATCCCGATCCCAATTATGAATACGATCTCCACAAGAGCATTCCCGGTCTGCTGGATGCCTTCGCCTCCATACGGGACAGCATGGGCCGCATGGCGGATCAGCTGACGTCCATTGCGGAAAAGCGGCCCTCCGCCGCCAACAATTTCATCACGATTCAGGATCAGCTGAATAAGCTGATCAAACGGCCGGACAACATCTCCCGCAGCTTGTCCGATCTGCAGAATGCCCTGAGCAATATGGGCAACTACATCATCAGCCTGCAGAATACCCCGCTTTTATTCGACTACATCCACCTCTCCCCCCCGGACCGGGTAAACGGCCGCGTCCGCTCGAACATACTGGAGAAGGCCTGGTCGACCGTAAAAAATTTTGTGCGGTCGTTTACCAAGGACTACAACAATATCGCGGCGCTTTATGAGGCGGACGAGAACAATCCCACCATCGATGTATGGATCGGACGGGGCACCGAATGGGCGGAGATCATCAAGCAGCTCTGCGACGAAGATTTCACGCCCCGGCATCACATCAATGTGAATATGAACATTCTGCCGGCCGGGCAGCTGTCCACCGGCAGCGTCAACGCCATCCTGCTGGCGATCGCCTCAGGGAACGCCCCCGACGTGTCGATGGGCGTGGCCCCCGGATCGCCGGTCGAGTTCGCGATCCGCGGCGCGGTCCGGAACCTCCGGGAATTTGACGATTATGAACGGGTGTTTTCCCGCTTCATACCGAATATTCTGATTCCTTTTGAGTACGACGGCGGCGTCTATGCCATTCCCGAGCAGATGGACTTCAGTGTGATGTTCTACCGCCAGGACATTTTGGCGGAACTGGGTCTGGACGTGCCGGAAACCTGGACCGACGTGTACGAACGCACCCTCCCCATTCTCAACCAGAACGGGCTGCAGTTCGCCCCCGCCGGATTCAGCACCTTTATTTTTCAGCTCGGCGGCCAGTATTATACCGACGACGGCCTGCGCACCGCTCTGGATTCACCGGTGGCCTACCAGGCGTTCAAGGAATGGACCGAACAGTACACCAGCTACGGCATGCCGATCGAGTACAACTTTTTCAACCGCTTCCGCACAGGGGAGATGCCCATCGGCATCGCGAATTACGGGATGTACGTGCAGATCGCCACGGCCGCGCCCGAACTGTACGGACGGTGGGATATCGCCATGGTTCCGGGGCATGTCCGCGAAGACGGCGTGATCGACCGGTCCATCGGGAATATTGCCGACACCTGCTCGGTGATTCTGAGCCAGACGGCTCTGGCGGACGAGGCGTTCACGTTTCTCGACTGGTGGACCAGCACTGACGTACAGGTGCAGTTCGGCCGGGAACTCGAAGCGCTTTTGGGCACCGGTGCGCGCTGGAATACGGCCAATGTGGAAGCGTTTGGCCGCCTGCCGTGGGATAGGACCCATCGGGACGTCATTCTCGAACAGATGGAATGGGGAAAAGAAATTCCCGTGGTGCTCGGCGGGTATTTTACCTCCCGGCATCTGAACAACGCCTGGAACCGGGTGGTCATGAGCGGGATGAACATCCCGATTGTGAACAAGAAGCGGGCGCGGGTGAGTGCGCGGGATTCCCTGGACCAGGCGGTCAAGGACATCAACCGGGAGCTGATGGCCAAGCAGGAGGAATACGCCGCGGCCGCTCAGTAACGTCCGGAACGCAGAGCTCATCCTAACCGGCGTTTCCAAATGCCTCTGGAAAGAAAGGAATCATGGAGATGGGATCGATGGATCAAACGATAGCCGTCCGCCCTCTGAACGGCGCCGCCAAACGCCTGCGTTCGTTTAAATGGTGGTGGAACCGCTATGGAATCGGGTACAGCTTTTTGGCGCCGTTCTTGATCTTTCTCTTTGTATTTACCGTGCTGCCGGTTTTGATTGCCATGGGGATGAGTTTAACCTACGACAATCTCCTGCAGCCCTCCACTTTTGTGGGACTGCAAAATTTTAAGAAACTGCTCATGGACGACGACGTGTTCCTGCTGTCCCTGAAAAACACGTTCCTCTTTGCGGGAATCGTGGGTCCGATCGGGTTTATCGCCTCGTTCCTGTTCGCCTGGATCCTGAACGGTATCAAGCACAACAACCTCTTTGCGCTGGCGTTCTATGCGCCGTCCCTGACCAGCAGCATTGCCATGTCCCAGGTGTGGCTGTGGTTTTTTGCCGGGGATAAATACGGGCTCATCAACCACACCTTGCTGAACATGGGCATCATCACGGAGCCGATTCTCTGGAATAAGGACGGGAACTTTATCCTGCCCACCGTCATCATCATTTCGATATGGATGAGTATGGGTACCGGGTTTCTGGTGTTTATGGCGGGACTGAAAAGCGTGCCGCGGTCGTTGTATGAGGCGGCTTCCATCGACGGGATGCGGTACAAGTGGGAAGAGCTTTGGTATATCACGCTGCCGGTCATGAAGCCGCAGCTGCTGTTCGCCGCCATCAATTCGATCACGACGTCCTTCGCCGTATTTGAGACGGCGACGGCCGTGGCGGGAATGCCCAGCCCCAACTACGCCGCGCATACCATCGTGGCCCATTTATACGACCACGCGTTCCTGCGCTTCGAAATGGGTTATGCCTCCGCCGTGGCGGTGGTGCTGTTTTTGATCACCTTCGCCTTCGGCCGGATCGCCATGCGGATTTTCAAATCGGATGATTAAGGAGGACGGAATATGGCTCAGGTTTCGGGTGCGCTGACCATCCGGGTGGGCAGGCGGTTTCGCCTGAGGCCGGGAGCGTGTCTGGGGTATATCTGTTTGATTTTGCTGCTGCTCTTTACCTCGCTTCCCCTCGTGTATCTGGTCAGCACAGCATTCAAGCCGCTGGATGAACTCTTCGTATATCCTCCGCAGTTTTTTGTGCGGCATCCGACTGTCAAGAATTTCGGCGATCTGCTGACATCGGTGAGCAGTTCGGTCGTACCCTTTACGCGATACATATTCAACAGCGTGTGGGTATCGGTCACGGTGGTGGCGGGAACGGTGGTGCTGTCGAGCATGGGGGCTTTCGCCCTGGCCAAGTACCGCCTGCCGGGGGCCAACTTCATCTTTTCTCTCGTCATCGCGGTTTTGATGTTTTCTCCCCATGTCACGGCGATTCCGACGTATATGATCGTCAATTCCCTGCATCTGATCGACACCTATTGGGCCCTGGTCCTCCCAAAAGTCGCGGTGGCTTATAACTTTTTTCTGATGAAACAGTTTATCGAGCAGTTCCCCAACGACATTCTGGAATCGGGCCGGATCGACGGGGCGGGGGAATGGTATTTGTTCTGGCGGATGGTGATGCCCAATGTCAAACCCGCATGGGCCACGCTGGCCGTGCTCTCGTTCGTCAGCAACTGGAACGATTACATGACACCGCTGATCTATACGTCCAGCCAGTCGATGAAAACCCTGCCGCTGGCGCTGCAGACCATTTCGGGCGGCGCCGGGACCATCGCGCGGACCGGCGCCATGGCGGCGGCTACCTTCCTGACGACGGTGCCGACCATCGTGGTCTTTGTCATCATGAAAAACAAGGTCATGGAAACCATGACGTATTCCGGCATTAAAGGATAGCCCCGGCACCACCGCGGCCTGAAACGCCGCGTTCCATATTCTGAACAAACGAAGGGAGTTTGGGAGGCGTGCATACCGGAAGGAAAGGAACGGCTCCTCCGGCAGCAGAAGTTGTATCCCGGCGGCCGGTACGGCCGCCATTCCGGCTGTGCCGGAACTCGCTGAAAATCTGCAGTCAGCTGGAAAGGAATGGTCATCCATGAAAAAAACGTTGTCTGTATGTCTGGCAGCCCTTCTGACGGCCGCCGCGCTGGGCGGCTGCACGCCAAAGGAGCCGCAGCCCGCGGGATCGTCCGGCACGCCCGCTTCGGCCGCCAGCGAAACCCCCGGCGGATCCTCCGCCGCCTACACGCCCAAGGTCAATAAGATCATGGTACAGACCGAAGGCCGGCAGGTTCCCGAAGGCAATATGATGGGGGAATGGATCAAGGAGAAGCTCGGCTTCGAAGTCGAACTGTACTATCTGTCCGGGGCGGACGTCCAGAGTCAGATCGAGCTGATGGCCTCAGCGGGCACCCTGCCCGATATCTTCTCGCTGGGTTCGGGTTTGTTCGGCCTCTACAACACGCTGGCCAAACAAGGGATGCTGGCGGATTTGGATCCCCTGATCCGGGAATACGCGCCGAACATCACGACTTACCGCACCTGGGATCAGCTGGATACCCTGCGCTATACCGACGGCAAGCTGTATGCGATCAACTCGAATATCGAGACCGATTGCGATATGCTGATGGTCCGCAAGGACTGGCTCGACAACTTGAATCTGTCGGTGCCGAAAACCACCGAGGATTTCAAAAACATGCTGCATGCCTTTGTGTACAACGATCCGGACGGCAACGGGCTGGACGATACCATCGGCCTCGGCTGTGTCAACCATATCGCCTCTTTCTATGGGATTTTCCCGGCCTTCAACTGCAACCCCGGCTATTGGACCTTTGACAAGGACGGCAAGGTGGTCTTCGGCGGTGCGCAGCAGGAGGTCAAAGCGGCGATCAAATACCTGCGCAGCCTGAAGGAAGAGGGCCTGCTGCCCAACAACTGGAACACCATGGACCGTACGGCTCTCAACCAGCTCGTCGCCGACGGCAAGGTGGGCGTGACCAACGACCAGCTTTGGTATGTATCGGAAAACAACGCGATCTATACAAACGACCCTTCTGCCGAATGGATCGGCATCGCGCCGCCGGTGGGACCGGGCGGCACGTCCGGTTATCTGTGCGGCAATAATCCCGAAGTCAAGCGCTACACCTGTATTTCCGCTGCGAGCGCGGATCCGGCCGCTGCAATGGTGTACCTCAATTTCCTGGCCGACTATGATAACGCCACCACGATCCGCAACGGGTTTGAAGGCAAGCATTGGGGCTATACCAGCGAGACGGAAATCGGTATGGATGCCCTGGAGCCCTACAAATCCGACGCAAACCTGCTGATATCCGACGGCGTAACCAGCACCTACGCGCTGCCGTTCCTGCTGGAGGATCCGATCCGCGCCTGGTGCACGCAAAAGGCGCTGGATGCCTATGCCATTCGGCGGCAGTACGAGAAAGATTGGTACGTCTCGGTATATGAAACGCCGCCGGCCGTGTTGGAGGGCAACTACGATCTGGGATATGTCGGGTACGCCCGCGGGGTCATGTTCCGACTCATCAACAACGGAGGCGATATCGACGCGGAGTACCAGGCCTGCATCGACGCCCTGTACAGCAACTACCGGCTGGAGGAGATCACCCGGCTTTATCAGGAATACTACGATCAGAAGCAGGCGGCCAAGAACAACCAATAAAGCGGCCCGGGCTGCTCAGAAAGGACGGATGATGTTGTGAAAAGCAAATGGCTGGCCTTCCTGGCGGTGATAGCGCTGTGCCTGGCCGTGTCGGCCTGCGGCGGGAAAGAGACGGCCTCCAGCTATCCGGCGGGGATCCCTCTCGAGCGCTGGCCGGATAACGCCGTGTTTGCCGATATACCGGAGTTCACCGCCGGAACCTTCGCCGCCGACAAATCCGAGATCAAAACCACGTCTTCCATCGTCCTGTTCCGGGATGTGAAGATAGAGGATTTCGAGGCATATGGGCAGGCCCTGGCGGAGGCCGGACTGGATAAAGCGACCGTCAGCGATTCCGATGCGCTGAAGAACAGCCGTTACGTCAATGCGGATGGAACGGTGATGGTGCGCCTGCTCTATAAGGTGCCTTTGGAAGAACTGACGATCACGCTTGTCGATGCCAGCGGCTCTTCCGAGCCGGCGGCATGATGGGGGCGGGTATGAGAAAAAGGATGGGCGTGTTGTTGTTGACGCTGCTGTTTCTGACGGGCTGTTCATCGGGGCCGGGCCCGTCTTCTGCCCCTGCGGCGGAAACGTCCGGCGGCCGCGAGACGGCGGCCGGCCTCGAAAGCACCGCACCGACAGCCCCGACGGGCGGAGAACCGAAACCCGTGACCTGTTCGCTCGCCTCTATACGAGACAAAGTCAAAGTCAAGGGGCGTTCGTCCGCCGTCGGCGAGGGGGTGTCCCTGGACTGGACGGCGTCGGGGCTGGATATCCGGGGACGGTTTACGGGTGATGTATCCCTGACGGCGAATCTGGACAGCGGAAAGGATGCCTATTTTGAGGTGGTGGTGGACGGAAACCGGGAACAGGCGGCGGTATTCCGGATGGACCCCGGCGTGAAGACCTACCCGCTGGCGTCGGATCTTCCGGAAGGGGAGCATACCATCGAACTGACCAAACGGACAGCCGCCACGAGCAATCTGGTGATCGCGCAGTCCCTGACTTTTACCGGAGAGCTCCAAACGGTTCCGGCAGCGGAAAGGCGGATCGAATTTATCGGCGATTCCCTGACCTGCGGACTCGGCAGCGAGGATAGCGGCGGGACGATTCAGGACCGCTGCAAAACGGAGGACGGCGCCAACACGTACGCGGCGCTCACGGCCAGGGCCGTCGGAGCGGATTACCAGGTGGTTTCTGTGTCCGGCTGGGGAGTGGCGGCCGGTGCGGACGATAAAAACTGGAGGATTTCCCATATTTATGAAAAGGCCTCTTACCGCCGCGACAGCGAAAAATTGTGGGATTTTTCCGGCTTTCGTCCAGATCTGGTGGTTATCAATCTCGGGAGCAACGACGACAATTTCCGCCGCCGGGGCGGGTCCCTGACGGATGAAGAATTCGTAGCGGGTGTCCGGGAACTGATCGCGCTGGTCCGGCAGAACAATCCCGGGGCCGAGATCGTGTGGGCGTACGGCCTGCAGGCGTCCACCATGCATCCGCTGCTGGTCAAATCCTTTGAGCAGCTGGGGGCGGAGGGGATCACGGTGCATTATGTGCGCCTGCCTCAGAATACAGACGGAGGCAGCAACCATGCGAGCACCTATGGACATCAGTATGCGGCCGAAAAACTCACCGAACAGGTAAAAACGATCATGGGCTGGGATTAATCGATCAAGAATGGGAAAAGAGGAGTGAACGTGAATATGAAACGAATCCGGGCGGGAGCGGCCGGGATGGTACTGGCCTTCGGTTTGCTGATGGTTTCGCCGATGGCGGCCGTATATGCCCAGGGTGAACAAACCCTGAGCTTTGCGGCGGACGGCTCCAAGGGCGTGACCATCGGCGCGAAGGGCTATACCTTCACCGGGGGAACCCTGCAGGAACATACGGGGACGTACCGCATCACAGGCAGCACGGACTTCACCATCGGCAGCGCCAGCCCGATTACCGTAAACGGCGGGGCCGATGCATCGGTCCTGCTCGACGGCGCGGTTCTCAGCACCAATCAGGGGCGCGCGCTGATACGCGTGGCCGGAAATTCCACCCTGCGTCTGGTGCTCCGCGGGACGAACCGCGTGACCCGTACAGCCGGCAACGGCTGCGGGATCCAGGTGGACGAGGGAAGCACCCTGATCATCAGCGGCGAGAGCGACGAAGCGTCTTTGGATGTAACCGGAGGCGCCTACAGCCCGGCTATCGGCGCCCAGGGAGGGGCCAGCGCCGCAGCTCCGGGTGTCGGAGGCAAAGTCGTGATCCAGGGCGGTACCGTAACCGCTGCAGGAGGTTCCAACGCGGCCGCGATCGGCGGCGGACGGTTTTCCTATGCTGACGTGGAGATCAGCGGCGGCACGGTGGAGGCTACCGGAGGGGACAACGGCCCCGGAATCGGCACCGGACGCGAAGCGGCCGGCGGTACCATCCTTATCAGCGGCGGCACGGTGGTATCCAAAGGCGCAGGGAATGCCGCGGGGCTTGGCGGCGGCTTTAAAGGCTATGCGGCGGAAATCCGCATTACGAACGGCCATGTAACCGCCCAGGCCGACCGGGGCGGCATCGGCCCGGGGCTGGACGTATCGGGCGGCCGTGTCGTCATAACAGGCGGCACCGTTCAGGCGACCGGTTTGAAAACCGGCGCGGGTATCGGCGGCACCAACAGCGCGCCCGCTTCCGTCGTCATTGAGGGCGGCACCGTGACCGCTCAGGGCGGATCCAGCGGCGCGGACGGCGGTGCGGGCATCGGTTCAGGCCGGAACAGCGCGGCGGCGGTGGATGTCCGGATATCGGGCGGTGTGGTCTTCGCTGCGGGCGGCACGAACGCCGCGGGTATCGGCAACGGGCTGAATGCTTCGGGGACGGTTTCGGTCACGGTTACAGGCGGCGTCGTGACCGCGTCCACTCCCCATGCCGCTGCCGATATCGTCGGCAACGGCGCGTCCGCCTCTGGGTCCGCTTCGGTCACTCTCGGCTGGAAAGCCTCGGTCAAAACCGTCAGGCAGGACGCGGCGGAAGCGCTGACGAGCGCCAAAAACAGCAGCGGAACCGCGCTTCTCTCCACGGCCGTCGTTCTGCCGGCCGGAGCGGCTGAAAAAGCCTTTTCTGTTGACGGAGAGCCTGTTTCGTTTCCCGCTTATCACGAAAACGATACCGCGTTTTACCTGTATATGCCTGCCGGGGAAGCGGCACTGACCTGTCTGGTGGATGAAAAGCTGTACACCGCTTCCGTGACAGCCGGCGAGGCGGTGCAGGCTTCAGACTGGAGGGAACCGGCGGCTCCGGCCTATGCGGTGACCTACAGCGGCGGGGAAGGGGCCACGGGGACGGCTCCGGAGGGGGCCTCCCTGGAGGAAGGCGCCAAGCTGACCCTGCCGGCGTGCCCCTTTGTCAAAGAAGGATACCGCTTCGGAGGATGGAGCAGCGGCGGACAGACGTATGCGGCCGGGGCGGAATTCACCATGCCGGGGCAGGCGGTGACGTTCACCGCCGTGTGGATTTTGGATCCCGTTGCCTATGCGGTGACCTACAGCGGCGGGGAAGGGGTCACGGGGACGGCTCCGGAGGGGGCCTCCCTGGAGGAAGGCGCCAAGCTGATCCTGCCGGTGTGTCCCTTTGTCAAAGAGGGATACCGTTTCGGAGGATGGAGCAGCGGCGGACAGACGTATGCGGCCGGGGCGGAATTCACCATGCCGGGGCAGGCGGTGACGTTCACCGCCGTGTGGACGAAGATATCCGATGCGGCGGACTCGTCTGCAGCTTCTCCAGCCGATCCGCCCGCCACTTCCCCGGAAACCGGGGCGGCGGTTCCGATGGCGGGCTTGTTCCTGGCGTTCGGGGCGGCAGCGGTGTTGGTGGTCAACCGGAAACGGTCATAAAAAAGACAGCTCCGCGGCAGCCGAACATGTCGCGGAGCTGTTTATTTTCGGGAGGAAACGGGATGGAGGAAACGATTTTACACCGGGCAGTGCCGGTAGTCTGGGAAACGGACGTACTGGTGGTTGGAGGAGGCCTCGGCGGGATCGCGGCGGCCTTGGCCTCGGCCAGGACCGGGGCACGGACAATCCTGCTGGAGCGGAACGGATATGTGGGAGGGGTGGCGACGGCCGGCCTGTGCTGTTCCGTATACAACTGCCTGTTTACCCGCGACGGCAAAACGGCGGTGGAGGGCATACCGATGGAGATCGTCCGGCTTTTGGCGGACGGGGCTGGACCGGGGGAGAGCTTCCGGCGCCACAAAGGCCACATCATCTACGATGTGGAGAAGGCCAAACGGCTTCTGGCGGAGTGCCTGCGCTCCGCCGGTGTCCTTCTGCTGACCGGCATGACGTCTGTGGACGTATGGCGGGACGGCGAGGTTCTGCGCGGCGTTGTCGCCGCCGGGCGAAACGGCCTCCAGGCGATCCGGGCCGGCGCTGTGGTGGATGCCACGGGCGATGCGGACGTGGCCCGGCTGGCGAACGTGCCCATGGAGAGAATCACGGGCAACTCCAGCTATGTGTTTCGTATCGGGAACGTGGATTTGGATGCTTTCGTCGGATATTTCCGGCACAACCCGGAGGCGTATCCCGAGAAGATGGATATCGAATGGACGCTGGCGGATGCGCTGGCGCAGTATGACGACAACGGCACCTTTCTCTTTCCCCACGGCGGAGGAATCCAGCTTTCGATCGTGGAAGAGGGCAGGCGTCGGGGCGAATTCCCGGAACGGGTCGGGGGGCACGGAACCATCGATGCCATGCAGATGCATGGCATACGGGACTTGGGCGTCGTGCATGTGATCACGGGCTTCGTCCGGGTGCCTGGCCTGGACGCGGAACAAACCGCGCAGGCGGTGCTGGACGGCCGGGAGATGGCGTATGCGGTCACGGATTTCTTTCGGCGGCGGATGCCCGGATTCGAGCGAGCCTTTGTAGCCGCGACAGCGGACGACCTGGGGATCCGGACGTCGGGTCACATTGCGGGGGATTTTGTTTTCACCCCTGCGATGCAGCAAACCCCCAGCCGTTTCTTCGACGCCATTGGGGTCGGGGTGGTCGAAGAGAGCCGCGCCCTTTATGCGGAAGCTCACGCCGGAGCAAAGAATGCCTGGAATGCCCAGATCCTCGGGCGGGATGTATACGAAATCCCCCTGCGCTGCCTGCTCCCGGAAAAGGCCGAAAATCTCATCATGGGTTCGGGACGCAGCGCCAGCGTATCCGGCTGGGCGCTCCTGCGGGTTATGGTCACCACCATGACGGTGGGGCAGGGGGCCGGCACGGCCGCGGCTCTGGCGGTCAAAAGCGGTGTGACGGTCCGTCAGGTCGATATCGGAACTCTTCGGCGGGAACTCCAAAGGCAGGGGGTCCGGTTTCCGGACTGACAAGAGCCCCCGTTTTCAAAACGGGGGCTCTTCGTCTGTTTAAAACGGGATAAAAGTATAAGCCAGGGGATCCAGACAGGCGCGTCTTTTTACGGATGCCGTAAGGACGAAACCGGCTTCGGATTTAAAACCGCAGGCATTGTCCGCTGCCTTCCGCGAAGACCTCGAAAATGCGGGTCACCTGCCACGCCTGTTCGAGCGTCCCCTTCTTCATGGGGCGTTTTTCGAGCAGCGCGGCCGCGAACTCTTGGATTTCCTGATAATAGCCGAGCAGAAACAGGCCCTTGTTGTAAAGCTGGCCGAGGGAGAACTCCGGCTCCCACACTGCCGTCGCCTCCTCGGGACCGCCCTTATAGAAACTCGGCTCATCCCCATAGGAGAGAGCGGCACCGCGGTGATAGGATACCCGGACGTTGTTGTCGACGACGATATGGCGTCCCCGGTCGGACACGATCACGGTGCGTTCCATCCCGCCGTTGGCGGAAGCGCCGTGCGTCAGCATCAGGCTGACCACGGGGCCGGACGCATAGGTGAATACGGCGCTGCCGGCCCCGGCGGCGCTTCTTTCGTAGTACAGGGTTTCGGGCATGCCGAACAGCGCGACCATCAGGGAAACCGGATGACAGAGATGATCCAGGAACCACATGACGGACGGGACCGGGTCCTCCGTGTGGAGATAGGCGTCGAATTCCGCCTTGGTCGGTACATACTGCGGGTATTGGAGGCTCGCCAGGGAAACCCGGCCGAAATCCGCATCCCGCATCAGCTCCATGGCCTTTTCATTGGCAGGGAAAAACATTTTTTTGAAGCCCACTCCGACGATCTTACCCGACGTTCGGGCGGCCTTAAGCATCGCCTCGATCTCAGCGCAGGAGGAGGCCGGAGGCTTTTCGATCCACACGTTCACCCCTGCGCGCAGGCAATCGGCGGTGATGGCGGGATAAAGGGGACGCTTGGCATAGCCGACCACGACGAACACGGCGTCCAGCTCTTCCTTTTCCAGCATCTCCCGGTAATCACTATAGGCCCTTTCGGCCCCGAACTGAACGGCGAAGGCTCGGGCTTTCTCGAGGTCGAGATCGCACACGGCTCTCAGGTCGACATCGCAGAACTGCAGCGCCGGGTAAATATTCCGGAATGCGTGGGAGCCGCACCCGATGAAGCCCGCGCGGACTTTTTTCGAATCGGTCAGCCGGCCGGTGAAGGTGATTTTTTTATCCATGCCGTCCTCCTTACACGTCCCGCGGCGTAAAATCGGTTTTTCGGTCGGAAGTGTCGAAGACGATGGTCAGCACCGCCTCATCATCCCCCAGATTCACCGCTCCGTGATACACGCCCGGAGGGACAGAGATGGTGTCGCCCGGCCCCATTTCAAAGCTCTCATCGTTGTAGCGGTGGAGAATATGGCCGCTTTCCACTCGGAGGATTTCGCAGCAGTTGGGATGGATATGGGGAGTGTTGCCGCTGCCGGGATTCAGGATGCAGCGCCCCAGGGTGAGCGCTTCGCTGTTTTGCAGGGCACCGCTCGCGTTCCATTCCAGCCGCCCCCAGGGAAAGTTTTCTACAGGGATATCCTCTTTTTTCAGCACGATCGTCGACACAGGCACGCTTCCTTTCCATATAAGCTACGTGATCGGGGATTCGGCCGCCTATGTGACATTGATGTCACATAGGCGCAAAGACAGTATACGCCATAAAGAGACAAAAGACAAGGGGCAGCGGCCCGTTATTAGAAAGGAAGTAACGGGAATGGTTATAAAGTACAAAGAAAATCCAAATGTTCTGGATATTCTGTACATGATCGGAAACGAGAAATGCCGGTATAATAAAAGCAAATCAAGCTTAGGGACAAACGAATGCAAGGGAGACCCCGGGCTTTTGGAAAGGATGAGTCAACCATATGAATCGAAAGCTGAAGATCGGCGTGTTCGGGGGATACCGCGGCATGACGATGATCACCGTCCTGATGGGCCATCCGGACGCCGAGCTGGTGGCGGTGTGCGATAAGGTGCAGTGGATTCTCGACAACGTCAAAAGCGAGGCGGAAAAGCACGGGCAGACCGTCGCCTGCTACAACAATTTCGAAGACTTTTTTAAACACGATATGGACGCGGTGGTGCTGGCAAACTACGCCAACGAGCATGCGCCTTACGCCATCCGGCTGCTGCGCTCCGGACGCCATGTCCTCAGCGAGGTGCTGCCCTGCGAAACCATGGCGCAGGCTGTGGAGCTGATCGAGGCGGTCGAGGAGAGCGGCCGCGTCTACGCCTATGCGGAGAACTACTGTTATATGGCCCACACCTTTGAGATGTGGCGCCGGTACCGGAACGGCGATATCGGCGAAGTGATGTACGCCGAGGGCGAGTACGTCCATGACTGTTCCTCCATCTGGCCCCAGATCACCTACGGGGAAAGGAACCACTGGCGCAACCGGATGCATCCGGCGTTTTACTGCACCCACAGCATCGGCCCCATGCTTTCCATCACCGGTAAACGGCCGGTTCAGGTGGTCGGCTTCGAGACCATGCCCCATCCCGATATGATTGCGCTCGGCGGCATCGGCGGCATGGCCGGCGGCTGCATGATCGCGGTCACGCTCGACAACGGCGCCATCTGCAAGAGCATCCACGGCGGTCTTAAACGGGAACCGGGTAGCATCAACTACGAAGTGTACGGCATGAAGGGCATGATGGAAAGTGACCGCTTTGACGGAGGCCGTCTCAACGTCTACCGCGAAGGGGAAAAGCTCTGCATCGGCGATTGGGAAAAATACGAGACCAAACCCTTCATCGCGCCCGAACTGCTTGAGCAGATCGGGGTGCACGGCCACGGCGGCAGCGATTTCTATTCCACCCATTTCTTCATTGAAAAGATTCTCGGCCGTCCGGACGGCGACACCTATTCCATCGACGTCTATCAGGCGGTGGATATGGGCATCTGCGGGATTCTGGCCTATCGGTCCATCTTGAACGGCAACGCGCCGGTGAAGGTGCCGAATCTGCGCAACAAGGAAGAGCGGGATGCCTATCGGAACGACAACGCCTGCACCAATCCCGATATCGCGGGGGATCAGCTCCTGCCGGTTTCGTCCTATCCGGATCCCCATATCCCGGACGAAGTGTACGAACGAGTCGCGCAGCTGCACCGCGAGGGCAAAAACGCGGAATAAGAAGGCCGGGCGGCTGCCGAAAGGGATTTCGCGGCCGCCCTCTTTCATAGGCATGTAATCCGCTCCGTAACTTTAAGCCTATAAGTGTGTGGCCACCCAAACTCCTGGGCCGCAGCCCTGCTTGTATCGTTGGTTTCAGGTGTTCATGCTGGGGAGGTTC
>CABUNG010000027.1 GCA_902492895.1 uncultured Oscillospiraceae bacterium | reverse complement strand
AGAGGCCAAAAAGCCCATAAAATCAAGGAAAACCGGCGCTAAACTGTACGCCAGGAAGGACTGTGGCAATCCATCACATTTTTACTGGTCCTTGCCCTCCAA
The DNA here is from genome assembly GCA_902492895.1 of uncultured Oscillospiraceae bacterium. Lineage (GTDB taxonomy): Bacteria > Bacillota > Clostridia > Oscillospirales > Acutalibacteraceae > UMGS1623. The sequence goes on along the minus strand of CABUNG010000027.1, from coordinate 39,900 downwards.
AGGATTGAAAGCGACAAATTCTATGTTAAAATAAGGATGTCACGTGAAAATAGGTGAGGGGGAGAGGATCCGCTATGAAAAAGATCACGTTAAAAGACATTGCGGAAGTTACGGGTCTGAGCATCAACTCCGTGTCGCGGGCCCTGAAGGACAAGGACAGCATTTCAGTGGAAACACGGAAGATGGTTCAGCAGGTCGCCAAAGAAATGGGGTATATTCCCAATTCGCTCGCCAGTTCCATGCGGTCGGGGCGAACCGACAGCATCGCGATCATTCTCGGCGAAATGGTCAACCCATACAACGCGTATCTGATGAATCATCTGACCACTCACCTGCACGACCGTGGGTATACGACGCTGATGTTTGTCACCAACCAGCGGCGTTCCCATGAGGAACGCGCCGTGCAGACGGCGATCAGCAAGAATGTGGATGCGATCATCAATTCGACCCAGCTCCGGCCCGAAAACATGGAGCTGATCAAAAACCATCATATTCCGTTTGTACAGATCGGGCTGGTCTCGATGAAACCCGATTTCTGCCAGGTGAGCAAGGATGAATACCATTCGGGCTACATCGCGGCCCGGCACCTGCTCTCCAAGGGGCATCGCAAAATCTTACATATTGTCTTTCCGGAGAAGCACTTCGCGTTTTCTCACGAGAGAATCCGCGGATTCCGTCAGGCGTATGCCGAGTTCAACGTGCCCTTTGACGAGGAACTTGTATACACCTATTATCGGGAGGACACGATCCAGCACATCATGGCTAGGGCGATGGCGGAGACGCCGTCGTTCACCGCGGTGATCGCGGGGAACGACGTGCTGGCCTGGCAGGTGGTGGAGACCCTGAAGGGCAAAGGACTGCGCGTGCCGCAGGACTGCGCTGTCATCGGGTTCGATGACCTGCATTCGTTCATCAGCGTCCCCTATGTGCTGACGTCCATCGCGTCCAATCTCTCCGATCTGTCTCATCACGCCATCGACATGCTTATGGCACAGCTCGATAATGAAATCACCACTCCCCGGATGTATATCGAGAGCACCTATCTGGTGGAGGGCGAAACCACGTAAAGGATGGAATGTTATGCCAAGAGAGGAATATCCCCGCCCGCAATTTGTACGCGACCGTTTCATGGTTATCAACGGCACCTGGCAGTTTGCCTATGACGACAAAGAGGTTTCCCTGCAGGAGGGCTGGTTTCAGCCCGGGAAAACGCTCCCGATGCAGATCGAAGTTCCCTTTGTCTACGAATGCGGCATGAGCGGGATCGGCTGCCACGAAGAGCAGCACGACACCGTGTTTTACAAGCGCCGCTTTGCCCTGCCTGCGGATTGGGCAGGGGAGCGCATCCTTTTGCATTTCGGCGCGGTGGATTACCGCGCGCGGGTGTATGTGAACGGCACGTATGTGGGGGCTCACGAGGGCGGGCATTCCCCCTTCTCCTTCGATATCACCGACTGCTTGGTGGACGGTGAACAGGAGGTTTCGGTATGGGTGAACGATCCTCTTGAGGACGAATCCATGCCCAGAGGCAAGCAGTATTGGAAAATCCAGGAACGGGGCATCTGGTATACCCGGTCCACAGGTATCTGGCAGTCGGTCTGGCTCGAGCCGGTTCCCGCCGCCCGGATCGATTCGGTCCGCTTCACCCCGGAGGTGGATTCCGGCCGGGTACGGGTGCAGGTCCGGTTCATCGGCGATACCGCCGGTGCATCCCTGCGTCTGCGCCTGTCTCTGAAGGGAGAGGAGCTTCTCGAGGAGACGGTGAAGGTCGACGGCGATTCGCTGGAGATGACCTGTTCGCTTACGCAGAACCAGATTTTCCACACCAATACCCACGATGCGGGGCTGTTCTGGTCGCCGGAGCATCCCAATCTCATCGATGCCGAGCTGCAGCTGCAGGGCGGAAGCGGCTCCGTGGACAGCGTGTCCAGCTATTTCGGCATGCGGAAGATCCACACCGAAGACGGCATGATCATGCTCAACAACCGGCCGTATTACATGAAGCTCGTCCTCGACCAGGGCTACTGGCCGGACAGCCTGATCACGGCCCCGGATGACGAAGCGTTCAAGACGGATATCGAGCTCTCCAAAAAGATGGGCTTCAACGGCTGCCGCAAGCACCAGAAGGCCGAGGATCCCCGGTTCCTGTACTGGGCGGATAAGCTCGGGTACATCGTCTGGGGCGAAATGGCGGCGGCATGTGTATACAATGAAACCGCGGTGTCCCGCACCACCCGCGAGTGGATCGATCTCGTCGAACGGGACTATAATCACCCGAGCATCTGCGTTTGGGTACCGCTGAACGAAAGTTGGGGCGTGCCGTATATCGCCCGTGACCCGCAGCAGCAGGCGCACAGCATGGCGATGTATTATCTGCTCAAAAGCCTTGACACCACCCGCCTCGTCATCAGCAACGACGGCTGGGAGATGACCCATACCGACATCTGCGCGATCCATAATTACATGCACGGTGCGACACCGGAGACGGAAAAATACGCGCACTTCTGCTGGTCGGTCGGGGAGAAGGACGATATCCTGCGCGACGTTCCGGCCGGGCGTCCCGCTTATGCCAAAGGCTATGCCCACCGCGGCGAGCCGATTCTCATCACGGAATGCGGCGGTGTCGCCTTTGATACCAGCCGTCCGGGCGGCTGGGGGTATACCAAGGCGGCCTCGCCGGAGGATTATCTGGAGCAGGTCCGCCGCGTTATTTCGGCGATTCTGCATTCGCCGGCTGTGTTCGGGTATTGTTATACCCAGCTGACCGACGTCGAGCAGGAGGTCAACGGCCTGCTCAATTACGACCGCACGCCCAAATGCGATCTGGATGAGATTAGGAAAATCAACAACGCTTACAGGCCCCGCGGTGTCTATTGACACCGCAGGGCCCATGCCGCATGGAAGGATTAACGATAATTTTAATAAGATTAACGATCACTCGAGGCGTGTCCGGACTCTTTGAGCCTGAGCCGTACTCCGCCGGGGAGAACAAACAGGGATCGCGTTCCGCTCTGGTGGCCGGCAAAGCGTGTATAAGGAGTAGGATATGAACAAGAAAAGATGGGCGCTCATCGGCTCTTCCGCCGGTGTGCTGCTGCTCGCGGGGGTGAGCATTCTGGTTGTTTTGCTGCAGCAAGTGAAAACCATTCCGTATGCGGAAGACGAGGATTTCATTTCCGATTATACATACAAAAACCAGCCGACAATGGGCGTGGGAGATCCGTATCTGTTCACCGACAACGGCAAATATTATTTCACCGGGACCAACGACGGCGTCAGCTTCAATCTGCGGGAATCCACTGACCTGAAAAGCTGGAAGCCGGTGGGGAAAATTTTTTCCAAAGACAGCAGCGGCGCGTGGGGTACCAAGGAATACTGGCAGCCCCAGGTGTTAAAGGGTCCAGACGGGAAATACTACCTGTATTACTGCGCTCACTATCCGTCCAGCGGCTTTTCCCGCATCGGTGTGGCGGTCAGCGATACCGTTGACGGGGATTACAAAGAAGTGCACGGAAAGCCCCTCTTCGACCCCGGATATTCGGTGATCGATCCGCATGTTTTTATCGACGACGACGGCCGGATCTACCTGTATTTTTCCCGCGGCGTCAGTCAGAACGTTGTCGGCGGCATCAAAACCAGTCAGATCTACGTCGTGAAAATGAAGAGCATGACGGAGTTGGCGGACGATGCGGAGTATGTTCAGCTCACCACTCCCACGCAAAGCTGGGAGACCCAGAGCACAGGCACCCGCTGGAACGAAGGTCCGGATATTCTGAAGCACAACGGCCGGTATTACCTGTTTGTTTCCGCTAACAATTTTGCCACACGCGCCTATTCCATCGGCTATGCGACTTCGGATTCTCCGATGGGGCCCTTTACCAAGGCGGAGGACAATCCGGTGCTGACCACTCCGCAGAAGCGCATTTCCGGCACCGGCAACAACAGCTTTTTCTATTCTGCGGACGGCCGGGAACTGTTCACCGCCTATCACGCCCATCGCTTCCCCGACAATCCCAGCGGCAACCGGGTGCTTTTCATCGACCGCTGCGGATGGCGGGAAGACGGCACCTTTTACATCAACGGTCCGACGATTACCCCGCAGCCCCAGGTTTCGGGGGTCTCGGCTCTCGAACGGGTGACGGCGGAGGCATTCACGGTCGAGGCCAGTTCCTCCGAGGACGGCTACAAACCGGAAAACGCCTATAACGGCCAGATCGGCATCCATACCCGTTTGGCCACCTACGAATGGGTACCGGATGAAGGGGACAAGGAACCGTACTGGGAGCTGACGTTCAAGCAGCCCCAGGAGACCGACGCCCTTTTTCTGTATGCGAGTCCGGTGGAGAGCCGCCGTCCAGCCAGCTTCGATGTGGTAATCAACGGCAAAACGGTATACAGTGAGGTTCCCGCCAAGGACTCCCCCGGCGAGGCCTCGATCCTCAAGCTGGAGGAAACCACGAAGGTCAAATCCGTCCGGATCGTGCCCCACGATATGGGGGATGCGGAACGCATGGGGCTTGCAGACGTGCAGCTCTTTCGAATCGGCGGAGATGCCTGACGGGATAAAGTCGACACACCCTGACAGAAAAGGAGAATGACGATGAGGAAACTACGTGCCGTCAGCGCCGCGCTGGCGCTGTGCATCGGCGTGCTGATGCTGTGCTCCTGCAGCATGGCGGCGGATCCCGATAAGATCGAGATCACACCCATCGAAAAACTGAACACAAGCGCCGGGGAACTGAACGATCACGCCGAGGAGTGGGAACAGAGCCAGCTCGAGCCCAATTTCCGTCAATACGTGGCGGTGGGTTCCGATAAGCTGCGCATTAAAAATGCGATTTATCCCCGCATCAAGAAGCTGGCCGATGGCAGCTACATCCTGTTTTACCAGGACGGCCAAATCGGCTGGAACATCTATTACTCCTTCAGCACCGATTTGGTCAACTGGAGCTTAGGCTTAAAACTCTTCGATTCCGTCAAAATCGATGTGAACGGAACGGAGGACGATAAATGCTATTCCACCTGCGACGCCATCGTGCTGGCGAACGGCGACATTATGGCGGTAGCGTCCTTCCGGTCCAACAAGCATTTCCGCAGCGACAACCGCTTTAACGGCCTTGCCATGCGGAAGAGCTCCGACGGCGGTAAGACCTGGAGCGAGGAAAAGGTGATTTATACGGGGTCCAATTGGGAACCCTCCCTCCTGCAGCTGCCGAGCGGAGAGATTCAGGTGTACTTCACCCACTCGGCTCCGAAGAACCAGCCGCAGATCGAAGCCGGCGTGCCCACCTCTCAGATCGTGGCTTCGTCCGGCACCGCCATCATCCGCTCCATGGACAACGGCGAAACCTGGGAGCCCAACGTGACCGCGCCGCCCTATGCCGCTTGGCGTGTCTGCCAGCAGTATGTCGAAACCAAAAACGGGATCCAGGTCTTCACCGACCAGATGCCGGTGGCGGTTCTGCTCAACAAATCGAATACCATTGCGGTGGTAACCGAGTCGAAATTCATGAGCGGGACGAAAGAGATCTATTACATCACCATGGGCTTCAGCGACGACAACTGGGCCAAAGAACTCGGCATCGACGAGGAAGGGCCCAACGATAAGCTGAAAAACATGTTTCTGGGGTCAGCGCCCTACCTTCGGCAGTTCCCCTCGGGTGAAACTGTACTCGCCAACGGCCGCAACAGCGAGCTGCAGGTGCGGCTGGGGGATGCAGAGGCCCGCACCTTCGGCAATCCGATTCAGCCGCTGAGGGGAACAGGGTACTGGGGGTCGCTCGAGCTCATTGGATCCCATACGATGGTCGCCACCATGGCCAATGCTAAAAAGGTAAACAACGTCAATCAGAACACCGTGATGATCAGCCAGAATATCCTCAATCACCGCATCGACGCCCCGCAGGCGAAGATCAAGGTGGACGGCCACAACAAGGACTGGGCGGATGTTACCGACGCGTTTTTTGTCGGGAGCGAGTCCCAGGCGCAAACCTCTGTCCGTCCGGCCAGAGACGACGACAACGTGTATTTCCTGGTGGAAACGCTGGATTCCCTGATCACGAAGAAGGACGGCGTGGAGATCTATCTGGGGGATTGGAGCAGTGACCAGCTGGATGAGAATACGCTGAAAATCAAAGTCGGCCCGACCGGATTGATGGAAGCCAGCCGATTTGACGGCAGCGATTTTGCGGCCTTGAGCGAAGAGGACGCGAAAGCTATCAGGGTCAAGGCCACCGTCAAGGGAACGATGGACAACGACGACGATGAAGACACCGGATATCTCGTCGAAGTGGCGATCCCGCGCTCTATGCTCAAAATCACAGACAATCAGCTGCGCTGCAACGTCGTTCTGGCGAACCAGGAAAAAGACGGCCGCGTGATTGAAGACGCTATCGGCTCCGTCCGCTGGAATGTTCCCGCGGAATGGATGCCGCTGACCGTGGGCTGATTCCGTCCGGCTTTGGCAAAGGAAAGGGATACCCTATGAAAAGGCGTATTTTCGGCGGGGTCATGATTCTGTGCCTTGTCTGTGCGTTTCTGACCTCCTGCAAACTGAAAGATCAAGAGGCAGGCCCCGGCGGATCCGAACCCGGCGACGTCATTCATACGATTGACCAGCTCAACAAAGCCGAACCCGTCCTCAACGATCACGCCGACGACTGGGACAAAAGCTCACTCGAGCCCAATTTCCGGCAGTATACGGAGGTGACGGGGGACCGGCTGCGTATCCGGGAGGCCAACTATCCCCGGATCAAGAAGGTCGCGGACGGCCGATACCTTCTCTTTTATCAGGACGCCCGGGTCGCTCAGAATATCTATTATTCCGTCAGCAGCGACCTCAAGGAGTGGGGATTGGGACTCACTCTTTTCACGTCCCGCAGCATCACCGTGAACGGCGAGAGCGATACCCTGTGTTATTCCACCTGTGACGCCGCCGTTCTGCAAAACGGCGACATCCTGGCGGTCGCCTCCTTCCGTTCGAGCCGAAACTTCCGCCGCACCAACGAGTTCAACGGCCTCGCGATGCGGGTCAGTTCGGACGGCGGCCGGACCTGGGGCGAGGAGCAGATCATCTACAAGGGCTCCAACTGGGAGCCGCAGATCCTGCAGCTTCCTTCAGGGGAAATCCAGGTTTATTTCACCCACGGCGGCCCGAAGATCCAGCCCCAGATGGAGGCGGGGATTCCCACCTCCCAGATGGTGCCCTCCTCGGGAACCGCCATCATCCGTTCGTTTGACGGCGGCAAAACGTGGGATCCCTATGTGATGGAGCCGCCTTATGCGGCCCACCGCGTCAGCCAGCAGTATGCCTATACGAAGAACGGGATTCAGGTGTTCACCGATCAGATGCCCTGCGCAATTCTGCTGGGCAACTCGAACACCATCGCCCTGGCTATGGAATCTCTATTCGTCAGGGACGGCCAGGATGTCCTTTACATCACAACAGCTTACAGTGACGACAATTGGGCCATCGGACTCGGGATGGATGAAGAAGGCCCGGCTGACAAACAGGAGAACATGTGGCATGGAGCGGCGCCCTATCTCCGTCAGTTCCCCTCGGGAGAAACCATCCTGTCCTACAACCAGAAACGCTTTCAGATCCGGCTGGGGGATTCCCTGGCGCGCCGCTTCGGCGATCCGCTTTTTCCTCTTAACGGAACGGGTCGATGGGGATCGCTCGAGCTGATCCAGTCCCATATCGTGGTGGGAACCATGGCCTATGTCTTCGAGGATAAAAGCGAGCAGAACCGGATCATGATCAGCCAGAATGTCCTCAATCACCGCATCGACGCTCCGCGGGCGACGATGCGGGTGGACGGCCTCAACCAGGATTGGGTGGATGCGACCGACGCGCTCTTTGTGGGCAGCGACAGCCAGTGCCAGACCGCGGTTCGTCCCGCTGCGGACGACAGCCATCTCTACATTTTGGTGGAGACGCTGGATACCCGTCTCTCCGAAGGAGATGCAGTGGACCTGTATCTCGGGGACAGCATTTCCGATTCGCTCAGCGCCAGCAGCCTGCGCCTGACAGTGGGGCCTCGCGGCCTTGTGAGCGCCGCCCGTTTTGACGGAAGCGATTTTGCGGAAATCGACACCGGCCAAATCCAGGCGGCGGCCACCCTGCAGGGAACCGTCGGAAACGACGAAGATGAGGACACCGGGTATATGGTGGAAGTGGCGGTTCCGCGTTCCCTGCTCTCCATTTCCGATCAGCCATTGCGCTGGAACGTCGTGCTCCGGGATCAGGAGACGGACGGCGGCGTGATGGAGGATATCATCGGCACCATCCGCTGGAACGTTCCCGGCGATTGGATGCCGCTGACCGTCAGCTGAACCACTCTGCCGACTCTTAAACAAAGGAAAGGAAACCCACATGAAAAAGCGTATTCTCTGCGGGGTCATGGCCCTGTGCCTTACGGGCGCGCTCCTGACCTCCTGCAAGCCGAAAGATCAAGAGACGGGATCCGGTTCCGAATCCGGGGATGTCATTCATTCGATCGACCAGCTCAACAAAGCCGAACCCGTCATCAACGACCATGCCGACGACTGGGCTCAAAGCCGTTTGGAACCCAATTTCCGCCAGTACAACGAAGTCACGGAGGCCAAGCTGCGTGTCAAGGCCGCCAATTATCCCCGGATCAAGAAAGTGACGGATGACCGGTATATCCTGTTTTACCAGGACAATCAGACGGCCCAGAACATCTACTATTCCGTGAGCAGCGATTTGAAGGAATGGGGATTCGGCGTCAAGCTCTTCAAATCTCACAATATCACCGTAAACGGTTCAAACGACACCATGTGTTATTCCTCCTGTGACGCCATCGTACTGGCGAATGGAGATATCCTGGCGGTGGCATCCTTCCGTTCGGGCCGGAATTTCCGTGTGACCAACGAGTACAACGGCCTCGCGATGCGGATCAGCTCGGACGGCGGCGAGACCTGGGGCGAGGAGCAGATCATCTACAAAGGCTCCAATTGGGAGCCGCAGATCCTGCAGCTTCCCTCGGGGGAAATCCAGGTCTACTTCACCCACGGCGGCCCGAAGATCCAGCCCCAGATGGAGGCGGGGATTCCTACCTCTCAGATGGTGCCCTCCTCGGGAACGGCCATCATCCGTTCGTTTGATAATGGCAAGACGTGGGATCCCTATGTGATGGAGCCGCCTTACGCCGCCCATCGGGTGTGTCAGCAGTATACCCACACGAAAAACGGTATCAAGGTGTTTACCGATCAGATGCCCTGTGCGATTCTGCTCAACAATTCGAACACCATCGCCCTGGCGACCGAATCGAAATTTCTGCAGGGGTCCGAGGAAATCTATTACATCACCATGGCCTACAACGACGACAACTGGGCGGTCGGCTTGGGCATCGACGAAGAAGGCCCGACCGATAAGCAGGCGAACATGTATCTGGGCGCGGCTCCTTATCTCCGCCAGTTCCCGTCGGGCGAAACCATCCTGTCGAACAACCGCAGCTCCAAGTTCCAGATCCGTCTGGGCGATGCGCAGGCCCGGACCTTCGGCGATCCGATCAATCCTCTTTCCGGCACCGGATATTGGGGATCGCTCGAGCTGATCCAGTCCCATATCGTGGTGGGCACCATGACCTATGCCCGTAAGGTCAGCAATCAGCAGCAAAACCGGATCATGATCAGCCAGAATGTCCTCAACCACCGCATCGATGTGCCGACGGCCAAAATGAAGATAGACGGAGGCAACCAGGACTGGGCGTCCTGCACCGATGCCCTGTTTGTTGGCAGCGACAGCCAGGCGCAGACCGCGGTCCGTCCCGCCAAAGACGACAATCGCCTGTATTTTCTGGTCGAGACGCTGGACACCTATCTGTCCGAAGGGGATACTGTGGATCTGTATCTCGGGGACGGCGCCTCCGACGAACTGAACAATACGCTGCGTCTGACAGTGGGCCCGAACGGTCTGGTCGCGGCTGCCCGCTTTGACGGCAACGATTTCGCCGCCATCGACACCAAGGATATCCAGGCGGCCGTGACCCTTCAGGGCACGATCGGGAACGACGAGGATGAAGACACCGGATACATGGTGGAGCTGTCCATTCCCCGTTCGCTCGTGACGGCGTCGAATAACAAGCTTCTCTGCAATATCGTGCTCAAAAATCAGGATAAAGGCGGCGCGGTCATCGAGGATGCCATGGGTGACGCCCGTTGGAACGTTCCGAGCGAATGGATGACCCTGAATCTGGGGTGATCACCGGCCGTTGAGGGGAACCGATGATTATCCGGACAGCATAATGAGAGAGGAGTTTTTGGTAGAATGAGCAGAACGCCGATGACTTTGCGCATCGTTTCGATAGGGATCGCCATGTTTTTCCTGTGTTCCTGCAAACCGAAGGACCCGGTTGCGGATGGGTCCGGCGGGGAGGATTTCAGCGGAGAATCCTCCCAAACAGAAGTCGTTTCGGGGGGCACCGTTCCGGATGGCTCGCCGTCCGGGGAGGACGCGGATCCCACGGATCCGCAGGATCCTGCGGAGTCGGGTTCCGGCGGCAGCACCAGCCGGCCTGACGGCTCGGACAACAGCTCCGGAACGCCTGATCCGACCGATCCCGGCGGCAGTACGATCCCGGGCGGGCCGGTTCATGTCACGTCGTTTGGCAAACTCAACATCACGGATACGACCATCAATTCCCATGAAGGAGACGAAGGGGCCAGCAGCCTGGAACTCGACTGGCGGGGATACTTTGAGGTGAAATCGGGAACTTTGACGGTTCAGAATGCGTATTATCCCCGCATCAAGAAGCTTCCGAATGGATCATATATCCTGCTCTGGCACAATAATTCGGTCGGCGCCAACGTGTTTTATACCCGCAGCTTCGATCTGGTCAATTGGGAGCCTGTGCAAAAGGTATTCGAAGCGACCCCGATCACCGTGAATGGGCAAACCGATGAGCGGTGCTATTGCAACGGAGACGCCCTGGTGCTGGAGAACGGGGAACTGATGGTGGTTGCCTCCTTCCGTTCAAAAAATCATTTTCGCAAGGACAACGCCTACAACGGGATCGCCATGCGAAAAAGCCGCGACAACGGCAAGACCTGGAGCGAGGAGCAGGTGATCTACCAGGGATCCAACTGGGAGCCTCAGATTCTGCAGCTTCCCTCGGGTGAAATCCAGGTATACTTTACCCATTCGGGCGCCAAAAGCCAGATGCAGATTGAGATGGGCATGACCGGCAATGCGATGATTCCCTCCTCAGGAACCGCGATGGCCCGCTCCTACGATAACGGAAAAACATGGAAATCCAATATTCCGGGCTCTTCCTATGCGGGATACGCCATATCGCAGCGGTATACCGACACGATCCAAGGCATTCAGGTGTTCACGGATCAGATGCCCTGCGCCCTGGTGCTCAACAAGTACAACACCATCGCCATGGCGGTGGAATCCAAGATTCGCTACAATACGTCCAACTTCAAGATTTCGATGGTGTATTCGGACGACAATTGGTCGCATACGCTCGGCATCGACGAAGAAGGGCCGTCCGATAAGAAAAAAGATATGTGGAATGGGAGCGCGCCGTATCTCAAGCAATTCCCGTCCGGGGAAACGGTGCTGTCCTACAATGCCAGCAGCCATTTCCAGGTACGTCTTGGAGATGCGAAAGCGAGAACGTTTTATACCCCTTATCTGCCCTTTGGCAAGAGTGTGAAGGGCTGTTGGGGATCATTGGAGCCGGACGGAACCCACACCATGATCGGCGCCTTTACCAAACAGACGGATGGCGGCACGTCGATCTGCATCGGCCGGATGAACCTCAACCATACCCTTTACGCGGGTAGCATGACCCCGGCGGTCGACGGGGATAGCAGAGATTGGTCGAAAAACACGGAGGCTTTCTTCGTGGGCAGCGAGTCGCAGGCCCAGGCGTCGGTGCGCACGGCGTATGACAAGGAGAACCTCTATGTCCTGGTCGAACGGCTGGATACCGATCTGCAGCCGCAGGACACGGTGGATATCTACTTGAATCCCAGCACCCAGGGGATCGGCGGCAGTTCTCTCCGGCTGACGGTGGGGCCGGATGGCCTGCAGCAGACGGCCCGGTATTCCGGCGGATGGTCGAACAAGGCGGTTCCGGGCGTCGAGGGTAAGGTCCATGTCCGCGGGACGGTTTCCCAGTCGAGCGACAAGGACGAAGGGTATGTCGTCGAACTGGTCATTCCCCGGTCTGCCATTCAGGCGGCGGGAAGCCTGGTGAGGTGCACGCTGGTTCTGTACAACCAGGATGCGGGCGCGCCGCGGATCGAAGACGGGCTGGACAGCGCCAATCTGTCGCAGCCGAACACCTGGTTCAAAATCCGCCTGTAACCGTATAGTACAAATAAAAAGGCTGAGGCTCTGTGCCTCAGCCTTTTTTCACTGTTATAACGTTACGCTTTCTTTGGGCTGGAGTCATCCTGAAGACGAGGCATGCGGTGCCCTCTAAAGCCAGCTCTTCAGAACGGCAGCCGTTTCGGCCAACGTGGCGAGCCGGTCGTCGTGCATGAATTCGAGCAGCAGCGCATGATCACAGCCCGATTCGCGGAATACGGCGAGATACCGCCGCCAGTCCGGTTCGCCGTCCCGCAGGGGATACCGGGCGTGGGCGTCCCAGTGGAATACGTGGACATGCGCGGTATAAGGTGCCAGAGCCCGCGCGGCGTCCAGATTGTACGAAACCGGGCGGAACTGGTTGGGCTGCCAATACAGCCGGACATTCGGCCGGCCGACCATCTCCAAAAACCGCAGGGAAACGGGATAATCGTCCGTCAGGGTGCCGGGATGGCATTCGAGCGCCAGCGTGATCCGTTTTTCGGCGGCGAGACCGGCGAGCGTCCGCATTTCCGCAGCCATCCCGGACAGCTCTGGTTCCGACAGACAGGCCGAACCCTTCTGTCCGCCCCACAAACGGATCAGCGGGGCACCGAGCGCTTCGGCAGAGGCGAGGACGGGGGCGAAATCGGCTGTGGGATCGGCGCTCATCCCCAGACGGTAATAGGAGCCGTAGGCGGTGACGGCAAGACCCGCGTCCCGGGTCAGCCGTCCGACCTTGCGGGCGGCCGCGATATCTCCGGCCGGGACATGGACGTCCCCACCCCATTCTATGCCCGCAAGACCGGCCGCGGCGGCTTCCCGCAGGATGGTGCCGGGCGGTTCCTTCCGGAACGAGATCGAAACGAGACCGGGTGTCAGCATGGGGGGACCTCCTTCAGGCCATGGTGTCGAGCATGGAAAGGGTGACCTCATACAGCGGGGATTCGCCTCGCCGCACCCTCCGGAATTCGTCGAGCATGTAGGCGGACATGCGTTCCACCTCATGGCCAGTGCTGCCCGCGATATGGGGCGTGAGGAAGACGTTCGGCATGCGGTAGAACGGATGTCCCGGTTCGGGCGGCTCGGGACTGGTGACATCGAGCAGGGCGGTGCGGTCCGGCCGTTCGGTGAGGGCACGGACGAGATCCGCCTCCACCACCTGGGCGCCCCGGCCGGTGTTGATAAAGACCCCGTTGTCCGGCATCCGGGAAAAGAGGGCGTAGTTCAGCATGCCGGCCGTTTGAGGATTGTTGGCCAGATGGTTGGACACGGTCTGGCATTCCGAGAACAGCTCTTCCAAAGGACAGAGCCGTACCCCGAGGTCCGCCGCCCGTTCGGGGGAGAGAAAGGGGTCGAACACCAGGACGTCCGGGGCGTGTGCGCGGAGCATCCGGATGACCATGGATCCGATCATGCCCGCGCCGATGATCCCCACCCGGCATCGGACGTTGCCGGGAAAGCGGGCCGCATGGTCTCTGGCGGCCTTCACCCGTCCGGTGCCGTTCAGTACCGCGGCCTGGAAAAAGCCCTTATTGGCCAGGAGAATCTGGCTGACGGCGAATTCCGCCACCGGCACCGCGTTAGCTCCCCAGGCGCTGAATACCCGGATGCCGCGGCTGAGGAAGGGACGGGCGAAACCCTGGACCGTACCCGCGGCATAAAATACCGCCTTGAGATGCGGAAAATACCGGCCGATCTCCTCTTCTGTCAGCAACGGCATCCCCCAGGTGCTGAAAAGAATATCGGCGTCGGCGGCGCTGGCTTCAGGAAGGGTTTCCTTTGTCAAAATATGAGTGGAATCCAGCCCCGCTTCCGCCTGCAGCACGGCGAGGGTCTCCCCGGGATATACCCGTCTGATATCGGCGGGGCGGCCGATGAGATAGCTTTTCATAAGAGCCTTCCTCCCTTGACCAATCGGATTGCCAGCTTCTGTTTCATTGTAGCGAATCGTGGGGACGGGTACAAGCGGCGGGAGAGAAAAAGCGGATTCCGCCGATAACACGGATAAAAATGCCGATATTTCAAAGTCCTTTTTCTTTCAGTTCCCGTACGATGTCGACGTATAGACGGGCGACGTCGAACCCCGGGATGTTCTTTCTGGTGAGATCGATCATATCCCCATGAGAAATTCCCCGTTTTTTCTGCGGGGAGAGAATCCCCCGAAAATGCCCCCATTTGGCCGATTCCACACTGACCAATCCGTCGTTGTCCCCCTCCAGGGGACGAATGAGGTGATAGCCGACGTTGAGCGGGAACGGGGCGCTGCCTCCTTTTTTCATACGGGAGGTCACACTTTGGTAGAAAACGCCCTCCGCATCCGGCACCGTTTGATTGAAATGGGCGCAGCTTTCGGCCGTCAGATCGTGGATGCCGCTGTAAAAATCGGGATCGGGATCCCCGAGCTTACGAAAGACGGCGTTGTATTTCCCGGCGACCGCCCGAACGAGACCGTCCGGGAGCGTGTGCAGCAGCCGGTCTACAAACCGGCATCCGCGGTGGGGCGTGTTGATGGTCGTCAGGGAGGCGACGCGGTCGCCCAGACCAAGCCGGCTAATGGCGCAGCGGGCGTCGAGCCCGCCTTTGGAGTGGGCGATGATATGCAGCTTCTCGCTGCGTGTGTTGAGCAGGATGCGGTCGATCTGGTCTTTCAGCTCCGCCGCACTGACCGAAACGGCGGCCGCCGACTGCTGCCGTCCGTAAAATACGGCGGCGCCGTTTCTTTGCAGCTCCCGGGGTATCCGTCCCCAATAATTGAAAATCTGCCAATCCCGGAAAAAGATGCCGTGGACCATCAAAATGGGATACCGGGTTTTGCAGATCTCATTTTCCTTTTCCCTGAAATAGGTCTCAAGCTTGACCGTTTCAAAGCGGAATTCCCGCAGGGCGATCCGGCAGATCTTCCAAAACGGGATGAGGTGGAGAAAGGGAATCCACCATCCCAGGAAAAACAGTACCCGCCAGAGGATGCCGATCTGTTTCGAAGTGGCGATAATCCGGATAAAACCGTTGGCCAGCAGCAGAAAATGCAGCGCCAGGATCAGGAGGCCCGTCATCACCAAGCGGAGCGGCGTCAGCTCCCAATGCGACCACAGACACAGCCACAAAAAGAAGCCGCCCGCCGCGATCAGAGAGAGCGCGGCGCAAAGCACAAGCTCATAGCCGCCGATGAGAATATTCAAACGGACAGATACGCCCTTTTCTTTCCGTGGAAGAATGTGCAGCAGGATATACGGCACCGACAGCATAAGCGCCGCCGCCAGGGTGACCGGCCAGGGCCAGCCGAACCGCACGCACCAGACCGGCAGGGTACAGAGTGCCAGGATCGTAAGAATTTTCAAAAGCCGCAACAGCCACCGTCCGCATGTCCGCATCAAGAATCTCCTCCCATACACCATCGGATAAGCGTATTGTACCATATGGGGCGGCCTGTTTCCAGCCATATTGGGAGATAAAGATGAATGGCCAAAATCAGCTTATGCCAAGTAAACAGGGATAAAAAATCCTCTACACAAATGAATCTTTCATTTGCGTAGAGGATTCCGGTTGCGCTAGTGAAGCACTGACCTGACAGTGGAGAAATAAGCTTAAACTATGGACAGAAAGGAATCCGAGGCATAAAACAATACCCCCTCAGGGATTGCCCGAATCCGCAATGCAGTTGACAGATCGGGGTTCCCTTCAGGGGTATTGTCTGTACCATGCCCTTCTAGGTCTTTCTCATGCCTCTGGTTAAGCCGGTGGTTTTTTACTGTCCAAACTTATCCTTCCAGAGCGCGTTCCAGCCAGATGCTGCCGATGTCCATCGCATTGTACAGGCCGGTTTTCTCGCTTTTTTTGAGAATCCGCTCCTTCATACGCAGATCGGGATCGGTGGAGAGAAGCTGCACCTGCACCTTATCTGCCATCGTCATATCTCCGACGGTTTTCGTCGAGAGAATCTGGAGCATGACCACGCATTTGTCTGCCATATTCCCATAATACAGCGTGTTGCCGCTGCGCACGAGAGGCTTACCTTTATACGTCAGGAAATCGGGTTTCGCTGCCTTATCCGCCATGTTTTCGCATCCTTTCCAAAAACGGCCGAGGCGGGGATTTCCTTGAATCCCCGTCCGCCAAAACGTTTCTACCTTTTAGTATACCATGTTTGGGACCCTCTGTAAACCCTGGATAACAAAGAATAACCGCGGCCCCGGCCGCGGTTATTCGATGGTGTCGCGATACAAACCGTTACTGGTTGAGATACGAGCGGACCAGGGCGCGCAGCAATTCATCCCGGTCGAGCTTACGAATCAGACTGCGGGCATTGTTGTGGGTCGTGATATAGGTCGGATCTTCGGAGAGCAGATACCCCACGATCTGGTTGATCGGATTGTACCCTTTTTCCCGCAGAGAATCATACACAGTGGTAAGAATCTGCTTCATTTCCTGTTCCTTGTCCTCGCCCAGGGAGAAAGTCATGGTTTTGTCCAGCATGGCGCGTCCCTCCTTTCCGCCTTTGTCATCCTGGTTCCCCGGCAGGTTATTTGCGATATCCTTATTATACGGCATTCCAACCCGATTTTCAAGGGGCTTATGACCGCAGAATACACCCTTTTTCTTTCAAATTCTTAAAGATTTTCTGAAGTGCGGGTTCGATATCCCCATCCGAGAGAGTTCCCTCCGTCCCGCGGAACTGCAGGCTGAACGCCACGCTCTTCTTGCCCTTTTCGATCTGGGCGCCCTGGTAGACGTCAAACAGCTCGACGCTTTCCAGATGCCGCCCGCCCGAGGCTTTGATCACCGCTTCCATATCGGCTACCGGCAGATCCTCGTCGCAGACGAGGGCGAGGTCCCGTTCCACCGCCGGATAACGGGGCAGGGGGCGGTAGATCACCCGTTTGTCCTTCGCGCAGGCAAAGAGGGGATCGAGCCGCACTTCCGCCACATAGACGCGGGTGTCGAGCTCAAAGCGTTCCGCGGTATCTGGATGGAGTTCCCCGAACACGCAGGACGGCGCGGCATCCCCGGCCAGCCGCACCTCGGCCTGGCGGCCGGGATGGAGATAGGGTTCCCGGCTGCGGGTGAAGTCGGCCTCCGCGCCGAAGCGGGCAAACAGGGACTCCAGTATGCCCTTGAGGGTGAAGAAGTCCTCCTCCGGCCCATAGAGGCCGATGCAGAGAGTGGGGACTTCGTCGGGCTGCTCGGTCAGAGGAAGGGCTTTCGGAACGAACGTCTTACTGACTTCAAACAGCCGTGCTTTTGGATTCTTGCGGTTTTTGTTGGTGGACAGCACGGAGAGCATGCTGGTGATGAGCTGGGTGCGCAGGGTGGAATACTCTTCTCCCAAGGGATTGAGCAGGGAAATGGCGCTGCGGCGGGGATCGTTTTCCGGGAGAGAGAGCAGATCGGGCGCTTTGGAGCTGATGAACGAGTAGGTGGTGATTTCCCGGAGTCCCTGGGCAGCCAGGGCGGCCCTCAGGGTATCCGCGTTCCGCAGATGGGGCAGCTTGATCCCTCTCGTAACCGCGCCCCTCATGGGAGTGGAAACGATGTGATCGTAGCCGTAGACCCGCATGACCTCTTCGGCCAGATCGGCGCGGCCTTCCACGTCGTCCCGGAAGGAAGGCACGCGGCAGGTGAGGATATGGTTCTGCAGGGTGGTTTGGATAGACAGGCGGCAGAGGATATCGGCCATGGTCTCTTCGGGAACGTCCACGCCCAGCAGCTCGGTGATACGGGAGGCGGGAACGGTGAGGACTCGATCCTCGGGCAGTCCCTGATGGCGGTCGATGGCACCGTCAATAATGTCGCCGGCATCCAGCTCGTCGATGAGCTGGAGCGCCCGTTCCATGGCGTATTCCACGCCCAGGATGTCCACACCCTTTTCAAACCGGGCGGAGGATTCGGTGCGGATGCCGAGCGCACGGGCCGTGCGGCGGACGCTGTCCCGGCGGAATTTGGCGCATTCGAGGAACAAATCGCGGGTATCGTCCTTGATTTCGCTGTCGAGTCCGCCCATGATGCCCGCGAGGCAGGAGGGGGCTTCGGCGTCGGCGATGACGAGCATGTCAGGGGTCAGGGTGTGGTCCCGTCCGTCCAGCGTTGTGATCTGTTCGCCCGGATGGGCGCGGCGGACGATGATCTGCGCGCCGCGGACATCCCGGAGGTCAAACGCATGCATGGGCTGGCCGGTTTCCAGCATGACGAAGTTCGTGATGTCGACGATGTTGTTGATGGGGCGCATGCCGGCCGCCCGGAGGGATTCCTGCATCCATTTCGGAGAGGGGGCGATCCGCAGATTTTTCACCACCCGGCCGAGATAGCGGGGACAGAGATCATAATCCTCGACGGTGATGGCAATATGCTCCCGCACGTCTCCGCCCTTGGCGATGTAGGACGGTACCGGAGGATGGAAAGGCGTGCGCAGGGCCACCGAAACCTCCCGGGCCACGCCCAGAACGCTCTGGCAGTCGGGACGGTTGGCGGTGATTTTGAAATCGATGACCACATCGTTCAGCCCCAGAATGTCCCGCATATCGGTTCCGGGCGCGGCGTCCTCGCGCAGGATCAGGATGCCGTCCACCTCGGCGCCGGGATAGTCGGCCTCTTTGAGACAGAGTTCGCCGCCCGAACACAGCATGCCTTCAGAGGGCAGGCCGCGCAGCCGGCCCCGCTTGATATGGGTACCGTTCGGCAGGCGGGAATCGTGCAGGGCGGCCGGCACCAGTGCCCCTTCGAAGACGTTTGTGGCGCCGGTGATGATCTGGATGGGCTCGCCGGCGCCCACGTCCATTTCACAGAGCTGGAGCTTGTCGGCGTCGGGATGCTTCTGCAGGCGGAGGATGCGGGCGGCCACCACGTTATCCATGGTTTCGGAGAGGTTTTCGACCCCCTCCACTTCAAAACCCGCCATGATCATCCGGTCGCAGAGCTCTTCCACCGATACCGGGATATCGACATAGCGGCGCAGCCAATTCAGCGATATTTTCATTGAGATTCATCCTTTCGTGGTAAGTGGGAACGGAGCCGCGGCGTCCTCTATTTCCGGACGCCGCTTTCCCGGAATGTCAGCCGAACTGCTCGAGGAAGCGGACGTCGTTCTCGAACAGAAGCCGGATGTCGCTGATTTTGTGCCGGGTGGTGGTCAGACGGTCCAGACCGATGCCGAAGGCGAAGCCGGAGTAAATCTCCGGATCGATTCCGCAGCCGGAGAGGACGTTCGGATGGACCATGCCCGCGCCGAGAATTTCGATCCAGCCTTCCCCCTTGCACACGCGGCAGCCCTGGCCGCCGCAGGCGGAACAGGAAACGTCGACCTCGACGCTCGGCTCAGTGAAGGGGAAGAAGGAGGGACGGAACCGGATTTTGGTTTCGGGCCCATAAATTTCGTGGGCGAATTCTTCGAGGACCCCCTTGAGATCACACAGGGTGATGCCCTTGTCCACGACCAGTCCTTCCACCTGATGGAACACCGGAGAGTGCGTGGCATCCACCTCGTCGGCGCGGAAAACGCGGCCGGGGCAGATTATGCGGATAGGGGGCTGCCGCTGTTCCATGACCCGGATCTGGGCCGCGGAGGTCTGGCTGCGCAGCAGGAGGTTTTCCGCGAGATAAAAGGTGTCCTGCATATCCCGGGCGGGGTGATCTTTGGGGAGGTTGAGCGCCTCAAAGCAATAATGCTCGGTCTCCACCTCGGGGCCGTCCACCACGTCGAAGCCCATGGACTGAAAAATATGCACGAGATCGTTCAGCACCAGATTGAGGGGATGCAGCCCCCCGGCCGGCAATTTTTTGCCGGGCAGGGTGACGTCGATTGTCTCGTCCCGCAGCCGTTTTTCCTGCAGGGCGGCGCGGATAGCGGAGGCGCGTTCCTCCACCGCGGATTCCAGACGGGCGCGCAGTTCATTGACGAGCTGCCCCATGGCAGGCCGCTCCTCGGCCGGCAGGGCGCCCATACCCCGCAGAAGGCCGGTGAGCTCCCCCTTTTTGCCCATGTAGCGGACGCGGAAATCCTCCAAATCTTTCAAGGCGTGGAGGGAACTAAGCTCGCCCAGTGCCTGTTCTCTGAGGGCCTGCAGCTTTTCTTTCATTGATTGACCAGTCCTTTCATTCAAAGGGTAGGGGATGGCAAAAAGAAAAACGCCTCCGTCCCCAAAAGGGACGAAGGCGACAGTCTCCGTGGTACCACCCGATTTCCCGCGCGGAAAGCGCGGGCACTCTGCGGCCGATATCGGGGCCATCCGTCGGCACTTACTGTCCCCATTCGGCGATCCGTATCGGATGCGGGGGTTCGGCGCCGCCGCTCGGGAGCGAACTTCAGCTGATTCTGACCGCGGGACGCTTGCAGCCGGTGACGTCCCTCTCTGCAGCGGCAGGGATCGGCCTACTTTCTCCGTCATTGCGTTGAAAATATATGGATTAGTATACCACCCGGATCGCAAAAAAGCAAGAGGGTTTTTGGAAGGCGTACATAGATCGTCAAACAAGCGATGATCGACATGTCTTTTCCGAAAAAGCCGTAGAAATGACAAAATTCGACCCCAAAACCGCCGTGATGAGCAAAACTCCACGTGAGAAATGCAAAAAACGCTTGATTATGCAGAGCTGCTGCGATAAAATAAAGCGTCGGAGCCTTGTGGGAAAGGCAGCGACCACTACCGGAGGAGACGGGCTGTGGGGCCCTCTCCCAGAATAAGGAGCAGAGATCCTATGTGTGGAATTGTGGGATTCATCGGCTGTAAACCGGCCGCCCCCCTATTGCTGGAGGGGCTGGCCAAGCTCGAATACCGCGGCTACGACTCGGCCGGCATCGCGCTGGTGGGGGACGCGGGCGTGGTGATCCATAAAGCGAAGGGGCGTCTCGGCGTCCTGCGGGAGCGGATCCGGGACGGAGCGGATCTGCCTGAGACGGTGGGCATCGGCCATACCCGCTGGGCAACGCACGGCAAGCCCAGCGACGAAAACTCTCATCCCCATCGCAGCGCCAGCGGCCGGTTTGCCGTGGTGCACAACGGCATCATCGAAAACTATGCGGCGCTGAAAAAGGAACTGCAGGAGGAGGGCGTCCCCTTTTTATCCGAGACGGATACCGAAGTGATCGCCCATCTGATCGAAAAGGCCTATACCGGCGATTTCCTGGCGGCGGTGCGGGCGGCGGCTGCCCGGCTGGAGGGGTCCTATGCCCTGGGGGTCCTGTGTTCGGAGCATCCGGACGAGATGATCGCGGTCAGGCGGTCCAGTCCCCTGGTGATCGGTCTGGCCGAGGAAGGCCACTTCATCGCCTCCGACGTGCCCGCCGTGCTCTCCCATACCCGCCGTTTTCTGCAGCTGGCGGACGGGGAGACGGCAGTACTGAAACGAGACGGCGTGACGGTATTCGACGGGGCCGGACACACGGTCCAGAAGGTGGAAATGCAGATCACCTGGGACGTGTCCAGCGCCGAAAAGGGCGGGTATCCCCATTTCATGATCAAGGAGATCATGGAGCAGCCCCAGGCGCTTTCCGCGACCATCTCTCCCCGCATCAGCGCCGACGGGCGGATCGTGCTGGACGGCATCTCCCTGACCGCCGCGCAGCTCAAAAAAATCAATCGGCTGTATATCGTGGCCTGCGGCTCGGCGTATCACGCGGGCGTGGTAGGCAAATATGTGCTCGAAAAGCTGACCCGCATCCCGGTCGAGGTGGATCTCGCGTCGGAGTTCCGGTACCGGGACCCGATTCTCGACGAGAAAACGCTGGTGCTCATCATCAGCCAGTCGGGTGAAACGGCGGACACCCTCGCCGCTCTGCGGGAGGCAAAACGCCGGGGGGCCCGGGTGCTGTCCATCGTCAACGTGGTGGGCAGCTCGATTGCCTCGGAGAGCGACGACGTGCTCTACACCTGGGCCGGGCCGGAGATCTCGGTCGCCACGACCAAGGCGTACTCGACTCAGCTGACCATGCTCTATCTCATCGCGTTTTACATAGCCGAAAAGCTCGGGCATATCGACGACCGGGATCTGAGGCGGCTGCTCAGCGCTCTGGTCCGGCTGCCGGATATGGTGGCGGGCATTCTGCGGCAGGCGTCTGAAATCGAGCAGCTGGCCCAGCGGTATGCCTATCTTGAGCATGCGTATTTCATCGGCCGGAACCTCGATTACGCGGTCGCGCTGGAGGCCTCCCTCAAGCTCAAGGAGATCAGCTATATCCACTCAGAGGCCTATGCGGCCGGCGAGCTCAAACATGGGACGATTTCTCTGATCGAAGAGGGTACTTTCGTTGTGGCTCTCGCCTGTACCGACAAACTGATCGAAAAAACCTTGTCCAATGTCAAGGAGGTCCGGGCCAGGGGCGCTGAGGTGCTGCTCGTGACCACCGACGACAACCGGGATGTCACGGATGAAGCGGACCACATTATCTACATCCCGAAAACCAACGATCTGCTCATGCCCTCCCTGGAGGTGGTGCCCATGCAGCTGCTGGGCTATTACATCGCCTTGGCGCGCAAATGCGACATCGACAAACCCCGCAACCTGGCCAAAAGCGTCACGGTGGAGTAAAACTTCAACGAAAACCCCCGGCTCTCTTTCCAGAGGGCCGGGGGTTTCTTATGCGGTTTCCCGTTTGAGATTCCAGCGTTTGATGAAAAATACGACCGCTTTTTCGACAAGGTTGATGGCCAGGATCATCAAGGAAACCAGCGCAGTGCCTTCGATGAAGGACTGGGATTCGAGCTGCGGGATCATCAGCGCCAGCGGCATGGTGCGGAAATTGACCAGGAAGGATACCGCCGAGATGGTGATCATTGCATTGACGAAATAATAGCTGTACATTTCCACGATCGTCGCCGTGGTGGAGGGAATGTACACCGAAAACAGCATCCGCAGCCGGCTGATTCCAAGCGTCGAGGAGACATCCTCCAGGTTGGGATTGAATTTCGACAGGGAATTGTAGGCCAGCAGATACGGCGAGGAGAAGAAATGAACGATGTTGACGAGCACCAGGATGAAGATCGTGGAATAAATCGGCAGGGTTTTGAAAGTCAGGGCAAAGGAGAGCCCCAGCACCAAACCCGGAATGGCCAGGGACAGCATGCTGATGAAATGCAGGGTCTTATTGGACGGCGTTTTCTGAAAACGGGAGGTGGCATAGGCCGAAAAATACGAGAGGCAGGTGCCCACGAGTGCCGTCAGCAACGCGATCGCCAGGGAATTGATCGCGTAGAGGCCGATGCCGCTGGACAGCAGCTTGCGTATATTGGCCAGGGAGAAGGACATGTCGATGGGGTACTGTTTGACGAAACTCAGGCAGACGAACGCCAGGATCGGCAGACAGATTAAAAACAGGAAGACGCCGCAGAAAATATAGGCGAGAACGTCCCGTTTGGTATTCTTTTGAATTTGAAAGGATTTTACGACGGTGCTGCCCGAAGCGGCATCGCTTTTCCGGAGATCCAGCAGGAACGCGATGACGGCGGGAGCGAGCAGGATCACGCCGACGACGGCACCGTTCGGAAAGTTCATCATGCCGATGACCTCACGGTACATGTACACCGGCAGCGTCATGGCTTTGCCGCCCGTCATCAGGGGGACGCCGTAATCCGTAAACACCATGGTGAACACCGCCAAAACAGCGGAAAGCAGGGGGCGGCGCATGGAGGGCAGGGTAATGGTGCAAAACTGCCGCCATTTGGACAGCCCGAGAACTCCGGCCGCCTCATAGGTCGTGAAATCCTCGTACTGAAAGGCGTCGTTGAGCATCAGGAAGGACACGGGGAAGGAATAGAGCACCGAACCCATGACGATCCCTACATAGCCATACAGGCCGATATTCAGATGCAGAAGGTTCGTCACGATGCCGTTGTCACCAAACAGGAGCACCAGACCCATGCCGTGTGAAATGCTGGGGATGAGCATGGGAATGGTGAACAGGACGATGAACACGGATTTGAACCGGATGCGGGACCGGTTGATGATCCAGGCGAGCAGGAAGGAAATCGTCACCGAAATGACAGTGGCCATCACGGTGGTCAAAAACGAGTTCGTCAGCATGGGGACAAACTGCGGGGAGTGAAACACTCCCTGCACATTTTCCCCGCGGATGTTGCTGAAAAGCATGATCAGCGGCAGAATGACCGTGAGCAGCAGATACGCGCCCAACAGATATTTCACCGCGTGGAAGGTTCTATTTCTCATCGCAATCCCGTCCTGTATATCTCACCAGATCGGTGTATTTTTTATCCAGCTGGGTCACGACAAAGTCGCGGATGTAGGTGTTGGCCGGGTGGGTATAGATCTCGTGCGGAGTGTCCATCTGCTCGATGCGGCCTTCGCTCATGACCATGATACGGTCGCTTAAGAAGAAAGCTTCCTCCTGGTCGTGCGTGATGAACAGCATGGTGGCGTTGAAGGTTTTTTGGATGGATTTGAGCTCGCTTTTCATGATTTCGCGGTTGGTCACGTCCAGCGCGGAAATCGGTTCATCCAGCAGGATGATGTCGGGATTCATCGCCAGGGTGCGGGCGATAGCCACCCGCTGCTGCTGGCCGCCGGAGAGCTGATGCGGCTTCTTCTTAAGCTGATCGGTCAGGCCGACCTGTTCGAGAATCCGCAGAGCGGTCTGGCGCGCCGTGCCCTTGGTTTCTTTGTGCAGCGTGAGCGCATATTCGACGTTTTGCTGGACGGTCATATTGGGAAAGAGGGCATAGTTTTGAAAAACGATGCCCATGCCGCGTTCGAAGCTGGGCAGCGAGGAGATGTCCTGTCCGCCCTTGAGAATTTCGCCGCTGTCGGCCTTTTCCAGCCCGATCAGGATGCGCACCAGGGTAGTTTTGCCGCAGCCGCTGGGCCCCAGAATGGAGAGGAATTCCCCCTCCATCAGATCAAAGCTGACGTGATCAAGCACGGTTTTCTGGTCATAGCTTTTGCAGAGGTCCTTGACGGACAGTTTTGGTGTCAATATTTCCATAAGGCCAATAATCTCTCCTTTTCCGCGATGTCGCCGATGCCGGTCATGTCGGCGTATGGAATATTCTGGGGATAGTTGGGGATGTTGTTGACCTGCCCCTCCATGATGCCTTCAGGGGAAAAGTTTTCTTTGTCGTACACGATGAACTCATTGATGATAAAATCGAAGACCTCCTGCACGCCCTTCTTCTGCTGTTTGCCTTCGATAAGGGCCGTGCCGGTCAGGGAATACGGGGAGCCGTCTTCCGGAAACAGGATTTTAAATGGCATACCCTTGTTGATTTCGTTGACGGCCTGAAATGTCAAGGCTAGACCCACCGCGGTTTCTCCTTGGATCAGGAGCTTGATGGGGCCGGAACCGGACTCGGTGAACTGCTTTAAATTGCCGTACAGATTGTCGACATAGGCGAGCGCTCCGGCATCGTCCTGCGTGTTGATCCAGTTTTTATAGAAGAAATAGCCGGTTCCGCTGGTTTTGGGGTCGGGCATCGCGACGAGCCCTTTGTACTCGCTTTTCAGGAGATCGGCGTATGAGGCGGGCTCCGGGAGTCCCTTCTGCGCGAGGATGTCGGTGTTGACGACGATGGCTCCGGCTTGTCTCTCCCAGGTGACCCAGCGGTTGTGATTATCCTCGGGTTTCAGCCCTTCCATATAAGGGATCCGGCTGTATCCCGCAATGTCCGCCAGGTTGTCCTGGATTTTGCTCAAATAACTGCTTTCGAGCCCCACCAGCATGTCTACCTCGGTGTGGGTCCCCTCGGTCATGATTTTGGTGGCGGCCTTGCCGGTGGGCATGTACATTACCACGATGTTATACTGCGGAAAACGGGCGGACAGCTGTTCCTGCAGGGCATCGTTGCGGAATTGTTCGGCCGACGAGCAGATGACGATGCTGTCCTTGGCGGTGACGCTGGCCAGCAGCGTGAGGGCCAGCGTGACAAGAACCAGCGCGGCGACAATTTTTTTCATTTTTTCACCCCTTGTGTTCGGTAAGCGCTGTCCAGCTTCTGCAGATCGGCATACGAATCGATTTCGATGATGTCGTCGAATGTGCACGGCCGGACTTCCACCTGATAATGGGGGAGATGATATTCCAAAGCGACCTGATCCCAGTAGCGTTCCTTGCCTCCGGGCATGTCGTACACCGATTTGATATCCTCCGCAAGGCGGGCGCCGTCTTTGGCATTCCAATACGAGATGCCGAACATGTGGTAGCAATGGAGGCCGCCGACCCGTACTTTTGTGATCATATTGCCTTTGGTTTCAAAGCACCAGTCGTCGGTTTTATTGACCGGCACCCCCAAATAGTTGGAGATATACTGATACTTTGTAATCAGGGCGGGGTTATACAAAACCAAATCGGCTTCCAGCACATAGGCATTCTGGAGGAGATAGCGGACGCACATGGCAGACGAGATATTGTTCGCCTCATTATAGAGCGGGTTTTCGATAAATTGGATCATGGGATATTTATACAGCAGCTGATCGAACTGTTCGCCTAAATAGCCGCGGACGATATAAATTTCCTCGATTCCGGCGTCAAGAACGGCATCGAGAAGTGTGTCAATCATCCGGGTGCCATGGACGCGGACGAGAGGTTTGGGCGTATTGAGGGTAATGGGCACAAGTCGGGATCCGAAACCAGCCGCGATGAAGACGGCCCGTTTCACACGGTAAGGTTCGAGTGCCGTTCGGCCTTCCGGCGTCAAGAGGTTCCGGTCCAGGTATCCCAGTTCGCGCAGTTGAACGAGGATGCGGTTGACCGAGCCGACGGACATGCCGGTCGCTTCAGCGATTTCGCGCTGAGAAACGATTTCCTGCGGCAGCCGTTCGAGAAACGTGAGAATATCGAATTGCTTGCGGGATAATGCGGTTTCCATAAAGGATCGGCTCCTTTTCGAGAATTGAACGTTTTTCCGATGCAAAAGAGGATCTTTTGTTTCAACTAGCTTATAATACGGCATAA
Organism: uncultured Oscillospiraceae bacterium; assembly: GCA_902492895.1. Lineage (GTDB taxonomy): Bacteria > Bacillota > Clostridia > Oscillospirales > Acutalibacteraceae > UMGS1623. Next base: position 12,685 of record CABUNG010000027.1, on the reverse strand, counting down.
ATTGAACAATTGCAAGTAAAAAGTCGAAAATTATATGTCCTAACAGGAATTTGCAAAGAATAGCATGCGGATTCGTAAAAGAGTGCAAAACCTCCGATATCTTTTCCGGAATATGGAAGGGACGCCTTGATATTCCGGAATCGCCTGAAATCCCAACAGCCGGCCTCTTTAAAGAGGCCGGCTGTTGGGATTACATTCAATGAAGTTTTTCATCGGCTTTTTGTTCCGCTTTCTTCTGCGCTTTGATCACCTTGAGCCGGGAAAAATCCTCCCGTTCCTTTTCTTCCAGGGAATCGGTGATGTACTTGACCGTGGAAACGAGGCGGGGGAGGATGATGTTTTTCAGGGCATTGGCCCGCTTTTGGGTTTTACCGACGGCGGTTGCCAGCCGATAGACGCTGTTTTCGACCTCGGCCAGTTCCGCCGTGAGCTTTTTCACCTGGTCAAACCGGATGTAGGCCTCATCGATAAGAGCGCTGGAATTCATGAAGCCGTAGGACAGCTCGACGGGCTCGGCGTCGAGCTGGACCATCGGAATCTCCACCCCCATGACGCTGCGGGAAGAGAGGGAGAGGCCGTCCTCGACCGGCACGGACTCCGCGATATCGTCGCAGATGCCGTGGGCCACGTTCGCACGCTGCAGAGCAAGATAAGCTTCGGCGTAAGTGGAGTCGATGCGGGTCTGGATGGCGGAAGCACGATCAATGAGGGTCATCATTTCCCGCACGATGATGTTCCGCTTGCGGTCCAACAGTTCAAAACCCACCTTGGCCAGCGCCAGGGACTTTTTGGTGTTGATCAGGTTGCCTTTGGTTGGAAAAACCTGTTCGGCCATGGCGCGGGCACCTCCTTAACGGTTGAAATGCAGCACTATTCGTGATCGTCGGCGGGCGTATCGGCGTCGGCTGGTCTGCCGACGGAGGCCGGCTCGGGGCGGTAATACCGGTCGAGTGTCTCGCTGTCCACCCGGTCGAGTTCCTCACGGGGAAGGGTGGAGAGAAGACGCCAGCCGAGATCCAGCGTTTGATCGATAGAGCGGTTTTGGTCCGCCCCCTGGTTGATATACTGCTCATCGAACATCCGGCCGAAAGCCAGCAGCTGTTTATCCGTGGGGGAGAGTTCCTCCTCACCGATGACCGACGCGAGGGAGCGGGCCTCCTGCACCTTGTTATAGCAGGCGAACAGCTGGTTGGAGACCGCGGCGTGATCGGCCCGGGTGAAGCCTTCGCCGATGCCGTCCTTCATCAGGCGGGACAGGGAGGGAAGCACTGACACCGGGGGATACACCCCGCTGTTGTCCAAGCTGCGGTCGAGCACGATCTGGCCCTCGGTGATATAGCCGGTCAGATCGGGCACGGGATGGGTAATATCGTCGTTGGGCATGGTGAGGATCGGGATCTGGGTGACCGAACCGGTGCTGCCCTTGATCATCCCGGCCCGTTCATAGATCGACGCGAGGTCGGAATACAGATAACCGGGATAGCCCTTCCGCCCGGGGATTTCGCCCTTGGAAGCGGAAAACTCCCGCAGGGCCTCGGCATAGGCGGTCATGTCGGTGAGGATGACGAGAATATGCATGTTGAGATCGAACGCCAGATACTCCGCCGCGGTCAGGGCGCAGCGGGGGGTGAGGATCCGTTCGATGATGGGATCGCTGGACAAGTTTAAAAACATCGCCACCCGGCCGAGCACGCCGCTGTCCTCAAAGGAACGGCGGAAGTAGTCAGCCACATCGTTGGTCACGCCCATGGCGGCGAACACGATGGCGAAATCAGCGCCGTATTCGTCCGCGATTTTGGCCTGACGGGCGATCTGGGCGGCGAGTTCATTGTGCCGCATGCCGGAGCCGGAGAAAATCGGCAGCTTCTGGCCCCGGATCAGGGTGGCCATGCAGTCGATGGAGGAGATGCCGGTCTCGATGTAGTTGCGGGGGTAGACCCGGGAGACCGGGTTGATGGCGGTGCCGTTGATATCCCGCCGTACAACGGGGAAGATGTCCCCGAGACCGTCGGCCGGCCGGCCCGCGCCGTCGAAAATCCGGCCAAGCAGCTCGGGCGAGAGGGGCATTTCCACCGGCCGGCCCTGCAGACGGGTGCGGGTATTGGTCAGGGAAAGGCCGTTGGTGCCTTCAAACACCTGAATGACCACCCGGTCGCCCTCCATCTCTACGATACGGCCGGAGCGTTCGGTGCCGTTTTCCAAACGGATGGTGACGGTCTCTTCAAAGGTCGCGTCCTGAATGCCGTCGAGGGTGATCAGGGACCCGTTGATCTCCTTAACGCCGATATAATCGATGATCATAGGCTTCATCCTTTCGAATGGACATGCCGCCAAAGGGCGTTATAACGGGAAGGACGGAACGTTTCGCTCCTGGCCGGGTGTCGATAGGGCGGCCTTGTTGGCGTTCGACTCCCGCGTATACGCCGGTCCCGGGATTACGCGGGCCGGGAGGCGCGCAGGTCAGAGAGAGTTCCGTCGATATCCTCGATATACGCATCCAGCATCTCGGGGCGGTCGTTCGGAACATCGTATTTGATGCGGGCGGCCTTGTCGAACAGCCCGGTCGCCAGAATAGCCGACAGCGGGATCTGCGCGGCGACCAGCGCGCGCGCGGACAAATACAGATGCAGGATCACCTTCATCATGCCGAGCTGCTTGCCGAGGGGGACATAGGTGTCGTCCTTGTGGTAGGCGTTCTGCTGGAGGAAGCCGACCCGAATGACCCGGGCGATTTCGATGATCAGCTTTTGGTCGTCGGGCAGAACGTCGGCGCCGATCAGCTTGACGATCTCCATCAGGCTGCTTTCCTCCTGAAGCAGCTGCGCGATCTGGCCGCGGCAGGCCAGAAAATCCTCACCGACGTTTTTCGTGTACCAGCCGGCGAGATCGCCCAGATATTCGCTGTAGCTCTGGGTCCAGTTTATGGCCGGATAATGGCGGGCGTAAGCCAGCGATTTGTCCAGCGCCCAGAAGCAGCGGGTGAAACGCTTGGTGTTCTGGGTGACCGGTTCGGAGAAATCGCTGCCCTGCGGGGAAACGGCGCCGATAATGGTGACGCTGCCTTCTGTCCCGGACAGGGTTTTGACCATGCCGGCCCGCTCGTAGAATTCCGAGAGACGGGAGGGCAGATAAGCGGGAAAGCCCTCTTCGGCGGGCATTTCTTCAAGGCGGCCGGAGATTTCACGGAGCGCCTCGGCCCAGCGGGAGGTGGAGTCGGCCATAATGGCCACGTGGTAACCCATATCGCGGTAATATTCCGCGAGGGTGATACCGGTATAAATCGACGCCTCGCGGGCGGCGACCGGCATGTTGGAGGTATTGGCGATGAGGGTGGTGCGGTCGGTCATGGGCCGGCCAGATTTGGGATCGATCAGGCCGGAGAATTCTTCCAGCACCTGGGACATTTCGTTGCCCCGTTCGCCGCAGCCGACGTAGACGATGATATCGGCGTCGCACCATTTTGCGAGCTGGTGCTGCGTCATGGTCTTGCCGGTGCCGAATCCGCCCGGGATGGCGGCGGTGCCGCCCTTCGCTACGGGGAAGAGGGTGTCGATGACCCGCTGGCCTGTGATGAGGGGGCGGTCGGCGTAAAGGCGGCTGCCGATCGGGCGGGGAATCCGGATGGGCCACGGATGACAGAGGGAAAGCTCGTGGAGGGCGCCTTTGTCGTCTTTGAGGACGACAACCGTGTCCCGGACCCGATAGGAGCCGTCCGGCCTGACCTCGGTCACCTCGCCGGAAAGATGCGGCGGAACCATGCATTTATGGGTGATGATAGGCGTTTCAGGGCAGGTGGCGTAAATGGCGCCGCCTGTAAGATGGTCCCCCGGCTTCACTGTCACCGTGACGTCCCAGGTCTTTTCCTCGTCGAGAGCGGACACCGACACGCCCCGGCTGATGAAGTCGCCGGATTTTTCGGCGATCGCCCCCAGGGGCCGTTCGATGCCGTCAAAAATATTCGAAAGGATCCCGGGGCCGAGGGTGGCGCACAGCGGGCCGTCCGTTGAATGCACGGGCTCCCCGGTATGCAGGCCGGTGGTGTTTTCATAGACCTGGATGGTGGTCTGCCGGTCGTTGATGCCGATGACCTCGCCCACCAGCCGGTCCTCGCCCACCAGCACCATGTCCATCATCGAGAGGTCGGAGGCCCCGAGCAGGGTGACGACGGGGCCGTTGATGCCATATATGGTGTTGCTCATGCAGGATCACGCCTTTCTACAAAAGGAACAAAAGGATATATTCCTTAATGGGGGGATGAAAAACTCCGGAGGAGTTTTTAGGGCGGGGGGCACTCCCACCGCGAGGAACAAAAGGAAATGGGGGGGATTCCATAAATATCGATCGATGCCGCAGCACAAAACCGGACCGAATTTCACCCGAAAAGTCAGCCGACCGTGAGTCCCGAGTGGGTGGTGAACCACTCCCGCTGACTATCGAGGCGGGTATCGAGGGTGTCGTCGGCGACCAGACCCGCTCCGGCGTTGATCCCGCGCAGGCCTCCGAGGCGGATATCGTCCGCGAGGGCGAAGGAGGCCCCGGCCGGACAGAGAGGACGCAGCGAATCGAGCAGCGCCTCGTCCCGGCGGGCGATTTCAAAAACTGTCCCTTCGGCCGGCAGCACATCGACAAGACCGGCAAGGGATGTTTTGAGGCTCTCGGCATAGGCGGGGGTCCCCACATAGGCGGCCAGCGCGGCTTCCGCATCGGCGAAAACCTGCTCCATCATGTCGCGGCGCATCGCCAGCAGCTCCTTGCGGGCCTCGAGATCCCGGCGAGACATCTCACGGCTCATCTGATTGCGCAGCTCGACCCGTTCCTTCTGGATGAGCTGGTAGGAATCCCGCAGGACTTCCTGTTCGGCGTTCTGGAGGCGTTCGGATTTGAAATCCTCCACCTCACGATGGATTTTATCCCGCTGCTCCTGCGCATACTGGGTGATAGCCTGCACAAATTTACTGATTTTTTCATCGCTGTTCGCCATATATTTCACGCCTTTCTGTGGGCAGATGAGGAATCAGATCTTGATGCCGATGGCCTCCCGCACATAACGGGTGATGGAATCCTTGGCACGGCCGCCGCCGTGCCGATCGGGGATTTCCACAATCAGGGGACGGGCGCGGTGGAGCTTGAGATCGTCCACAAGAGGGCCGCAGAGCTTGACGAGCTGTTCGGTCATCAGGATCACGGCGATGTCCTCCTGCTCCATGGCGTGGGACAGCGCTTTGTTGACTTCATCGGGTTCGTGGACGACCACACCCTCGATGCCGGCCAGGCGCATCCCAAGCCGTGTATCGTTGTTGTCGCTGATGAGATAAAACCGCACGGCGGAACGCCTCCTTCCGGAAATTTGTGGGATCTGTTGGAGCAAAGCTCAATGAGCATGGTGGTCCGGGGAGAATCCAGCCAGACTAAAGATACGTTGGTTTACAAATATATGGAGATCACGCGGTCAAATATCCGAAGGATATTGGTGGAGACCAGACCAAATAAACGTTGATTGACCGTAATGGAGAGGGTCTGGTCACATCATCAGGCAGAGGATGGCGATCAGCAGGCCGTAGAGGCCGAAGCCTTCGCCCAAAGCCACGAAGATGATGGATTTACCAAAGGACTTGGGATCTTCCGCCGTGGCGCCGATCGCGGCCGGAGCGCCCGCCGCAACCGCGATGCCGCCGCCGATTCCCGCGAGACCGACGGCGAGGCCGGCGCCGAGGTATTTGCCGAGATTCATCATGCCTGCCGCAAAACCGGTATCGGCCGCCTGTTCGGTGGGGGCGGTACCGTCGGCGGCATTGTCAGCCGGAGCGGCTGCGGCGCCGAAGGGCAGCATGACGCAGACCGCGAGGATGACGGCCAGGGAGAGAAAATGAATGGCCATGGCGCGGCGGGGCGTCTTGCCCTTTTTCACCAGGATGATCGAGACGGCGACGGACAGAGCCAGCAGCGTGATCGGAATCAGAAACAGCATGGGATTCATGACAATTCCTCCTTATTGTTGACAGGCATGGTGTATATGGGCATCCGGATCATTTCCCGGATTTTGTGTCTGCGGACAGGGACAGGGGTTTGAAGGACCGGCCGTCGCCGTTGTAATACCGGCTGAACATCTCATAGAATTCGAGACGCATGACCTGGATGGCGACGAGCAGGGCTTCCATGACCATGACCAGAGCGTTGCCGATGATGACGGCGACGGTGTAGCCGAAGGCGTGGAACATGCCCGCAATGGCGAAGACTGCCATCATCATGCCCGCGTGCACCAGGACAAAAGCGCCCACCCGCAGGAAGGACATGGTGTTCGAGAGATACGACAGCATGATCTCGAACAGTTCAAAGACATTCTGCAGGATGTATTCGCCCCACTTTTCCGGCTTCCAGTCGGGATCGCGGGCCATCAGGCGGCCGAGCGGTTCCCTCAGGAAGATGAGGAGCAGAGGCAGGACGATCAGCAGCAGAACGTAGGGCACGCTGAGCAGGTGCAGGCCGATAAACTGCCCGCCGAGTCCGGCTACGAGAGAGGCGTAAAACACGAGGCCTGCGATGCCGTTCGCCCCGAACACCCCGGATTCATAGTCCCGGCGCCGGAGACTGGAGTAGATGTTGAGCGCCATGGCTACCATGATGAGGAGCAGGCCGATTAAGACCGCGCCCAGAATGATGTTGACCGTCATGGAGGGGTTCATGACCTCGATCGGCTTTTCCTCTAGGCCGAACAGGGTGTGGTAGAGGGGATCGAGCACATGCTCGAAGCCGAACACCGAGCCGAACACGAGGCCGAACACGGCCGAAGAGATGCCGCAGGGGATGAGGATGCGGCCGACCGCCATTTTTTTGTATTTCCACATCAGCCAGCCGATAATGGCCACGCAGATGCCCTGACCGAGATCGCCGAACATGACGCCGAACAGGATGGTGTAGGTGATGGCGACAAAAGCGGTCGGGTCGATTTCGTTGTAGCGGGGCAGGCCGTACATGTCCACGAAAAATTCGAAGGGACGGAACAGGCGGCAGTTTCGCAGCTTGACCGGGGGCACATGATGAGTATCCGAATTCGGCTGTTCAAAGGAATATTCGATGCCGTCCACCCGATCGAGCGCGGTACGCATGGCCTTGGCCTCCCGGGCAGGAAGCCAGCCGGCCAGGATGAATTTGTCGTTGTACCGGGCCGCATAGCGCCGCACGCTGAAATAATAATCCAGTTCCTTGAGCTGGCTGTAGATCTGCATGCAGCGCGGGGCCTCGGCCTGCCAGTAATCGGCGATCTGTTTTTGAACCGCCGCCGCGTCCTGTTCGACCTGCGCGAGTTCCTTTTTCAGGTTCTCGACGATCTCGTCCGGCGTGCCGATCGCGGAGGGGATGCGCAGCCGTTCGAAATAGAGGCTTGAGAAGATGCGGTCGACCTCCGAAGCCTCTTCCATGGGGGCAAAATACACGCCCCAGTAGTATTCCGCGTCGGTGACGCCGGGGAAGAAGAGGACGTAGGGATTGTCGTTGTAGGATTTGAGCTTGTCGAAGCTCTCTTTGGGCAGGCGGCCGAACCGGACCTTGATCGTTTTGCAGGAGAGGATGTCCTCGAGTTCGATATCCAGTCCCTTGAAATGCTCGAACTGTTCGAGATCCTTGGAAAGCGACTCCTGCCTGGCGGCAAGATCCGCCCGCTGCCGGGACAGGGCGGATACGTGCGAGGCAAAGTCCTGGACGTAATCGGCCAATTCCGGATCCGACAGGGTTTCGGGCAGATCAGTCAGGCTGAGAGCGCCGCCCGCCCGTCCGACAGCCGCTTCGAGACGGCTGAGAGGATCGGCGTACGGATTGTCTTCCTTGATGGCGGCAAAGCCGGAGGTGTCCGAGAAAAAGGACAGCGCGTCGTCCGGCTGAAAAACACCGCTGCTTCCGCATACGCGGACGACGGCGTCCAGACTGTTCATATGGCCTATGATGCTGACGAGCTTCATTTTGGCTACAGCCACGGGATCACCTCCTATTGTTAAACGAGAACCAGCATGGGTTTGATCTCTTCCGGGGACAAACCGTAGCGGATCCCTTCGATGACGTTGATGATGTCGTCGAGCTCCACCTCGGTGATGAGAATATAGGAAACCAGCACGACCATCGGATGGATGGAAAAATGCATGTCGTGCCGGGCATTGAAATAGGGAACGCGGTGATAAAGGTCATGGACAAAAGCCCGATGCTCGTGGGGCAGCTGCCGGCCGGCCGGGGTGGTATAGAACAAGGAGAGGACCTCGTCCGCCGTGGGTGCCTGCAGCATCTGCTCGAGCACCTTTTTCGGAATCGTGCCGCCGTTTAGAAGCAGATTGGACCGGATGGTATCGGGATCGGCGCCGAAATAAGTCTTGAGCCGCACGATGCGGGAGACGTTTTGTGCGTCGATCTGGGAACCGCACAGGCGGAGCAGTTCCTTATGCAGATCCCCCTTCGTTTTGCCGATAATCGACATGAGGGTATCCATCAGCCGGGCATAGAGCGCATTTTCGATGGACGTGAAGGGGATCCGGCCGTCCTCGGGCGGGAACCGCTCGAGCACCCGGCGGTAAGGGGTGTTGCCGAGGGTGCTCAGCAATTCGTCATAGTTTTTGGAATGGGCCATGCGGACGAGATCAAGATGGGTGTGGCCATTTAAAAACATCGGCATGGCGAAGAAGAATTCCTCGGTCCGTCCCGCGCTCATCAGACGAAGGCAGGCGAGGATCTGCTGAATCTCCGCCATCTGGATCAGGTAGTCGGACATCCGCATCCCCACCGAGCGGTCGTAGCGGGAGAGGGAAGCGTAATCGTTCCACAGCTTTCGCCGGAGCAGAGATTCGAGGTGGCCGCGGTGAATGGTCGATTCATGGATATCCGCGAGCACTCCGGCGTAGGCGGTGTGATTCTTCAAATAGGACGCGACCTCGCTGACGCTGTGGCAGGCGAGGAGGTTGTGGAAATCCTGCGCCGACAGGCAGCGGCCGTACATGGCGCGGGCCTTGGCGAGAATCACATTGGAGGAATACGGAGAAGCCGACATCCCGGCACCATGTCCTTTCTGTGTGGATTTCGGTACGCTCAGTCCGCCAGCACGTTGGCGACGATCTGCTTCACCCAATCTTCGCGATGGGCGTCGAAGGAAGCCTGGAGGGTCTGGCGCTGCCCGTCGTACTTGGCTTTCCGCTTCTGCCACTCCTGTTCGGCCAGGGTCCGCTCGGTCTCGGCGTTGACCTGAATCCGCCGCCGGGCCCGTTCCAGATATTCACTGCGGAGCTGCGCGGCCTTCTGCGCGATCTCCTTTTCGCAGTCGATTTTTTCCTGCTGCGCGGCATCGGTGATTTCCCGGGCCTTTTTGTCCATGTCGATGATGCGCTTGATCATCTCTTCCATAGGTTGGCTCCTTTCTGTCCAGAGGCCATGGCGTTGTGCCGCAGACGAAAAAATTTTCTCATGATCCACGGCACGGATCCGGCTGAAAGATGGGATTTTTCGGATTAGACCGAGACGATTTGGCCTTTCACCGGCCGAAAAGCAATTCAGGGCCACGGCATTCTCTGCCACAGCCCCGCTGAAAACCCGAATACGGACTTAGTATATACCCTTTTTTATTGAAATACAATGGTGAGTTTGTCGGTATTGTATTGGCGTACTCGTTCCGTTTTCAGTCAGAGCGACAAGGAAATTGGAAGAAATTTCAGAAGAAAACCCCCTCTCCTGATATGGAGAGGGGGTTCTAGGAAAAAGTGCCGTCCGGATTTAGCTTTTGTTCTCTTTTACCCGTCTGTGAAAGGAAAAGCGGCGCATAAAACCGTACAGGAGACCGGCAGCCACAATGGCGAGGGCGGTCAGGCACAGGATGAGCAACCGTCCGGACAGGGAAACCCCCGTCTGAGGCGCGTTCGGATCCGAGGGTTGGGATCCGCCGGGCCGGGAGGCCGTGCTATTGGGAGAGACAGAGCCGCCTGAAATGTCGCTCTCGTCTCCCTCTGTTCCGACAGTCATCTGAAACGGCATGACCGGAAAACCGTTTCCGCCGGCGAGATTGGCGGTGAGCATGCCGTCCGCCCAGGCATAAGACAAGTCCAGAGAGGCCGGAAGATTCGGAATGGATGACAGATCCAGTATAACGGTATCGTCTCCCGTGATGCGGGCGCTTACGGGAGATCCGGAGATCGAAAACCCCGACAGTGTGTCGGTTTTCAGCAGGCGCAGCCCTGAGCCGGTCTGATCAAACGTGAGGGTCAGGCGGCGGCCTGCGGGATCAAACCGTGTCCCGGTCAGGACGGGGGGACCATAGTCCTCGGTTAAGGCGTACCGGAGACCGAGCACAGCGGAAAAGACGCGGTCGGCCACCGGCTGTTTGTGACGCGGATGAATGTCGGTTACGTCGACTTCCACATCATAGAGAGGAATCTCCAGCGTCGGCGAACCGCCCTCCCGCATCTCCGCCACCGCCTCGGCCATGGCGGCATTGGCGGCAGACAGACGGTCTAGATCGCCGTATGCGGCGAGCTGCATGGACAGAAAAGCGGGGGCTGTGCCATCCGGATTAAAGACCCGGCACCAGTCTTCGTACAGGATCGGCAGACCCTGCCGCAGCACGTCGGGACGGGTACAGTCCGCCTCCCCCTGGTACCAAAGAATACCGGCGATCTGAAACCCGGAGAAGGGAGCGATGCGGGCGTTGTATCCGGTCGAGATGAGAGGATAGCGGAAATCGCGGATCATCTCGTCATAATCCGGGTGAGCCTGCAGGGTGTCCTTGCCGATCCATTCCGTTATGGAGGAGCCGCCTCTGGCTGTGTTGATGATGCCGACCGGCACATCCAGAGCCGCGGACAGACTCTCGGCGAAATAATAGGCGATGGCGGAGCACAGCCGGACGTCCGCCCAATTTTCTCCCGTGGCCCAATAGCCGTTCGGTTCCTCGAGCGGGGTGTCGATACCCTGGGTGGTCTGCAGGAACATGCGGATGTGGGGATTGCGGGGCTTTCCTTCCCATTCCGCGCCTTCGGCGGATTGGGAGACATTCCAGGCCATATTGGACTGCCCACCGACCACCCACAGTTCTCCAAACACCACGTTGGAAATTTGGCGGGTCATCTCGCCGCAAACGGCGGTTATGGTATAGGAATCGAACGATCCTGGCTGTCCGGGCAGGGTGACGGCCCATCGTCCGTCCGAACCGACAGAGGCGGTCTGCCGAATAAGCGGGTCTTGGCCGTTTTGCCCCAGGGAGACGCTCAAAGAGGCTCCGGACGGTCCATATCCCGTAACCCGGACAGGCTGGTCGCGCTGGAGAAGCATACCGTCTGCGAAGGCGGTGGAAAATCGGAAAGAGGGAATTGCGCCGTCTGCCTGTCCGCCGATCCTCAATTCGCCGTCGGACAGGATCGTCTCGAGGCGCAGCGTCCACGCGCCGTCTGCGGATTCCGGCTGCAGGACACGGCCGTTCAGCGTGATTTCGGACGGCCTTTGTGAAAGGGTCAGGACGATGGTGCCGCGGTACGGGGCTGTGAGCACCGCGTTGTCGGAGACGACCGCTGTTCCGCTCGTTACGGTCACATTTTCCGTTATTTTCACGGTTACGGAGACGGAGGAGGGTGTCCGCCAATCCTCTGCGCCGACGCTCTGGCCGTTTTGATGGAGCGCGGCGTATCCCTCGCCGCTGCCGGAGCAGGAGAGGGCGGTGTCCCCGGCGGGAAGATAGAGATAATACGCTTCGTCGTCCGGATGGGTCCCGGAAAGGCGGCAGGAGATACCGTTCGCCGTCAGGGTAGCCGGATCCGCGGCGGACGGCAGGGAAATCCGGACCGGGGAAACGGGGAGGGTGTCAGATGCACTGAGGACAGGGGAAACCGGCGTGTTGCCGTCTTTCCCCTTGGTCACGGTTTTGACGGATCCTCCCGATACATATAACCGCAGGGGATGCAGGGCGGCGTCCACGCCGATGCCGTTGGCGATCCCGGCGAGGGCGGGCGTCCCGCTCAGAGCGGTCACCACACCCCCTGTGATGGTGATGGCGTCCAGATAGCTTTCAAATCCCCCGCCGATCCCGGCGCTGTTGATCGCGGCGGAAGCATCCGCGATTACGTTTCCGCCGTTGATGGCGACGGACCCTCCCGCGCCGTTGCGGCCCGCGCCGATGGCGGCGCCGTTGCGCGCGCTCGCAGCCCGGACGGTGCCGCCGTTGATGACGACTTCGGCGGAGCTTTTTCGCGCGCCGCCGATGGCGGCGCCTTCGTTTCCGGTTTCAGCCATTATCGTGCCGCTGTCGATCCGGATGCGCGCCGTGGACTGCGGGGCATCCACGACGGAGCCGATACCCGCGCCGTAGGCCCCGCCTTTGACCGTCAGCTTGTCCGTCCTGCTTTCTGCCGAAATGGCGAGGGACGAGGTCGCACCGACGGCGATCGCCGTTCCGATACGGGAGGAGTCGGGAAAGAGGACGCTGTTTTCCCCGCGAAGGATCAGCCGGACGTCGCTGCCCTCGTCGATCAGAATGCCGCTTTGCACCGTGGGCAGAGTGTTGCGGATATGGACGTTGTCAAGTATAACGGCGGCGTCGGCGCCGTTTCGGAATACAAGGCGGTTGCTGCCGCCGCCGGTATACCGAATTTGGTACGAACCGTCAAATTCCGCGGTGCTGCCGCCTTGGGTGTATCCGGTTTTGGTGATGGTGATCTCGCCGTCCTTG
>CABUNG010000026.1 GCA_902492895.1 uncultured Oscillospiraceae bacterium | reverse complement strand
CGGCGTGCTCTTCATTTCTCCCTGGCTCATCGGCGTAACGGTGTTTTTTTCTGCTGCCCTTTATCAATACCGTCACCTATATGTTCGGGAAGGTGACGATGGGATCAGGCGGGGTCCAGTATACCTTTACCGGACTCGAAAACATCAAGGAGGTCTTTTTCCGCAATCCCGACAACGGCCGGATGATTCTCGAGAATCTCGGAAGTTCGGTGGGTACGGTGCTCTTGGTCCTCGTTTTTTCTCTTTTTGCCGCTCTGCTGCTCAATCAGAAATTCCACGGGCGGGCGGTGGTGAGGGCCTTGTTCGCTCTGCCGATCATCGTTTCCTCCGGCATCCTGCTCATGGTGTTCAAGGAGGACTTGTTCGCGCAGTCCATCGTCTCCGAACCGGGGACCGTATTCCAAAGCGCCGCCCTGGAACAGGTGCTCACCGATCTGGGGCTGGGCAATCAGATCGTCACCTTCATCACCAATTTCGTCAACAACATCATGGACGTCATCTGGAAATCCGGGGTGCAGATCCTCTTATTCCTCGCCGGTCTCCAGTCGGTCCCCACCTCCTTGTATGAAGTCAGCTCGGTTGAGGGGGCCACTCCCTGGCAGACCTTCTGGAAAGTGACTTTCCCGCTGCTTTTTCCCTATATCATCCTCAATACCGTCTATTCCATCATCGATTCTTTCACGTTCTACGACAATCCGGTGATGAAAGAAGTGACGGAGCTGTTCCGGGATACCAGCTATGGGCAGGCTTCCGCCTTGTCCATCGCCTATTTCCTGATCATCTTCATACTGACGGGCATCGTGCTGTTCTTAACCTCCCGCAAATCCTATTATCTGGAAAAATAGGCGGTCGCCGCAAGGAGAAAGGCGTGATAATCCATGAATTCGGTTCAAAAGGCAAGCGGCGCGCGCCCGGATCTCTATAAGCTCAAGACACGGCTGGTCAAAAAGGTGATCTGGCCGCTGGCGCGCTTCATCATCCTGTTCGGCATTTGTTTTCTGCTCGTCTATCCGCTTCTGTTCATGTTCACCAGCGCCTTCCGCAGCCGGGAGGATATGTGGAATCCCTCGGTGGTCTGGATCACGAGGCATTTCACCCTGGAGCACATCAAGACCCTGATCGATGTCATCCATTACCCCGAGGCGCTCAAAAATACGCTGCTCGTCAGCGTGGGAAGCGCGGTTCTCCAAACCCTGGTGGCTTCCCTGGTGGGGTACGGGTTCGCCCGTTTCCGATTCAAGGGCCGGGAGATTTTGTTCCTGCTGGTGATCTTCACCATCATCGTGCCGCCGCAGGCCATCATCAACACGCTGTACATGACGTTCCGCTTCTTCCACATACCGGTGGTCTCCCTGTTTGCCGGGACATTCAACCTGCTGGATACGCCGCTGGTCTTCTGGATCCAGTGCCTGTTCGGCATGGGGCTGCGGGGCGGGCTGTTCATCTTTATCTTTCGCCAATTCTATCGGGGCATGCCCTCCGATCTGGAAAACGCAGCCTTGATCGACGGGTGCAATCCCCTGCAGACCTATCTGCGGGTAATGCTGCCCAACGCGGTGATGGTGATGGTGACGGTCTTCATGTTTTCCCTGGTATGGCACTGGAACGACGTGTATTCCGCCAGTATCCTGACCCCAAACAACCGCACCCTGTCAGTGGCCATTTCGGATCTGCGCATCGTGGTTTACCGGCTGCAGGACGGCGGGGACAATGACCCGATCATCAACCAGGTCCGCGTGCAGGCGGGGACCCTGTTGTCGATCCTGCCCATGCTTATCCTGTTCCTGTTCACCCAAAAAACCTTCACCGAAAGCATCGAACGGACCGGACTGGTCGGATGAAGACACCCTTTATGGCACCCGCTTTCCGGCTTTAACAGCCGGAAAGTGCAATAAACTGATTGGAAAGGACGGATTTTATGAAAACCAAGCTGCTCTGTATCACGGCCTGTCTGACCATGCTGCTTTGCGCGGTGGCCAGCGGATGCCAACCCAAGGAGGGGAATCCTTCGTCGTCGGATGTATCGACTACGGCGACCACCGTGGATGCCCGGCCCCTGATCAGCGAGCCGGAATCCGGGCAAGAGGTGAAAATCGGATTCGATAAGAGAGAGCTGGCCAATCCCAACGTCAAGCTGTTCCTGCCCTATGAGCCGAGCGACGACATAAAAGCGCAAATCGCGGCCTATGAGGAAAAATACGGCGGCAAAGTGGAGGTCATCACCTGTCTGTGGGATGTCCGGATCACCCGGCTGGCCCAACTCATTCAGTCCGGCGATTCCCCCGATGTGGTGTCGGTGGTATACAGCGACATGCCAACCTTTGCGGTCAAAAACCTCCTCGAGCCCATTGACGGGCTGACCGATCTTGACAACAAGGTCTATCTGCAGGAGGCCAACGACGGCATCTACAGCCTGGACGGCAAGCATTATGCGCTGACCACCTTCTCCATGCCCTACGCCATCTTCTTCAACCGCTCCATGTTCAAACGCGCGGCGGTCAAAGCCCCCGACGAATACTATAAAGAGGGCAACTGGAACTGGGAGACCTTCCGGCAGGTATCCCTCGAGATGTCCGAGGATACGGACGACGACGGCATCAACGACGTGTACGGCTTTGGCACCTGGCGGGACGATGTGTTCTTGATCTCAAACGGCACCGACCTGATCAAGATGGAAGACGGATACCCCATCCTCAACACCAGCGATGCCAAAGTGCAGAAGGGGCTGCAGCTGTTCCAGGATATGTTTGTCAAGGATCAGTCCATCCAGAAGGAGCACTGGGGCTGGTACGACGGCTTTAAGAACAAGAAGGTCGCCATGGTGTTCGAAGGGGCGGATTACCAGATTTCTCTCCTTCTTAAAGACGGCTTCACCGATGAAATCGGCATCGTGCCCTTCCCGAAGGGGCCGGATGCCAGTGAGCAGATCAACTATACCGCCAACACCGGTTTCGGCCTGGCCAAGGATTCGAAGAACCGCGAAGGCGGCGCCGCTTTCATCGAGGAATACCTCACCGCAGCTTACAAGAATATCACCAGCGGCGGCACCACCAAACATCTCAACGATGAGCAGTACAACATGCTCAAATCCATGCTGGATCAGAAAATGGTGCTGCCCATGACCACGGGTTTCGGCGATTTCTCCAACAAGTTCTTCCTTATGACCGATGACCTGCGGGCCGACAAACCGGTTGGAACCATTCTCGAGCAGTATGCGCCCGAGCTGCAGGCGGAAATCAACAAAACGCTGGGTACGGCCGGCTGATCCGGCTGTTCGTTCCGTGCCGTACGGACAGCGGACTCGATCAGATCCGCTGTCCCCGGCCAGACAAAACGGAGGGAATCATGAAACAAATGAAAAACTGGCTCCGGAGAGGGACGGCCCTGCTGACGGGCGTTCTGCTGGCGGCGGCCTCCGCCGGATGCCACGGAGGAGACGATCCTATGTCCAGTCAGGGTCCGGCGTCCAGCGCCGGCGGTTCGACCAGTTCGGGGAATTTTACGCTGGAATTCCCGGAAGAGACACCCAACCCGCCCGTCCGGATTCCGGCGGCCCCGGAGAAGCCGGAGGAGAAAACCGCCTCTGCCTTCGGCCAACCTGCACCGAAATGGATGCGGGAGGCGGAGATGTATCAGGAATACAGCAACATCAGCGATGAAGACCAGATACGGGAATGGGCACCCTATTTTTCCATGATGCTGGGCACGCCCTGGAACTCCACCACCAGCCTGTTCAACGAACTGGGGCTCAAGAGCGGCCAGTATTTTGATCCCTACCATGTGTTCACCAACACCGACATCGCGGTTATGGATCAAAACGGCAAACCGGTCCAGTCGGATTATATCGAGCCGGGACGAAACGATCTGTATGTGGTCTGTCACAACTGCCCGGAGACGATTTTCCCCTGGGCCCGCAATTACATCGATACGGCCATGTCTTTCGGAGCGACCGGTATGTTCTTCGACGATATCCGGGAACCCTATGCGAACATCGCCGCCGCCTACAACACCTGCTATTCCAAAAACCACGAACACACCCTGTCCGGAACCAACAGCTCCAACTATTTCACCAGCACACTGCCGGAGCTGCATCGGTATGTCAAGAGCAAAAACAGCAAGAACTTCGTCATTCTCAACGGCGGTATGCCGCTGTTAAACGACGCAAAGCGTCCGGACACCATGGAAAAGCTATGGCCCTACACCGATGCTCTGATGTGGGAACATGCGATCTACGACGCCAACACCGTCAAATGGACATCCTGGGACATGCTCGAAAGCGCAGCCTCTAAAATCAAGCAGGGTATCCAAAACGGCAAGGTGGAGCTGCTCCTCTCCTACAGCTATGAGAAGATGAGCAAGGAAAAGGCGTTGGAAGCGGCCGTGTACACCATCGCTTACTGCCGGATGTACGACATCTGCTGGAGCGATTATTATTCCCTGTACCGTTCCTCCATGGACCGGTCCCTGCTCAAGGAGCTCTACGGGATCAAAACGGGAGCGGCCGGACAGCTGGGAACCTATTTCGGCCACGTGGTAGACGAGGAGAGCGGCGTCGCTCTGTCCGGCGTCACGGTCACCGGCGGCGATCAGAAAGTCGTCACCGACGCGAACGGCGCGTTTTCCATCACGATGCCGGCGGGTAAATATGAGGTGGAGCTCAGCCGTCCGGGGTACGAGACCGTGACCCGCACGGTCACCGGCTACCGCATGTCCCTCGGTATGAAGAAAAACGGGGAAGGCACGGTCTATTATGTGGCGCCCTACGGCAGCAACGACAACGAGGGCACCTCTTCCGGAAAACCGTGGCGCAGCCTCAACTACGGCGATGCCAAGAAGATCCTGAAGCCCGGAGACACGGTGGTCGTGGCTGAAGGCCAGTACACCGTGCCCAACGAAACCAACTACAACTGCTCGGGAACGGCGGACAATCCCATTACCTATCTGGCCCAGGGCGATGTCCGCATCCGGGCAGCCAAGGGGGAGGGGATCCCCTTTAAACTCAACGGCAGCTATCAGGTGTGGGACGGCTTCCGCTTTGAAGGCAGCGAAACCGGTGTGCGCTCTTTGATGCAGCTGGGCGGCGATGGAATCGAGATCAAAAACTGCACCTTCAGCGACACGGCCTATTTCAATGCGGAAGGCAAACTCGCTTCGGAATCCGCCGTCACCATCCGCGGCAAAGACGCCTTCTTCCATCACAACGTGATGGGCCGGGATATCTATGCTCCGGTGGCGCTCCAGGTGGAGACGGATGGAATAGTCCGGATCCTCAACAACACGTTTGACGGTACCCTGACGGCCGGCGGAAAAGCTCCTCTGGCGGTTAAACTGGCCGCGGCCGGGGAGGGAAGCCAGGCGAAGAACAACATTTTCAGCCGGTTCGACAAGGCCTTTGATGCGTCGATCGGTGGGATACAGTATGCCTCCAACCTCTACCAAGATTCCACCGTTGGAAGCGACAGCTGCGTTGGGAACGGTGATATCACGGGCAAAACGCCCGGATTCATGTGGCAGTCGACCGGAGATTACGATCTGCGGTCGGACGGTGCCGCCGTCAACGCGGGTACCGACGTGGGTTTCGCGTATCAGGGCGAGGCCCCCGATATCGGAGCGTATGAAAGCCGGTATAACCGCTTGTCGGATGAACAAGAGGCGGACGAGGTGATCTACCGGACCTTCGCGGACAGTGTCGTCCTCATCAACACAAACGCCAAGGCCGAACAGACCGTCACCATCCCCTTGGGCCGGGCCAAGGTTACCCTGCGTGAAGTGGGCTACGGCAGAACCTGGACGACGGACGGCAATGGCAATCTCACCATTGCCATTCCAGCCGACGGCGCCCGGATTCTCAAAGTAAAATAAACGCCAATAAAGCCGGGCGGCATACCGCCGCCCGGCTCCGTTTATTCATACAGCAAACACCGTATTTCGTGGCCGTTCCGCATAAGATCAGTTGAATCCGGATTTTGCCTTGATGGAACTGGCGTACTGCGTGGGCGTGAGGCCGGTTTCCTTTTTGAAATGCTTGGAGAAATACTGGACGGACGTGTAGGCCAGCATATCCGCGATCTCATTGACCGAGTAAAACCCCTTGCGTATCAAGCGCTTGGCCTCGGTGATCTTAAGGCGGGTATAATAGCTCATAATGGACTGTCCCGTCACCCGTTTAAAGATCGTTTTAACGTTGGTGGGACTGAGCGTCGTATAGGCACAGACATCCGCAAGCTGAACTCGTTTATACACGTTATCGTTGAGAAACCCAATCATCTTGCTCACTTTTTCATTATCGGACATGGCTTTGAAGGTCGTGATGGGGGAGGCGGCCGGCGTCAGCGCATTGTTGCGGATGAGATCGAGGATCAGCATTTCCATACTCAGCCGGATGAGCTGCTCGGAACCGAAAACCGGATCGGTTTTGCGGATCAGCTCGCAGGCGATGAAAATATCCAAAGGGCTGGAAAATGCGTTCTGCGCTTCCCGGATGACGCTGCTGAGAAGACTGGCCTGCTGGTCGTTCAAATGCATGACCCGGTTGCCCATGGAGAGCAGCTCCTTGGAGTGGCAGATAAAGGTTACGACCATAATATTGGCCGGTTCTGAGCCGTTGCTGTGGTGGGTGTGAAAATAATTGGGCGGATAAAATAGAATATCCCCCTGCCGGAGGCTGACGTAGCGGTCCTCTATGTTGGCGACGAGCTCCCCGCCGTCGATGTAGATCAGTTCCCAGAAATCGTGGGATTCCCCGTCCCATCGGTAATTCTTGCCGAACTCAAAATAATAAATGGTAATGAGCTGGTTGATGGTAACGGCTTCCCGCAGAGTGGTCACGACGTATTCCATATCGTTCCTCCGTCCGTTTGTACAATTGGGCTAAATGGCGGTATGTTCAACGTTAGTATAACACGTTCGGCAGGCGTTGGCAATCCGATATAAGGAGATAATCATATGCATTTTACAGACATTGATCCAAACTTGATTTTTGGCAATATCGGACGGGATTCTCTGTTCTGGATCGACCGCCGCCATGCCGGTGTGGAGATCGACGGCGCGGCGGAAATCGACAGCTTTTCCCGAATCGGGGATAAGGAGCTGCCGCTCCTGCCGCAGAACATCCAATGGACCGCCACCTGTACGCCGGGCGTGCGGATGCGGTTTTGCACCGATTCCGACTACATTGCCCTCAAAGCGGTGATCCGGTATACGGACGACCTGTCCCATATGCCCCGGTCCGGTTCGGGCGGATTTGATCTGTACGCCGGTGAGACGGGGCAGATTCCGCAGTTCCGTAAGGTGTTCATGCCGGAGGCCGGCCGTCCGGAGGTTTCGGGAGAGATTGCGTTTCAGGACCGCCGCCGGAGAGAGATTCTGATCCATTTTCCGCTGTACAACGGGGTAGCCGAGATCGCGATCGGACTGCCGCCCGACGCGCTGATCTTGGCGCCGGAACCTTTCTTGTACCGGTATCCGGTGGTGTTTTACGGATCCTCCATCACCCAGGGCGGGTGCGCCTCCCGGCCAGGCAACGCGTATCCGGCGATCGTCTGCCGGGAGCTGCGGGCGGATATGGTAAACCTGGGATTCAGCGGCAATGCCAAAGGGGAGCCGGAAATGGCCCGCTGTATCGCGTCCATGCCCATGACGGCCTTTGTCATGGATTACGACTACAACGCCGATTCGGCGGAGGATCTCCGCCGTACCCATGAACCCTTTTTCCGGATCGTGCGGGAACGTCATCCGGATCTCCCGATTCTGCTGATATCCAAACCCAATGTGGATTTTGACCGGGAGGAAAGCGACCGCAGGCGGGCGGTGATTCTCGATACCTACCGCCGCGCAAAGAATCGGGGGGACCGGCGGGTGTACTTTATCGATGGCGCCGATCTGTTCGGAAAGAACTACCGGGACGGCTGCACAGTGGACGGCTGCCATCCCAACGATCTGGGATTCTGGAGAATGGCACAGACGGTTCTTCCTGTGCTGCGGCAGGCTTTGGAAGAGGCGGGCTTATAACGGGAGAGGGTAGAATATATGGATTTGAAGCGCTTGATTCAGAGGATGAGCCTGCGGGAAAAACTCGCACAAATGACGCAGCTCGACTATACTTTTTTCTGCGGCCAGGAACCGGGGGATGTCACCGGGCCGCTGCATCGGATGGGAATCCGGGAGGAGGATCTGGCGAGCTGCGGCTCGGTCATCAACATCACCGGAGCGGAACTGACCAGACGGGTGCAGACGGAACATCTGAAACGGGATCCGCATCAGATTCCGCTGCTTTTTATGCGGGACGTGATCCACGGATTCCGCACGATTTTTCCTATTCCTCTGGCATTGGGCTGCACCTTCAGCCCGGAACTGGCCCGGGAGACCGCCCGTCTGGCCGCCCGGGAAGCCGCGGCCTCCGGCGTACACGTGACCTTTTCCCCCATGGCGGACCTGGTTAGGGACGCGCGATGGGGGCGGGTGATGGAGGCAACGGGGGAGGATCCTTTCCTCGGTGCCCGGTATGCCGCCGAAATGGTCCGGGGCTATCAGGGGGCCGATCTGCGGGATCCCGAACGGATCGCCGCCTGCGTCAAGCACATCGCCGCCTATGGTGCGGCCGAGGCCGGACGGGACTACAACACGGTAGAACTTTCGATGTATACCCTGCGGGCCTTTTATCTGCCCGCCTACAAAGCGGCGGTGGACGCAGGTGCGGCTATGGCTATGTCGGCTTTTCACGCACTCAACGGAACGCCCTGTACAGCCAGCGGTTTCCTTCTCCGCACGGTGCTGCGGAAGGAATGGGGCTTTGACGGCGTGGTGATCTCCGATTGGGGAGCGGTTCACGAATTGACGGCTCACGGCGTTGCTGAAACGGGAGAGGAGGCCGCAGAGCAGGCGATCAGGGCCGGCGTGGATATCGAGATGATGACCTCCGATTATCTCACATTCGGTGAGGAATTGGTCCGCAGCGGACAGTTGTCCGAGTCCCTTGTGGATGAGGCGGTTCTGCGGATTCTGACCCTCAAGGATCGATTGGGCCTGTTTGAGGATCCCTTCCGCGGCAGTTCGCCGGAGCGCGAACGCGCGGTTCTCGCCTGTCCGGAACATCGCCGCGCCGCGCGGGATGCGGCGGCGCGTTCCTTGGTTCTCCTGCAAAATAAGGGCAGCCTGCTGCCGTTGTCGCCGTCACAAAAAGTGGCGGTGATCGGTCCCTATGCAGAGACCAAAAGTCTGCTAGGCGGCTGGGCCTGTATCGGATGGGAAGAGGAAACCGCAACCCTTCGCCAGGGCTTGCTAGAAAAAACGAAGATGGTGCAGCCGGTATTTCACGATGCAGGAGGGCTCAGGCCGGATTCTACGTCCATTCGGGAAGCCGTCGCGGCGGCGAAGGACGCCGATGTGATTCTGCTGGCTTTGGGAGAATCGGCCGATATGAGCGGCGAGGCCGCCAGCCGCGGTTTCATCGAATTGCCGGAGGAACAGATGGCTCTCGCTGAAGAAATCCGCCATCTGGGAAAACCAGTCGCGGCTGTGCTGTTTACAGGCCGTCCGCTGGACCTCCGCCGTCTTTCCGATGGGGTGGACGCCCTGTTGGTCGCCTGGTTTCCGGGAACCGAGGGCGGCGCGGCTGTGGCGGATGTTTTGTATGGAGAGCGGATGCCGGAAGGGCGGCTGTCTATGGCCTTTCCTTATGCTGTGGGGCAGCTTCCTCTCGCTTACAACGGGTTTTCCACCAACCGTCCGCTGGAAGAAAACCCGGACGAAAAATACACCTCGCGGTATTTGGATATGCCGAACGAACCTCTCTATCCCTTTGGATACGGCCTGAATTATTCTCCGGTTTCTTATCGGGATCTGCAGCTTGACCGGGACCGGATGGAGCCGGACGGTATGCTGAAGATATCGGTGACGCTGGCCAATGAAGGAGAGCGGTATCCTGTCGTGGAAACGGTGCAGCTGTATGTGCGGGATGTCGCCGGCAGCGTGGTGCGTCCCCGGCGGGAGCTGGTGGGCATTCAAAAGGTGCACTTGAAACCGGGAGAGTCCCGCCGGATCACCCTGGAACTGCGGGAAGAGCAGCTGCGGTTTTATCACGAGGACGGCCGTCATGTGTCCGAGTCGGGACGGTTCGAGGTGTATGTCGGGGGCGATGCGAGGGCCGCATTGAGTGCCTCCTTTATACTGAAGGCGGCAGTTCTGCACCAGGAAAGCTAGATTAAGCGGCATATAAGACAAAGCCGGACGGCGAGCAATGCTCGCCGTCCGGCTTTGTTTTAAAGTTACGCCTTTATCCGCGGTTGCTCATGCTCCGGGAATGATCCGCTGCGCAAATAGCGATTCATCGGTCGCACTCGGGTTTTTTCGCCATATTTTTAAGAGACACCGTTGGAAAGAGGGGAGAGCTCGGATTCTTTCTCCACCGAGGGGCTGGTTTCTCCGGAGGATTCTGTTTTGTCGACTATTTTACAGAGTTCCGTCCGGTCCGCTTCCGGGAGCGGAGAGGACTGGTTCCGAACATAATTGACGAGGAAAAGGACTCCCGCCGTCAGCAGAGAGGCACCGAGTCCTGTGTAAAACACGGCAATGAATATATCAGGGCAGATCCCCGATATCCGCAGCCCTACACCCAAAGCGATCATAAAGCCCATAATACAGAAGGCTTTTACATCGAAAAATTTGAGGAAGAACTGCTTTTCCTCCTCATATCCGACGATACGGACCGTGTGCTTTTTCACCATACGGCTGAAAATAAACAGCTGAAATGCCAGATAGACCGCCAGCGAAATCAGAACGTTCCAGATGTTCCAATAGGCACTGTATGCGGCAATGCCGATCCGCAGAATGTTGAATCCCGCGCATCCCCAAACCAGTCCCGCAATCAGCAGCAGCGTCCTTTTTCGTACTTTCATATTGTCACCCGACTTGCCGTTTCGTTATGTAAGGCCGCGCCGCGGCGGTCTATTTATTATTATAGCATACCCTCTCCAAAAGTCGACTCTTTTCTTTAGTGGGCATACATATGGCAAAAACCCGCCCCGGAGCAGGGCGGGTATCGGATGCTTGCCGATTCAGCAGCAACCGCGGGAGGGCATCCGTTTGATACAGGTGGCCGAAATCTGCGGCGGGATGCTCATCGTCATAGCACCGTTGAATTCAATACAAACACGGTCGCCGGGACAAAAACGGTAGGCACAGGAAGTATGGACCACGACATCCTGATTGGTTTCCATATCGCAGACGAGCAATTGGCCATTTTCCACCGTCTGCACTGTGGCGTTCATCGTCATGAAATTCGCCTCCGTTCCTCAAGGAGATACGCCATTATATGCGGTATCATCCCAAAAGGTGAAAAGCCGCCTCGTTAACGAGGCGGCCAAGGGGGTTACGGATTGGTGTCTCCGACAGATCCGTCGCCTTTGAGCTCATGATAGACTTTCATCTGCGGGCCGCTGGAGCCTTCGATGATGGGATTGGCTTTTTGTTTTCCGTGCTTGGCTTTTCCCTGAATCTCCGGTACGGGCGGGGCGTCGTTATGAGGCTGTGTGTGAGTCCATTCGGGCCGGGCCATGCCTTTTTTTGCCATGTCAATCACCTCGGATATAGTATGCCCGGATGAAAAACGGATATCCGGCTCGGCCGATGGCAGAGAAAAAGGGACTCGAGCTTGCGTTGCAAGCCCACCTCGGCAACCGGCAATGCTCCTGCGTCACGGCCATTCTGCATTTTGAATTAACGGGATATTTAGCACTTTCCCTGGACAAAATTCTGGCGTCACAGTGCCGAGCAAGGCTTCATTTTTTGTATATGCATTGTGACATTCTGCAAACGGCAATAAATCGGCAGTAAGAACGGTAGCAGATAAAACGCCTGTTCTGTCGATGTTGTATCTGGTTCGCTTATTATATCCCATACTTATCACAAGACAGGATTTTTTTATCCATTGCAAAGCTAATCCACGAGATCGGTGCAAAATTCGCGGTGTTATCCTCGTTATATGAATGTTTACCGACTTTAATATGCTAAAAAGCGTAAACATGTGTCAGAAAATACGCCAAGTCAGAAACAAGAAAAGCCCCTGTAATCAAGCCATTCTTGGCCTAAATACAGGGGCTTCCTTGTGGCGGAGAAGGAGGGACTCGAACCCTCGCGCCGGTTACCCGACCTACGCCCTTAGCAGGGGCGCCTCGTCACCAACTTGAGTACTTCTCCGTATGCAGCCTCCCGTGCGGTGAGCAGGGGAGGAGGCTATGCAGTTTTGTTAAACCAAACGGCGGATCAGAGCTTCCCGGTCGCCCTCCAGCAGATCAATGGGAGGGATTTCTATCAAGGTGTAGCATCCGGGACGCTGCTTTTTCACAGCTCTGGCGGCGGCGACCAGTACCTGGCCGGTCAGGGAAGGATTGTTGATGCTCATGGTAAAGCCGATCCGCTGATTCTGTGTGGAACCGGAAACGCCTTTGCGTTCCATGTCCACACCGTGGCCCATATCTTTGAGAGCGTCCACGCTCGGTACCGCAATTACGTGGGTTTCATCATGCACAAAATAGGCATCGTTTTTGATTGCCTGGGAAACCTGATCAAAATCTGCGCCGTCCTGCAATTCCACATACACCATCCGGCGATGGAGGCCTGTGCCGAGGGGAATGGTCATGGACAACGCATTTTTGACGCCGGCAACCGCTTTGACCGCTACCGTATGTCCCATACTCATACCGGGACCGAAATTGGTATACGTCAGACCTTTAGGGGCCATTGCTTCCATCAGGGAGCGGACGACTGAGTCAGTTCCCGGATCCCAGCCGGCTGCCATGATCGAAGCGCAGCCGCCTTCTTTTGCAGCCGTATCCAGCGACTGCCGAACCTCGTAAATAGAAGAATGAATGTCGTAACTGTCCACAGTGGAAATTCCGGATTTCAGCAGTGCAGCGGCCATATCCGGGACCAAGCGGCTGGGTGCGCACAGAATCGCCACATCGACAGCTTCCAGTTCATTGATGTCGCGCACGACGGGCAGGGAACCGAGAGAGCCGGGTTCGAGACTGCGGCTGACTACTCCCGCAAGCTGCAAATCGCTGCATGTGGTGATTGCTTCCTGAACGGCGCGTCCGATATTTCCGAAACCTACAATAGCGGTTCTGATCATTTTGTCGATCTCCTGTGGCGAGAATTGGCCGTCGAGTGAACGGATGGCGGAGAGGAAGGGATTCGAACCCTTGGCTCATTGCTGAGTCACTGGTTTTCAAGACCAGCTCCATAAACCGCTCGGACACCTCTCCGTTCAAGTGACGCACATTATAATAGCATTTTCCCCTCCTCCTGTCAACAGAAAAAGCGAATTTCGGCCTATGGAAATCGCGGATTACCGTCCGAAACGATCAAAATAGGGTCTTGACGGAAATTTGAATGCGGATTTCTATCAGGATTCCCATATCGCCATTATACATGCGGCTGAAAAGAGGGATTTCCATATTGAAATTCACTTTTCCTCTTTTCAAGTGCGCTTTTCCGAAACGCTGCGGGAGGGGCGCCGGTCATTTCCGCAAACACGCGCGAGAAATGCTCCGCTGTCGCAAATCCGCATTGATTGGCGATGTCCTTGATCGGAACCTCAGTAAAGCGCAGCAGCTTCTGTGCGATTTCAATCCGATACCGGCGCAGATATTCGACGGCCGTCATACCGAGCTGATCCTGGAACAGCTCGAGCAAAGTCGTCCGGTTCGTTCCGCTGTCCGCCACGATATCGGCATAGGTGATCCGGTCCATATAGTGGGTTTCTATAAAGAAAACCGCCCGCTTGACGAAGGAGTTGGTAACCTCCTGCGGGTGGTGATCAATGATCAGTTTCCCCATAAGCTTCAGCTGATAATGGGTTTCCAGCATCATCAGAAGATTGATGAAGCCCGCTCTGGCCCGACAGCTCCAATATGTATCCGGCTGCTTGGAGAGCTGCATTTCTATTTCTTCAAATGCCTCGGTGACCCGGGACAGATATCGGTCCATAATCGGCAGACAGGTACTGCCCCGCAAAAATGGGGTCAGCATGAACATATCATGCACGCTGGCGACATCCTCGTATTTTCGGCTGCGCAGAAGGGAGAAGGTCATGTTGATGTTCAGAAACTGCGGATGAAAGTACACCGCCATGGCGCGAAGCTTGCTTTTGCGGACCAATACGGGCATTTCCTGCTCATTGAATGCCACAAAACTGGGTGCGACAGCGGTTATTTCACGGCTTTGGGTCCGAAGCACCACGACTCCTTCCATGACGAGCAGAAGCAGAAAAACCTTCTCGCGGATATCCATATTGTCGCAATTTTCACAGCGGACGCAGCGAATCTGTGCAACGCGGCTAGGCTGCCGCAGCCCGGATGTGTTCATCTCCAACGGGATCACCCCCGCCAATCAGTATAAATTGGCGGGAAAAAAGTTTCAAGATACCTTGTCAAAAAAAGAGGGGATTTGTCACGCTTTATCCCATCATCATGATCCGGAAAACGTTGGATTTCATACAGAATAACCACATAAATTGTATATCAAGCCACAGAAAAGTGCGCTTTGTTCACAATATCATTTCGTTTATCTGCGTAGCAGAAAAAATACGGAAAGGCGTGATTCGAGTGCCCGTTATATATCATAGAATATCGAATGAAGCATCGGACGGAGGGCCAACCGCTATGCTTCGTCCAAGCTGAAAGGAATACAGAAGGCAGTCGGCGACCGGCAGCTCCAGGATACAAGCAAAGGCCTCGGCATACAGATGGAGCTGAGCGGCATACCTCTCCGTCAGCTCACGGTCGGTTTTGACCCGGTCGGTTTTATAGTCGACGATGACGAGCGCCCCATTTTCCTCAAAGATACAGTCCGCGATCCCCTGGATGGTGACGACATCGGGGCCAGACTCGTCCGGAACAGCGCAGGCGGGCGAAAACCGGGCAGCCGGCCATTCCATGGTGAAGGGAACTTCCCGCATACAGCGCGGGGAACGCTGCATCCGGGCATAAAGCGGACCGGAGAAAAAACGGCGGATCTTGATAAAATCCAGACTTTGCCCCTGCTGGCGCGTCAGGAATCCGCGGCCGACCAGACGGGAGGCTTCTTTCTCGGGATCCTCCGCAGCCGCTTCATAGCGCGCATATTGCATAAAGGTATGCAGGGCCGTTCCACGCTCGGCCGGCGTCAGCCCGGCTTTGCCGAGAAAGGCCGGGCGGCTGCCGGTGGTATCCCGGCGGAGGGTTTCGTGCGTCATATCCGAAGCGGCCAATTTGACGGGGAGAGACGACAGCGCCGCATACGGATATCGGTAAGCGATGCGCTCGCGGATATGAGAAACGAGGCGGGAATCGGCCTCAGCAGCCTCGTCCTCCGAAACGGATGCCGGCATGCGGGCGGGGACGGGGACGACATCGACACGCCAGGAGGTATCCGCCGGCAGGGGGGGGAGGTCGTCCAGTCCGGCCAGTTTCCGCAGAACAGAGGCGGAGGGATGACGCAGAGCTGCAGACAGTACCCAGTCGCCGAGGCTGCCGGCGTTTAAAACGGAGAAAGCGGGCAGCGTCTCGTCGTCCCCGATAGAGGAGGCGAGCGATGTCAGACGGCTTTCGGGTTTCTTTACGGATGCGGTGAGAATCAGTTTTTCCTTGGCCCGGGTCATAGCGACATAAAGCACCCGCAATTCCTCCGCCCGTTCGCTTTGACGGATGGAAAGCGATACCGCCTGTCTTGGCAGGGTGTCGTAGCGATTATACGTCGCGGGATCCCGCCGCATGAGTCCGACGCCCAGACGCGGATGGAGCAGCAGATCGTCCCGCGTGGAGGCCGGATTGAATGCGTTTCCCAGTCCGGCGAGAAAAACGACCGGATATTCGAGGCCTTTGCTGTGATGGATGCTCAGGATCTGCACGGCGCCCGCCTGATCCGGCTGTGCGGCGGGAGCCAGGTCGAGACGCTGCTCTTCCATGCGGTCAAGATACCGGATAAAGGCCGATAATCCCCGAAAGCCGTTCTGCTCGAATCGCCGGGCGTGCTCCTGCAGGAGCTGGAGATTCGCCAATTTTTGACGGCCGTTTCGACGCACCCGCATAACGGCGGGAAGCCCGGTATCCTCATACAGACGGGTGAGCAGACGATCGGCCGGCATGGTCGCGGCCAATGTGCGGTAAACCTGCATGCCATCCAAAAAGGTGCGGCAGCGTTCGGGCAGGCTGTCGGAATCGGACGCCGGATGCTGTCTGGCCATGCGCCCGACAGCGGAAAAGAGGCAGCTCTGGCGGTCCAGAAGCCGGACAGCGGCCAAATCGTCAGGGGTAAAGCCATAAAGTGGAGAGAGCATGACGGCCAAGAGCGGAATATCCAGAAGGGGGTTGTCGATGACCCGGAGCAGGGATAGGGCGAGGGCGATCTCCGGTGTGGAAAAAAAGCCGTAGTCTCCCGCCGTCATGACCGGGATATCCGCCTGCTTCAGCTGCGCGGCGTAGATGTCGGCGCGGCCCTTTTTGCTGCGGAGCAGGATACAGAAATCGCCGTATTCCGCCGGACGGGTCACGCCGTTTTCCGTAATCGGCAGGGTTCCGACCAGCTCCTGTATCCGTCCGGCGATGAAGCGGGCTTCACCCGCGTCCCGCTCTTCCAGCGGATCCTCCCGGGTGTCGGCATCAAGGACGTAGAGTTCGGTTTCGTATCCCGTCCCACTCGGGTAAGCCGCGCGGGGAACCAGCGATTCCCGGTCGCCGTAGGCGATGCCGGACGCCTCTTTCGACATGAGCTGACGGAAGAAAAAATTGACGCTGTCCGTCACTTCGGCGCGGCTGCGGAAATTGTGCCCCAGAGTGATGGTGGCGGGGTAGGCCGTCCCGTCGAAATCCGGCCAGCTGCCCCGCTTTTGCAGAAACAGATCCGGCATAGCCTGACGGAAGCCATATATGCTCTGCTTGACGTCGCCGACAAAAAAGAGATTGCCGCCGTCGCGGGACAGGGCGGAAAAAAGGGCGTCCTGAGCGGCGTTGGTATCCTGATATTCGTCCACGAGGATTTCGTCGAACCGGTCCGACAGTTCCCGGGCCAAAGGAGAGGGCCGGAGAGACCCATCCTCGTCCCGCACGGTGAGAAGACGGAGCGCGCCGTGTTCCAGATCGCTGAAATCGAGCATACGACGGCTTTTTTTCTTTTCTTCATACCGGGCGGCGAACCGCCGTACGAGCAAAAAAAGAGCGGACACAAGGCGCCGGAGCACCCGCAGATCCTCAGCACACTGCGTTTCGCTGCCGCACAGCAGCGCGGGTAGTGCGCGCACACTGTCTTTGGCCTCTCCGCGCAGGGCTTTAATGCGTTCTTTGGCGGCCTCATCCGCGCAGGTCCGCACCGGTTTTAAGGGGGAAGCCGTGATCGGCGCCAGAATATCCGGAATCCGGTCCCAAGCGCAGGCGGGTGAGGTCATCCATGCGGATGCCGCGGCGATGGCCTGCCGGTCCTCCATGAGGACGGGGCGGTATTTATCGGTCAAAGCGGCGTCCCCCTCCGTTAAAAGAAGGGCGGTATCGATCAGATGCTGCGCATGGCGGAGAACCCCGGCGATATGCGCCGTCACCACCTGTCCCCAAACGGTTGACGGCATGGAACCGGCCGCGTCATAGGCCTGTTCCTTCTCATCGAGCCATCCGTCCGGGTCAGGATGGGATTGGATGAAGTCGAAGATTTTTTCCACGTCCTCCGACAGCCGACGGTCACTTTTGCCGTTGCCCAGCATCTCCGCCAGTTCCAGGAAGCCCGGCTCCGCCTCCGCATAGGCTTCTTCGATGATCTCTCCCACAGCTTCTTCTCTGAGCAGGCGGGTTTCCGCGTCCTCCGCCACCCGGAATTGGGGAGAGATGTCCAGCAGATGAAAGTGCTCCCGGACCAAATTCGCGCAGAAGCTGTCCACCGTGCTGATCGACGCACAGGGGAGAAGCATTTGCTGCTGCTGAAGGCGGCGGTCCTCCGGATGTTCGCTGATCAGGCGGGTAAGCTCCGCGGCGATGCGCTGCTTCATTTCCGCCGCAGCCGCCTTGGTGAAGGTAACGACCAGCAGGCGGTCGATGCTCGTCGGGTGGTCTTCCCGGATGATTTTTTGAAGGATGCGCTGTACCAAAACAGCTGTCTTGCCCGATCCGGCCGCGGCCGAGACCAGCAGCGTTCCGCCGTCGGCTTCTATGCACTGTTTTTGTTCATTGGTCCACTGTCTGGCTCCCATGACGCCCCTCCTTTAGAAAAAGCGAAAATCCCGGGACAATCCCTCATCCTGCCACAGACCGAGGGCTTCTGCCGGTTCCGGATTCCGATACATCCGCCAAAAAGTATCCATATTGGGCGAAAGCGGCAGAGTGGGAAAGGTGTCTATATCGGTCCAAAAGACCCGGCCTTCGTGCGTTTCGCCAATCAATTCACCGCTGTAGACGGCGGTACGGGTGAGAAACAGCAGCCATCGGGCTCCGGTTTGCGGATTGATCCAATCGACAATCCCGGACTGCCGCACGTCCGACACAAACAACCCGGTTTCTTCCCGGACCTCCCGGACGACGGAGGCGATCACGCCCTCCCCCTCTTCGATGCGGCCGCCCGGCAGGGTGATGCCGGCGAAGGGTGAATGGATTTTGTCCAGCGCGACAACCCGGTTGGTCCGGCGGTCTTTAATGAGGCACATGTTATACAGACGTACGTCACTCATCGTCGTTTTCCTCCGTTCCGGTTTCGTCCTGTTCCAGTTCCCGCAACGCCTGCGCGGTATCCTGCCGTACGATGAGACGAACGGGATCGTCCGCTTCGTGTCCGCAGACGGCGCGGTAGTCACAGTATTCGCAGCCGTCCACCGAACCGCCGGCCGGCAGGGCGGCGATATCCCCGCGGCACAGGGTCTCGGCCATGGACGTGAGAAGGCGCTGAATCCGCTGTTTGAGCAGGCCGAACTGCTGCAGGGAGGCGACGCTCGCCCCTTTGGCCAACCGTCCTGTCTTCTTGTCCAGGCGGGCGGGAATGAACAAACCGGCGGCGTCGGCTTCCATGGCTTCGATAATCTCCGGGTCGTCGAGGATCAAGCCGTTCATTTTCATGGTCAGGAGCTGTTCCCGCTCGAGCGCCGCGGCGTCGGCGTCGCGGGACAGGCGGACGACAGGCAGCTTGGCGGGCAGATAGAGCACCCCGGCCGGTACGACAGAACCGTACCGTTCGCCTCCGTTCTGCCACAGGGAGAGCAGATAGATGAGCATCTGCAGATTGATGCCTTCGAGCACTTCGGACAGACGGAATTCGCGCTGCCCGGTTTTATAGTCGACGACGCGGATGTAATCGGCCTTTTCGGTCCGGTAGAGATCCACCCGGTCCACGGTTCCCCGGACCTGGACCCGCGTTCCGTCTGTCAAAGTCAGCGTCAGCGACGGAACGCCGTTTCCCTGCTCGTCGGTCTCCCCGATGGGCAGTTCATAATCCACGGGAACAAAACGGCTTTGGGCCAGTTCCCGGACGACTCTCCACATCAGATTGGCACAGGTACGGGTCAGCTGTGTCAGCAGATGATTGAGGCGGTTCGATTTGTTGTCCCGTCCACCCATGTAGGTCTCCACATACCCTTCAACGACCACGGCCGTATCGGCGGCGATCCGGTCCCGCGTGATTCCGGAAAAGCCCTCTTCTTTATAGGCGGGGAGCAGCTGCTCCATTACATAGTGGGCCAGCGTACCCGCTTCGGCGGCGTTGAGGTCGGCCGGACGCCGCCGTTTGGCCCGCAGGCCGTACTGGCAGAAATAGGCGAACCGGCAGCGGTGATAGGTTTCCACTTGGCTGGGGGACAGCCGCATATGGCCGCCGAAAAAGGTCCGGGCCTCGGCCGGGTTTTCGAACGCCTGGGGCCGGCCGGACGCGGCGCGCTCCATGGCCTCCAGCCTCTGTCTGTAAGCGGGCAGGGACGCGAACACCTGCCGGAAGGCCGCGCTGGACTTCGTGTTTTCCTGCCACTTTGCCGCCAGACGATCAAAGGCATCAGCCGAGGATTCCACGTCCCAGCCTTCCGCATCTTCCTGGGGAGAGATTGTGCAGCCGGGCAGGATTTGACGGACCGTATTCACCAATACCGAAGGAGTCAAGGCCTCTCCCTTTACAGATGAGGCGTATGTGACGATCAGCCGCTGAGAAGGCGCGGAGAGCGCTGCATAGGCAAAAAAGCGCTCTTCCGCCGACTGCCAGTCGGATGAATTGGTCATGGGGAGGCCGGCCTCGATCAGGCGGCGCCGTTCCGTATCGCTGAGCATGCCGGCGGCAGACGGATAGGCCGGGAACACCCCTTCGTTTGCCCCCAGGATCAGGACGGTCCGGGGGGAGGAGAAGCGGATACGGTCGGCGGCTCCGATTTGCACGGCGTCCAGAGACTGCGGGATGCTGCCGAGATCGGTGATGCCGGCCACCATACGGAAGAGTTCCGCAAAACGGGAAGACGGGAGAGTGATGCTGCCGAGAGTCAAGGCAAACTTATCGAGCAGATCCATCGCGACATCCCACAGACGGCTCTGCCTGTCGGCGAGCGCGTGTTCCCCGGCCGCGTCCAGTCTGGCGGCTTGGAAGCGCACCATTCCAGCGACATGTGCGTCCTCCAGATAGCGGTAAAGCGCGGCGGCAAAGTCCCGGCCGTTCAGAGAGCCAGAGAGGGCGCGCTGCAGCTTTTCCAGCGGCCGGACGAGACGCCGCCGCAGGCGGTTGAGGTGGGTGAGCTCTTTTTCCGATTCCGGGGACATTTCCCGGGAAAGTCCCTCCGGATTCCATGGCCATTCCTGCTTCCACTGGGAGCCCCGGATGTGCCACTGGACAACGTAATTCTCCAGCAGGGAAACGGAACGGGGGGAAAATCCCGATAATCCGGTTTTGAGCAGGCGGAACACATCGTCGCTGGCCCATCCGTCGGTCACGCAGCGCAGGGCCGATCCAAGCAGAACGATGAGCGGATCGGTCAGAATGGAATCCCGGCGGTCGATGGTGCAGGGGAGTTCTTCCTGCTCAAAAGCGGACTCCAACAGGGTTTGATAGCCGTCCAAGCTGCGGACGACCACCGTGAAATCCCGGCAGCGTCCGCCGTTTTCCCGCAGCAGGCGGCGGACGGTACGGGCCGCGAAGCGGCATTCGGCTGCGGGATCGGAGCAGGGAACGACCGTGACCGCCGCCGTCTCTCCCTCATAGGTTGCGGGAACGGGCAAAAAAGCGTTTTCCTCCAACGCGCGCAGCGCCGGATCGGCGGAACGCCGGTTGTCCGTCAGCAGACGCACTTTGGCCACCGGGATGTGGTGTTCCCGCGCCAGATCCCGCAGATGGGCCGCGGTGCGGATCGCGGGAGTGAAGCGGCCGGTACCCGCCTCGTCGTCGGCGATGGTATCGGTGCAGAGGGCAACGACCATCGTTTCAGCCTGGCGGAGAAGAACGGCCAGAATCTGCATTTCCTGCGCAGTAAAGCCTTTGAAGCCATCCACATAGATCTTGGATCCGTCAAAAAGGCGGCTTTCGGGCAGGATGCGGGAGAGGGTGCCGAGATCGTCGAGCGGATCGATTTGTTCCGTCTGCGCGACGAGAGCTTCATACGCCCCGTAAATCAGAGCGAGTTCCTGCGTTTTTTGTTTGAGCGATCCCTCTTCCAGCGCGGCGGCTGTTTCCGTCAGCAGAAGGGGAGAGATCGCGCACTGTTTGCATTCCGAGACAAAGGAGACGACCGCTTCCATATAATCCGGATCGGCGACCTGCCGCCGGTACAGGGTCAGCTGATCGGAAACGCCGTGCACCGCCTGACTCATCAGTAAAGCTCTGGCCGCGTCGTCCATCCGTTTGCCGGCCACGCCGCCCAATTCTCGAAAAACGGTTTGGGCCAGCCGTGTAAAGCTGAGAACCTGTACGCGCGAAGCCCGCTGCGGACCCAGGCGGCGCAGCAGATTTTTTTCACTTTCAAAAGAAAACTGTTCGGGAACGAGAAGATAAAGGGGGAGGCCCTCGTCCTGTTCGGCCAAACGGATCAGCTCGTCAAAAACCGTATGAGTTTTTCCGGTTCCCGACCGGCCAAGCAGCAGCTCGAGCATATCAGCGCCTCCTCCTTTGTTCTCTGCGGCAGAAGTACAAGCCTATTCGACAGTATACACTATTTTTCTTCAAAAGAAAACGGCGCGTCATGGAAAAAGCCACTTTACCGCCGAGAAATTTGCAGAATTGCCATAGTCCTGTCATGGATTGTTCAAAAGCTTATGGCATACTATAGACATCACAAGATGCATTTGATAAGAAAGGACTGGGTGGGACATGAAACGCCTGTATCTGGTGACGGGGGCTTACGGACATTTGGGACATACGATTTGCAATCAGCTTCTCGACCGTGGCGAAGAGGTGCGGGGTCTGGCCCTGCCCTCCGACAGCATTCCGGCTCCGGTCCGGCGGGGTCTCGAGATTTACCAGGGCGATGTCTGCGATCCCGCGTCGCTGGAAGCGTTTTTCCGCGTGGAAGACCCCTGCGAAGTGGTGGTGATCCATACGGCTGGAATCGTATCCATCGCTTCGAAATTCGATCAAAAGGTGTTTGACGTCAACGTTGTCGGCACCAAAAACATCGTGGATATGTGCCGGAAGACCGGTGTTAAGCGGCTGGTTCACGTCAGTTCGGTTCACGCTATCCCGGAAAAAGCAAAAGGGGAGACGGTCACCGAAGTATCCCGATTTGATTATCGTAAAGTGGAAGGACTTTATGCCCAGACGAAGGCGAAAGCCACGCAGATCGTTCTGAATGCGGCGGCGAAGGGGCTGGACGCCGTGGTGGTGCATCCCTCCGGCATCCTGGGTCCGGGCGATTACGGACACGGGCATCTCACTCAGCTCGTCTCGGATTATCTCAACGGCCGGCTGACCGCCTGTGTCAAGGGCGGATACGATTTTGTGGATGTGCGGGATGTGGCCGCGGGGATCCTGGCCGCTGTGGACAAAGGGCGGACAGGGGAATGCTATATCCTGTCCAATCGTTTCTACAGCGTCCTGGAGCTGCTGAATACCCTGCATGAGGTCACGGGCCGGAAAAAGATCAAGACGGTTTTGCCGCTCTGGTTCGCCAAGGGCACAGCGCCTCTCGCAGAGACCTATTACAAATTGCTCAAGCAGCCACCGCTGTATACGCGCTATTCCCTCTATACCCTGACGGGCAACGGCATTTTCAGCCACGAAAAAGCGGACCGGGAGCTTGGGTACACCACAAGGGACATGCAGGAAACGCTGCGAGATACGGCCGCGTTTCTCATTTCACA
Source organism: uncultured Oscillospiraceae bacterium (assembly GCA_902492895.1). GTDB lineage: Bacteria > Bacillota > Clostridia > Oscillospirales > Acutalibacteraceae > UMGS1623. The sequence goes on along the minus strand of CABUNG010000026.1, from coordinate 16,999 downwards.
GGGCCGGATTCGCCATCCCGGCCGGCTGTCTTCGGAACTTGGCTGAATATAAAAGTAAAGCGGGGGACCGGTCAAGTTTGACCGGTCCCCCGTTCGGCGTATTTCATGGATGATCAGCTGTTTTTCATAATGACGCTTTCCATGACATTGGCCACGTGTTCGCAGGCGTCGCAGCACTTCTCCATCCTGTCGAACAGATCGCTCCAAATCGTCAGTTCAACAGGCTCGCGGCAGGTGGTATACAGCCGCCGGACGGCGCGGGTATACAGGGCGTCGCCGGTCTCCTCCAGGCGGTTGACCTCGACGATGTTTTCGTTGATCGAGCTGGATTTACGGAAATTATGAAATTCCTTCACCGCATCCTCCAGAGCGTCGCAGCACTGCACGATGATCGCAGTGAATTCCGCCGCCTCATCCCGGATGGACAGGACGTTGTACATATACGTCCGCATGAGAACGTCCTCAATCGTGTCGGTTACGTTATCGATTTCCTGGCTGAGCAGAATGATATCCTCCCTCTCGATGGGAGTGATGAAAGCTCTGGCCAATTCTTTCATCATGTCGTGCTTGAGAATGTCGGCCGCGTGTTCCACCGCGTGCAGATCCTTGAGCTTCTCCTGCAGGGAATCCGGATCGAAGTGGCCGAGGGTATCCTCAAGCATGTGCGCGGCCTTGCAGGAATAGGCCACCCCTTTGACAAACATCTCAAAATAATCGTAATCCCGTTTTTTAGACATGTCGATCATTCCTTTCTGAAACCGGACTGAATCTGAAGACTAAAAAATCATAACAAAGAGGCGGGCCATTAAGAAGCCGATCAAACCGCAGCCCGGGAAGGTGAGCACCCAGGTCATCACCATCTCTTTGACGACCGACCATTTGACTGTGGACAGCCGTTTGGCCGCACCAACGCCCATGATAGCCGTGGTTTTGGTGTGGGTTGTGCTGACGGGGAGGGCGGTCAGGGAAGAGAGCAGGAGACATCCGGCGGCCGCGGCATCGGCGGCAAAGCCCTGATAGGTTTCCAGCTTGACCATGTCCATTCCGACCGCCTTGATGATGCGGTAGCCGCCGATGGAGGTGCCGATTCCCATAACAAGGGAGCAGAGAATCATCAGCCAGATGGGAATCTGGAAGCTTTCAACGCCGCCGTTGCCGTTCGAGAGAAAGATGCCCAGCATGAAGACGCCCATGAATTTCTGGCCGTCCTGTGCGCCATGCATGAAGGCGGTCGCGGCCCCGCCGCAGATTTGTGCGCCCCGGAAAAAACGGGTGGTTTTGCGGCGTTCCATTCCCCGGCAGATGAGGGTGGTGAGCTTGGCCACCCCCCAGCCGGAGGCAAACCCCAGCATGGTGGAGAGAACGAGACCCCACAGGACCTTGACCCATTCGCCGCCGTTGATGCCTCCGGCGCCCCCCATGGCGATCGCGGCACCCGAAAGTCCGGCGATCAGCGCGTGGCTTTCACTGGTGGGAATGCCGAAGTACCAGGCGGCCACCGCCCAGATGACGATGGCGAAGAGAGCGGCACAGAGCGCAACCAGCGCCTGATGGGAGTCGCTGCCGAAATCCACCATGTTGTAGATGGTCATCGCCACAGCAGGGGCAATCATCGTCATGACCAGCACGCCGAGGAAATTGAACACCGCCGCCATCAGGATGGCGGGGCGAGGGCCCATGGCCCTGGTGGAAACGCAGGTGGCAATGGCGTTTGGCGCGTCCGTCCAGCCGTTGACAAAGATAACCCCTAAGGTTAAAATGACGGTAATGGCCAGGACGGGATTGGAAAACAGCTGGGATACGAACTGTTCCAGGGTTATGGTCATGCCGCTTCCCCTCTCCTTAATATTCCACGTTCTATTATATCGGGAATTCGTCCGGCTGAAAAGCCCCTACCGTCTCATCCGGTGAAAAACCTTGCTTTTCTCCTAAAGTGACAAAAATTGACACGGTTTCAACCCGTCCTGAAGAAAAAAAGACCAAATGCTTGAGGAGGCCGCCATTGAAAACGATTGGGAACATACTTCGTTATTTGGCTTTTACCATTCCTGCACTGCTGGCCGTTCTGCTGCTGCTCGTCCTGCCGCATTGTCCGGAATTCACCGAAACCGTATTCGCCAGAGGGATTTTCCGGCTGATTGCGGTTCCGCTTGGCGGGCTGATTGCGGTTCTGCCTTTCTCCCTGACGGAGATTTTGGCTGTGCTGGCTCTGCCGGCCTTCATTCTGCTGCTCGTCATACTGATCCGCCGCCTGATCCGCTCTTCCAGCCGGGGCCGGGTGCTGCTCAGGGCCGGCCGCGCGGCGGGCTGGGTCCTGTCCGTTGTTTTTTTGCTATACATGCTGCTGCACGGCCTCAATTTTTACCGTCTGCCGGTCAGTGATCTCATGGATCTGGAGTCCGTGACGCCTTCCGCCGCGCAGCTGCGCGACATCTGCGTCGATCTGGCGGAAAAAGCGTCTGCGGAAAGGGAGGCCCTCACGGAAGACGAGGTCGGCTGCGTCCGGCTGTCGCAGTCGGTGACCAAAACCCTTCGTCTGGCGGATGGCGGCTATCGGAACCTGCAGGGCGAATACGCTTTCCTGTTCGGCGGAACCTGGCGGGCCAAACCAGTCCAGCTCTCCCACTGGTGGAGTTATACGGGTATCACCGGCATGTATTTCCCCATGCTGGCCGAGGCGAACGTCAACATTGACGTACCGGACAGCAGCATTCCGGCCACGGCCGCTCACGAGCTTGCCCATACACGGGGTTTTGCCCGGGAGGATGAGTGCAATTTTCTGGCTTATCTGACCTGCATTCACAGCGATTCTGCGGATTTCCGCTATTCCGGGTTGCTGATGGCGTATATTTATTGTTCGAATACCCTCTACGATTACGATAAGGATCTCTGGGGCGAGACGCGGGAGGCTTGTTCCGACGGCGTGAAGCGGGATCTGGGAGAACGGAACCGCTACTGGAAGACCTTTGAAGGGAAGGTACAGGAGATATCGAACAACGTCAACAACAGCTTTCTGACGGCTCAGGGGCAGGAGAAGGGCGTTCTGAGCTATGATGAGGTGGTCTCCCTAATCGTATCGTATTACGTGCGGGAAGGTCTGGTATAATATGGAAAATAAAAAACGGGTTCGGATTGGGCTTCTAATCGGCGGCGGAGTTCTTTTTCTGGGCCTGGCCGTCCTCGCGGGATTGTTTTACAACGGGATTCTGCGTTTTCATTATCCGTCCAGAGAGCGGTATCCGATCCGCGGCGTCGACGTATCGGCCTATCAGGGGGAGATTGATTGGAGCGTACTAGCCACCCAAGACATCCGGTTCGCGTTTATCAAGGCGACGGAGGGGAGCGGCTTTACCGATCGGATGTTTGCCGCCAATTGGGAGGGCGCCAAACGGGCCGGACTGCGGGTTGGGGCGTATCATTTTTTCAGTTTCGACAGCGGCGGCGACACCCAGGCGGACCGCTTCATTGCCGAGGTGGAGAAGACGGAAGGAATGCTGCCTCCTGTGGTGGACGTGGAATTTTATGGGGACAAAGAGGCCCGTCCGCCCGCGAAGGAGGATGTACAGCGGGAGCTAGGCGTGCTTCTTGCCCGGCTCGAAGAGGCATATGGGGCAAAACCGATTCTGTATGCTACGGGGAAGTCGTATGAACGGTATCTGAAAGATGCCTATCCGGAAAATCCCATCTGGATTCGCAACATCGTATCCGAACCCCGTCTGCCCGATGGGCGGGACTGGACGTTTTGGCAGTATACCGACCGGGCCCGGCTTCCGGGATATCAGGGTGAGGAGCGGTTTATCGATCTCAACGTGTTTGCCGGAAGCGAAGAGGCGTTTCTCTCTTTCGGTCTATCTTAACGGATTAATCATGCTGGGGCGGCGGAATCTCTTGAGATTCCGCCGCCTTGTTTTTTTGTATAAGGCGGCCGTTGTTCTCCCATACTCTGTTTGACGAAACACATAGAAGGTGGAGGACGCATGATCGTTTTGATGCTGTTTTGTATTTTGGGCGGCCTGGCAGTCTGCCTGATTGGCTACCGGATATACCGCCTTTTCTGCGGGTTCAGCGGCTTGCTGTTGGGCGCATTGGCCGGAGCGCTGCTATCATCCGCTGTTTTAAACGGTGGATGGGGTCTGCTTCTGATTCCGCTGACCGGAGCAGCGGCAGCCATATTGTCTGTCATCAGTACCAAGGCTGGGACCGCCGTCGCAGGCGGCGGCTGCGGCGCAATTCTGCTGTATTTGCTGTCTTACGCCGTGTGGAGGCCCCTTCCTCTGCTGAGTCTGGCCGGCGGCGCAGCGTCAGCCGTTTTGGCGGTGCTGTTTTTTTCGAAGTTTCGGTTCATTGGAACAGCCGTCGGCGGTGCGCTGACATGTATTTCGGCTTTGTTTGTCCTGTTGACACCGCTTCGGGATACGGCGCTGTGGAACGCAGGACCTCTTATGCAGCGGGAAGCCGTAGGGCTGCTTCTCGTCAGCATCGCCATGGCCGCCCTGGCTGGGGGTGGCTTACAGCATGCCCTCTACCAACGGAGCCAAAAAGGGGCGTACATCAGCCGGGAATCGGAATCGAAAAGTTCCGCTGTCAAAATAAATGGACGGGCATAGACTGTACTGTACAAGTTTTCTGTTACCATCATGGCTTATAAATTTTTTTGCAGTCCGCGTTTAAATCGGAAGCGGTCTGCTCACAATAATGACAGTGAGAATTGCCGGCATTTCAGAAAGGAAGGACCCCCAATGAATATCCGCCGAGGAGATATCTATTATGCCGATCTGAGCCCGGTGGTGGGATCGGAACAGGGCGGCATCCGGCCCGTGCTCATCGTGCAGAACGACGTCGGAAACCGCTTCAGCCCCACCGTGATCGCCGCGGCGATTACCAGCCAGAAGGATAAAGCCCGCCTGCCCACCCACATTCAGGTGGATTCCGTTGGCAGCGGTCTGGCCAAGGATTCCATCGTATTGCTCGAACAAATCCGGACGATTGATAAAAAACGGCTGAAGGAACATATGGGTCGTTTGGATGATTTTTCCATGAAACGGGTTAATCAGGCTTTGCAGGTGAGCTTCGGGCTGGCTTCGGAAGCGGGACGGGAACCCGTCCGCAGAGAAAATCAAGCCACGTAAACAACGGACGGCGTGTATAAACGCCGCCCGTTTTCGCATACTATAACGGTCTGATTTTTATATCAGACCGACCGCAGGAATCATGCAGGAGAAGAAAGGACGGATTGGGATGGCGAATTTGACGTCGAAAGAGCTGAGTGCCCTTGAGGATGAGCTTGGTGCCGAGCAGCTGCTGATCAAGAAATACAAGACTTATGCCATGCTTTCCACGGATCCCCAAATCAAAACCCAGTGTGAACAAATCGCCAGCCGGCATCAGAATCATTTTGACCGGCTCCTGAGCTTTTTGAATTAGGAGGGTGAACGATGAATCAGAATGTGAATATTCCCATGCAGGACAAGGAGATGCTTCACGATTCCCTGAGTTCTCAAAAGGAGATCACCGGTATCTACAATACGTTCACCAACGAGTGTGCATCGACCGCTCTGCGCAACGAAATGCTCAATATTCTGCACGATGAACACAGCATTCAAGCGGACATTTTTACGGAAATGCAGAAACGCGGCTGGTATCCGATGGAAATGGCGGAAGAACAGAAGATTCAAAGCGCCAAGCAGAAGTTTACCAGTCAGAACGCTCAGAACGGATAAGAGGCTCCCTATCCCCGAAGGCCTCCATCTGCCGGAAGTTCCTCCGGGAGATGGAGGCTTTTCTTTGATCTTTCGACGCATTTTTTAACAAAATGGCGCTATACTGATCTTTATGCGCTGCTCATATGAAAAAAGACTCCTAAGCTTATTCTGCATAATCGGATTATAATTGTGTAGGATAAACAAGTAAATAGAAAACCGGTTGGCAATATTTTCAGAAAATTCACAAATTCCCTTGAATTTTCATGCAGAAATTGCTAAGATAAAAACAGGTAAAATTTGTCTATGGAGAAGGGGGATGCGTCCTATGGAGCAGGCCGTCTTTACAGACCGTTTTCAAGAGGCCGAAGCCTTTCGCCTGGCGGGAAACGTCCGGGCGTATGAGGTGTTGGGATGCCACTCTGCAGGGGATGAGGGATATATCTTTCGTGTCTGGGCACCTCAGGCCCGAACCGTGTCGCTGGTGGGGGAATTCAACAACTGGGATCCGGAAGCCCTGCCCATGACTCTCGTTGGAGAGGAAGGCATCTGGGAATGCGCGACTCAGGAAGTGCGCGAATTCGACGCCTATAAATATTACATCGAGCCCTTGGATGGCAAAGGCGTGATGAAAGCCGATCCTTATGCCTTTCATTTTGAAACCCGGCCGTCCAACGCCTCCAAAGTGTACAACCTGGAGGGTTACGTCTGGGGGGACAGCGCATGGCAGCGCAGAAAATCGGAGACCTCGGTCTACGATTGTCCGGTCAATATCTACGAGGTCCATTTGGGTTCCTGGCGGCAGTATCCGGACGGTTCCCCGTTTTCCTATGAAAAGATGGGGGACGAGCTGATTCCGTATGTGCAGGAGATGGGGTATACCCATATCGAACTGATGCCCATTATGGAGCATCCCTATGACGGATCCTGGGGATATCAGGTGACGGGATATTACGCGCCCACCTCCCGTTACGGCACGCCAAAGGATTTCATGGCCTTTGTCGATCGCTGCCATCAGGCCGGGATCGGCGTCATCATCGACTGGGTACCCGCCCATTTTCCCAAAGACGAGTGCGGTCTTTACCGCTTTGACGGCACGCCGTGCTATGAGTATGCGGATATCCGGAAAGGCGAACATCGGGAGTGGGGCACCTGTGTGTTCGATTACGGCCGCGCGGAGGTGCGGGCTTTTCTCATCTCGAATGCGCTGTTCTGGCTGGATCAATACCATGTGGACGGAATCCGGGTGGATGCCGTGGCCTCCATGCTGTATCTCGACTACAACCGGCGGGATGGGGAATGGGTCCCGAATCAGTTCGGCGGCAAGGAAAACCTGGAGGCTGTCGAGTTTCTGCGGATCCTCAACGAGCAGGTGTTCGCCGCTTATCCCAAAACCATGATGATCGCGGAGGAATCCACCTCCTGGCCGATGGTCTCCCGGCCCACGTCCGACGGGGGATTGGGCTTCAATTATAAATGGAACATGGGCTGGATGAACGACATGCTCCACTATGTGTCTCTCGATCCCTGGTTCCGCAAATTCAACCATGACAACCTGACGTTTTCCTTTTTCTACGCCTTTTCGGAAAATTTTGTGCTTCCCATCTCTCACGATGAGGTGGTGCACGGCAAGGGATCGCTGATCAACAAGATGCCGGGCAGTTATGAGGAAAAATTCGCCGGGATGCGTTCGTTCCTGGGTTATATGATGGCCCATCCGGGGAAAAAGCTCTTTTTCATGGGCTGCGAGTTCGGTCAGTTCAAGGAATGGGATTTCGAGAACGGTCTGGACTGGCTGCTTCTCGATTACGAGTCCCATCGGATGCTGCAGCATTACGTCCGCTCCCTAAATCATTTTTACAGGGACCAGGCGGCTCTGTGGGAAAATGATTTTTCCTGGGACGGATTTTCATGGATTGCGCACGACGATTATGCACAGAGTATCATTGTATTCCGCCGCATCGACCACAAAGGGCGGGAGCTGGTGGTGCTGTGCAATTTTACGCCGGTTTTACGGGAGCCGTACCGCATCGGGGTGCCAGCTTTCGGAACCTATGCGGAGGTCTTCAATACCGACGCTGCGGAGTTTGGCGGGACAGGTGTCGTAAACGGGACGCTCGAAACCGAACCGGTCTCCATGCACGGCTTTGCGCAGTCCCTCAATCTGACGGTTCCGCCGCTGTCGGTTCTGTTTTTTGAGCTAAAAAAAGAGAAGCCTTATCCCACCGGGAAAAAGTCCGGAAAACCGAAAACGAAGGCAGTTCCGTCGGAGAAGCCGAAGGCTTCCGCTTTGTCCAAACCGGCTGCCGTTCACACAGATAATTAGTCCGATTCCCCTTTATCAAGATTCAAGGAGGTCGTATTCATGTTTCGCAAGCAGGAATGTGTTGCCATGCTGCTGGCGGGCGGACAGGGGAGCCGCCTGTACGCGCTAACCAGAAACATCGCCAAACCCGCGGTTCCCTACGGCGGAAAGTATCGCATCATCGATTTTCCGCTGTCCAACTGCATCAATTCGGGTATTGAAACGGTGGGGGTGCTGACTCAGTATCAGCCGCTGGAACTCAACGATTATATCGGTTCGGGCCAACCCTGGGACCTGGATCGGATGGATGCGGGCGTGCATGTGTTGCCCCCGTATCAGCGCAACAAGGGGGCGGACTGGTACAAGGGTACGGCCAACGCGATTTACCAGAATATGGCCTTCATCGAACGCTATGATCCGGAGTATGTCCTGGTGCTGTCGGGCGATCATATTTATAAAATGGATTACTCCAAAATGATCGCGGAACATCAAAAGAACAACGCCGACTGTACCATCGCGGTGATCGAGGTGGAGATGTCGGAGGCCAGCCGGTTCGGTATTCTGAACACCAGGGAAGACGGTTCTATCTATGAATTCGACGAGAAACCCAAAGTGCCGAAAAGCAATCTGGCTTCGATGGGCATTTATGTGTTCAACTGGCAGAAGCTGCGGGAATATCTGGCGGCGGATGAGCAGGACCCGAAATCGCAAAACGATTTCGGCAAGAATGTCCTGCCCGCTATGCTGGCGGCCGGTGAGCGGATGTTTGCCTACCGGTTTGAAGGATACTGGAAGGACGTCGGAACCATCGACAGCCTTTGGGAAGCGAATATGGATCTGCTCAATCCCAAAATTCCGCTCGATCTGTCCGATTCCGAATGGAAGATATATTCCCGCAATCCCGGCTTGCCGCCTCATTATATCGGGGAGACGGCCGAGGTGGAAAACAGCATGATCTCGGAAGGCAGCAACATCGACGGAAAGGTGGACTTTTCGGTGCTCTTCTCCGGCGTTACCGTGGAGGAAGGCGCAGAAATCCGCGATTCCATCATTATGCCGGGGGCCCGTATCTGCAAAGACGCGGTGGTGCAATACGCCATCGTGGCGGAAAACGCGGTCATCGGCGAGGGCGCAGTTGTCGGCGCTCGGCCCGAAACAGCGGAAAATCTTAAGGATTGGGGCGTCGCGGTGGTGGCTTCCGGCGTTCATGTGGGTCCCGGCAGCGTGGTTCCGGCCAAAGCGATGATGGATACCGATATCGGAAAGGCGGGTGTGCCGCATGCGTAACAACAATGTGCTGGGGCTCCTGTTCTCCAATATGCACGACGAGGGCCTGCGGGAACTGACGGGAATCCGGGCGCTGGGTTCGGTTCCTTTCGGCGGCCGGTACCGTCTGATCGATTTTCCGCTGTCCAATATGGTCAACGCCGGCATCTCCAAAGTCGGCGTCATCACCAAAAGCAATTACCAGTCGCTGATGGATCACATCGGTTCGGGGAAATCCTGGGATCTGTCCCGGAAAAACGAAGGACTCTATTTTCTCCCGCCATTCGGCAACACGGACGAACTGTACAACGGACGCATTGCCTCTTTGAGCGGCATCATGCCGTTTCTGCGCAATTCCAAAGAAGAATACGTCGTTCTCTCCGACTGCCACATTGTGGGAAATATCGATTATGACCGGCTGGTGGAGGAGCATATCGCTTCGGGGGCAGATGTGACCATTGCCTATAAAAAGGGGGCACCGCCGGCCGATATGGAGAATGTGCTGCTTTGGACGGCCTCGGATGGGCGGGTGACCGATATGGTGATCCGCAGCGGCGGGCCGGAGGAAAGCCGCTATGGCATCGGGCTTTACGTGATGGGGAAGGAAGAGCTGATGCGCGCGGTCGATACCGCCGTCAGCCGGCATCACGGCAGCTTTGAATGGGACATTCTGCTCCGGCATGTGGAGGATAAGCGCCTGTATGGCTATTGCGTGAACGAGTATGTCTCGGTCATTTCCTCTCTGGAGCGGTATTTCCGGGCGAATATGGCGCTGTTGGATGCAGAAGTCCGAAACGAGCTCTTTGTCGGCAGCCGCCCGATTTATACGAAAGTGCGGGATTGTGCGCCTGCGCTTTACGGACTGCACGCCTCGGTATCCAATTCCCTTGTGGCCGACGGGGGAGACATCCAGGGAACGGTCCGCAATTCCATCGTGTTCCGCGACGTAAAGGTGGACCGCGGTGCGGTGGTGGAAAACTGTATCCTGATGCAGGGGACTCTGGTGTGTGCCGATTCGGTGCTCAACTGTGTGATCACCGATAAAAATGTGGTTATCAAAGACGACCGTACACTGCACGGATTCGACAGTTATCCGGTCTTTATCAACAAAGGCTCCGTCGTCTGAACCCGGCGGAATCGTTATGAAGGAGGAAATCGGATGAAAGTGCTGTATGCGACCAGCGAGGCCAAGCCCTTTGCCGCTTCAGGCGGCTTGGCGGATGTAGCCGGTTCCCTGCCCAAAGCCCTGCGGGTCCGTCTGGTCGGCTGCCGCGTTGTGCTGCCGCTGTATGAATCGGTCCCGCAGGAGCTGAGGGAGGGGATGACCTTCCTGACCAGCTTTTCCGTTCCTGTGGCATGGCGCCGCCAGTACTGCGGCGTGTTTGAAGCCAAGCACAACGGCGTGATCTACTATCTGCTCGATAATCAGTACTATTTCAAGAGGGCGGGCCTTTACGGTCATTACGACGATGCGGAACGGTTCGCTTTTTTTGCCCGCGCCGTGCTCGAAATGATCAAATACATCGATTTTAAGCCCGATATCATACACGCCAACGATTGGCAGGCTGCGCTCATTCCTGTATACCAGTCTCTGTTTTATTCCGGACAGGAGGGGTATGAGGCCATCAAAACGGTCTTCACCATCCACAACATCCAGTATCAGGGCAAATATGGCATGGAGATTCTGGAAGATGTGTTCGGCATACCCCAGACCGCCCGTTCCATTGTGGAGCAGGACGGCTGTGTCAATCTGATGAAAGGCGCCATTGAAACCGCGGACCGCGTCACAACGGTCAGCCCGACTTATGCGGGCGAAATACTCGATCCCTGGTATTCCCATGGACTCGATACGATCCTCCGGCTGCGGGAATGGAAGCTGTCAGGGATACTCAACGGCATCGACACCGATGAGTACAATCCGGAAACCGATCCGCAGCTTTACTGCCATTATTCTGCCGATGATCCGTCCGGAAAAGCGGAAAACAAACGGGCGCTTCAGGAACGTCTGAATCTGCCGCAGGAACCCCATGTGCCGCTGATCGGCATGGTCAGCCGTTTGGTCACCCACAAAGGCCTGGACCTAGTCAAATACGTTATTGACGAGCTTCTGGGCGACACGGTCCAGATGGTGATCCTCGGTTCCGGAGATTGGGTATACGAAAATTTCTTCCGGGAGGTGCAGGGGCGTTTCCCCGACAAATTCCGGTATTGTGCGGGTTTTGTGCCGGAATTGGCCCAAAAAATCTACGCCGGTTCCGATATTTTCCTGATGCCTTCCAAGAGCGAGCCCTGCGGCCTGTCCCAAATGGTTGCCTGCCGCTATGGAGCGGTGCCGGTCGTTCGGGAAACAGGAGGACTTAAGGATTCCATTACCGACTGCGGAGACGGCTTTGGCAACGGGTTTACATTCAAAACCTACAACGCGAACGATATGCTTAATGCTATACGGCGGGCTCTCGGTGCCTATGCCAATGAGAACGATTGGCCGATTTTGGTCGATCGGGCCCTGCGCAGCGATTTCAGCTGGGGCCGTTCGGCCAACGAGTATATGAAGCTGTACCGGGAACTTCTGAAAGGATAGGTAACATGAAACAAGGAGCAGGCCGTGAAGGTCTGCTCCTTGTTTATTCGTGGGATGTTTCTTTAACCATCTGAGAATAGGGAAGAGGCGCGTAGCCCAGGCGGCTGTACAGCCGGACAGCCCCGTCGTTGTCCTCCTCCACCTCCAGCCGCAGCCGGGCCGCTTGATCCCGGTACCGGGTTTCAATGGCGCCGATCAACGCCGACCCCAGCCCCAGTCCTCTGGCCGTATCCCGGATATACAGCTCCTCCAGCCAAACCACCAGGCCGCCGGCTTCATTCGAATAGGTCAAGGAAACAAGTCCGTATCCGGCCGGCACGCCGTTCTGTTCCGCTATAAAAGCCGCGACATAGGGGCTGTTCTCCAGAATAGCCTCCACCGTCCGGCTGAAATACGCCTCCGGCACGGGGTGAAGAACAGCAGGAGAGGCATAAAACTCCTTCATCATGTCGATCAGTGTATCACGGTCGGCCGCCCGAAAATCCCGAATCAATGGATCTCCGCCTTTCCTTTTACTGATACGTCCAAGTATAGCATATAGGGACAATTCTGCCAAGCTTTGGCCTTTTAGGCGGGTTTTTCAGGCAGTTGCGGATCCGGTTTGTCGTCGGCCGCTTTTTTGTGCTTTTTTACAATAATCGAATAAACCTTCATCCCGATCAAACTGACGACGCCTGTAATAACAAAGAGAATCACCGCTTCGAGGTATTGGGATTGTCCGATGAAATGGCCCCCGATTGTGGAGGAAACCAGCGACGGAATACGGGCAATCATGGAGATAATGAGAAATTCGGGCAACTTGATCCTCGTCAGGCCCGCAAAATACGTCAGCAGATCCTTCGGGGTGCCAGGGATAAAAAACAGCAGGAAAATCATGCGCTTGAGTTTTTCCTCGCTGTTGATAAAACGCAGCTCGTCGATTTTTTCACGGCTGATGAAGATTTCCACCAGCTTGACGCCCAAAAAACGGGTGAGCAGGAAAACCAGGGAGGATGCGATGGCCACCCCGATCATGCAGATGAGGGTGCCTTCCACAGCGCCAAAGGCATACCCCGTGCCGACCTCCACCAATTCTCCGGGAATCAGGGCGATGACGATCTGCAGAATTTGAATTCCCAAGGCGACAAAGCGGCCTTTCCAGCCGTAGGAGTCGATAAAGGCCTTAAATTCCTCCGGACTGTTGTTAAACGCGAGGAATTTCGTCATAATAAAATAGGTCAGCCAGCCGAACAGCGCGATGACCACAGCCAGAGAAACCAAGCCCAGGATGCGGCGGCGGCGCATATACCGTCTGGTGTCCGGATCGGGCGGATTGCTGATTTTCGTTTTTTGTACGGCCTTTTTCTGTACCATCCACATTATCCCCGTTCCATGGTTCGGATTGACATCCGGATGCTTTATATTCAGTATATAGCATCTTTACAAAATAATACAGATCAATCTTTTTAACAATTTATTAAGTTCCGCAAAAGTCGAAATTTGCCGGTAATTCTTTCATATACGTTGACTTTGTGATACAATTGGTCTGTAAGCATGCAAAGGATGGAGACTATGCAGAAAAACGTCGTGGCTATACAGGATATCTGTTGTGCAGGGAAATGCTCTCTGACGATCGCGCTTCCCGTCCTGTCGGCGGCTGGAATCACATGTTCCGTTTTGCCGACAGCGGTTTTTTCGACGCATACCGGTGGGTTTTCGGATGTATACAGCCATGATCTGACGGCGGATATTTTGCCGATCGTCCAGCATTGGCTGCGGGAAGGGATATGGTTTGACGCTTTGTACAGCGGATATTTGTTTTCCTCTGAACAGATCGAGGCGGTCAAGGCTATAATGGAGATGTTTCGCTGCGAAGCGCTGCGGACTGGAAAAACGATGCCCGGGGTACTGGTGGATCCCGCCATGGGAGACGGAGGAAAACTCTATCGCCTGTGCACACCGGATATGGTGAACAAAATGGGGGAACTTTGCGGCCTGGCGGATCTGATTGTGCCGAATGTCACCGAAGCGGCCTTTCTGTTAGGGGAACCGCAGTTGGAATCGCCGTACTCTCAGGCGTATATTGACAAACTGATGCAGGGACTTACGGATCGATTTACTGGGGACATCGTGCTGACGGGAGTCTCCTTATCGGCCGGGGAAATAGGCTGTATCTGCCGGAATCGTCGGGATAAATCAGCCGTCTATCTGAAGGCCGGCAGGGAAGAGGGCGCTTATCACGGTACAGGCGACTTGTTTTCGTCGGCTCTTCTCGCTGGATTGCTGCACGACCAGCCGCTACAGGCGGCGGTGACATCGGCCATGTGTCTGGTGAGCCGTACTATACGACAGACCGCTCGACAGGGCGCGGCAGAAAGAGATGGACTTTTATTTGAATCCTGCATGGAAGATTTCATAAAATCCGTTTCACAGATAGCGTGAAACAATTGTTTCACGATTGGTGCATTACAAGATAGAATGGATAGGATCGTTTCATTTGGAATCAATTCGGTGAAAATAAGAGATAACCCCAGGAAGTTTCAAGATGTAACAAGTAACAGGCATCCGTTACCGCTAGTCATATAGCGACTGTAAAGTTAAAGGTACTTAATGATGATAAGAATGCCTACATACGAACTCTTTCTGAGACAGCCATAGAATGGATGGGATTTTAAATTGTATGGGGCGTTATAGAATCTTAGAATTCCAGAATGTATCTATCCATATAGCGTCCGTAGAATGTAGAGAGAGTTAAGGATAGTTTATAGAGACATAGAAGCTTAAATATGTTTCCAGCCGATATCAAACTATCACGGTTTAGGATGGATAGGAAATATAAAGAGATATATATGTCGTTATGGAAAAGAATAGAGAGAACTAAACAAAATGAATATTTTGTTTAGTTAAGGGGAGGGGTTAAGGCTTGAGAAAGGAATATATATATGAAAGCCCGCCGATCCTTCGCGAGTATTTGGGATACATGGAAACCATCAAAGGACGTTCGAGCCATACGATCGACGAGTATTTTATCGATCTGAGAACGTTTTTCCGCTATCTGAAACAATCTCGGGGATTGGTTTCTTCCGATATCCTTTTTGAAGAGATCCCCATACTTGACGTGGATCTCGAGTTGATCCGCACGGTTACGCTCAACGATGTATATGAATTTATGAATTACTTGAAAACCGAGCGTCAGAATACCAATAAGACTCGTGCACGAAAAACCACATCGCTTCGGATGTTTTTCCGGTATTTGACCGATTATAAGCACGATTTGGATACAAATCCAACGCAGAATCTGGACACGCCTAAACAGAAAAAAAGTCTGCCGCAGTATCTTACACTGGAACAAAGTGTCCAGCTGCTCCAAAGCGTCGAGGGCGAATTCGCTGAACGGGATTACTGTATGCTGGTGCTGTTTTTAAACTGCGGCCTTCGCCGGGCTGAGCTGGCCGGGATCAATCTGCGGGATATTCGGACGGATCACACACTGATTGTGCGCGGAAAAGGCAACAAAGAGCGTATTTTATACCTGAATGAAGCCTGTCAGGACGCGATCGAGCAATATCTGAAGGTCCGGCCGGTCGACGGCGTCCAGGACAAGCAGGCCCTGTTTTTGAGCCGTCTAAAAAAACGCATCAGCCTGCAGGGAGTTCATTATGTGGTGAAACGGTATCTCCAGCAGGTCAGCGGCGCGGAGTCGATGTCAACGCACAAACTGCGGCATACGGCAGCAACTTTGATGTATCAGCAAGGCGGCGTGGATATTCGTGTCCTGAAGGATGTGCTGGGCCATGAAAACCTTGGAACTACGGAAATTTACACGCATTTGTCCAGCACCCAGGTACGTCAGGCGGTGGAGGACAATCCGTTATCCCAAGTCAAGATGAAAAAAAAGCATACACAGCCGGCTGGTAAAGCGGAAAAGTCCGAATGACCCCCTACCCTGCCAATTATGATCGAATACATGAACGACACAGGCTCGAATAAGTGCAGATCCCCCCTGGAATGGACTGTGGCAGACCATTCCAGGGGGGAGTGATTTTCTCTATATGGTGTCGTCGTCGTCATCCGACCGGTTGGTACGGCGCTGATAATACTTGGAGCGGAGCAGTTCCTGCTCATTATACTGTTTGGGAAGATCCCGTTTCGGTTTCTCTTCCTCCTCTTCCTCGGCCTTTTGTTCGTTGCCGAGATCGCGGAATATTGCTTCCTCTTCGTTTTCGGCGATATCCTCCTCATCTTCAATGTTCAGCGCCCGCTTGGCCTCTTTGTTCAGCGCCCGCTTGGCCTCTTTATCCTCGCCCGGATGCTCTTTGTAGTATGGATCGATGATAAACTTTTTGACAAGCGGGAACATGTTGAACTGAATCAGGAAAGAACGGAAAGCCGGAAACAGCAGAATATACGCGAACAAGAGGATCGGAATGCTGATGGGAAGCGGAACAAAGAATAGGATTACAAACCCGATTGCGTAGAACACCAGCAGCACCAGAGAGACCAGCAGATTGCGCTTGAGACCCACAAAGGCCAGCAGAATGGCATTTTTCAGCAGCTGCTTGATGGTGAATTTGAAGGTGATCATCATCAAGTAAAGGTAATAATTCATGAAGGTGTACAGGATCACCAGCATGAAGCTGACGGCCAGGCCGATGATGCCGAAAAAGCCGGAGGTGTAAAACCAGAAAAAGTATACATCGAACGCAATAATGGCGCCAAAAACCAGATTCAGCAGGCCGATGACCAGCGCCTGCTTCCAGTTCTTCTTGATGGTGTCGACAAAATCGGAATAGATAAACGCATGCTTTTCCCGGGCAAAGTTGCGCGTGATATAGGTCAGTCCGGCGTTGGCCAAACCATTCGTCACAACCGGCAATGCAACGACGACATACAGCAGGTTGGCGAGAATCAGCTTCCAGAATTTTCGAAAATAGATTTCGAAAAACACAACGAAGCTCTTTTTTTGCGGGCCGTTTTTATCAACGCCGGGACCCGGTTTATTGTAATCGAACAGTCCAAAAAATCCAGCCACCGTTATCCGTCTCCTTACTTTTATCGTCCTGTTTTTTATATCAACGAAAACCGCCGGTCAGGCGGGTATAAACAGTTTTAAAAACGCCAGGCGGAACCCGATATCGAGCACCCCGCCTGCAAATGCGACGCCGACAA
>CABUNG010000025.1 GCA_902492895.1 uncultured Oscillospiraceae bacterium | reverse complement strand
TTTACCAGCTTGATCAGCCCGAGCAGGGCACTACCGTTCGCGAGAAAATCGTCGATGATGAGCACCCGGTCTTCGGGCAGGAGAAATTCCTTGGCCACCCGGATATCGTATACCCGCCCGTGCGTGAACGACTCCACCCGGCTGGTGTAGACGTCCCCGGCGATGTTTTTCGTCTGGTTTTTCTTGGCAAACAGCACGGGAACCCCGAAATACTGCGCCGCGATGCAGGCGATCCCGATGCCGGACGATTCGATGGTCAGAATCTTCGTGACCCGCTCATCCCCGAAGAGGCGGTAAAATTCTTTGCCCATTTCACCAAACAAGGCAATGTCCATCTGATGGTTCAGAAAACTGTCCACCTTCAGCACATTGCCCGCTTTTACCTTGCCGTCTTGTTGAATGCGATCTTCCAGGAGCCGCATGCCAAGCCTTCTTTCATAAACCGGCGGTTGCCCGCACGTATGAAAATATGAACGAAACATGAATGACAGTATGATTTTACCGTACTTTTGCCAACAATGCAACACCCGATTTTTCATCAAAACTCCCGTATTTCCGCGCGGTATTTTGGCGAGAACGTCGAATACAGGCGCTTTTTGTCTGCCTGATTGGCAAAATCCTCCCATTCCTGCAACAAAACGCCCGCATTCTGCCACGGATACAGTGTCAGTTCTGCTCGTCGAGCGTCAATTCGAAGGCGGGCAGGAACTCTTCGAGGAAGCAGTCGGCCGCCGGCAGGTGCATCGCCCGGATCGCCTCCTCGGTCGAGCGGCGGGCCTGCTCGAATTCCCGGTTCCCCTGCCGTTTCTCTTCCACACATTTGATCAGGGCGGACAGCTTGTCCGCCGCCTTGACGATCCGCTGTTCCTCGGAAAAGCCGTCTCCGGGGAAAAAGAGCGCCTGATAATCCGGCCGCATATCTTCCGGCAGCATGGAGAGGAGCTTGTTCGCGGACACGTCCTCCACCTGGCGGTAGGCGTCCCGGATGGCGGGATTGTAATATTTCACGGGGGTGGGCAGGTCACCCGTGAAAATCTCGGGCGCGTCGTGATACAGCGCCAGCAGCACGCACCGCCCTGCGTCCACGCTGCCGCCGAAGCGGCGGTTCTGCAGCACGGCCAGACCATGGGCGAGCACCGCCACATCCTGGGTGTGCTCGCACAGGTTCTCCTGCCGGGTGTTGCGCATCAGCGCCCAGCGGGTGATATATTTCATACGGGACAGTATGGCGAAAAAATTGCGGCTCATAGGCGTTTCCCTCCTGTCGGTTTCCTCCATTATAGCGGATGATGCGGCTCTTTCCAACCCATGATGCGGCATTTTCACATTTTTAACCCTTTTCTTTTTGTCCACTTTTTGGTATACTCTTGTTTGTATTTTGAGGAAGGGCGGCGGGAATATGGCTTCGCTTACCCTGAACCGGCGGCGCGGGATTCAGACGGTGGTCTGCATCCTCCTTTTCGCGTTCATACTCCGTCTGTGTGTCGGGATGCTCTACTCCAATTATTTCGACATCACCTGGTACCGTACCTGGGCGGTCGGCTTTCAGAACGGTTTTTTTGATGCCTATGCCCGATTGAATACCGGAAAATATGCGCTGGATTACCCGCCCTTATACTTGTACTGTCTGTATATCGTCGGCCAGCTTTACGGGCAGCTGCCCATCGCGGATTACTGGATGTTCGACATGCTGGCGATGAAATTTTTTCCCATTCTGTTCGATGTGCTGGCCGCGGGCTTGTTCTATCTGGTCTGCCGCAAGCAGAGCGAAGCGCTCGGCGTGCTGGCCGCGGCCCTCTGGGCCCTCAATCCCTCCGCGATTTTCAACAGCTCCCATTGGGGACAGACCGACGGCTTGATGGTTTTTCTCCTTCTGCTCTCCTTTTATCAAGTGGAACGCGGCAAGGACCTGTTGGGTTCCATCCTGTTTGCCGTCGCCTGCCTGACGAAAATGCAGTGCCTGTATTTCGCCCCGGTTCTGTTCGTGTACCTGCTCCGGCCGGCCGAAACGATGCCGGACGGTTCCGACCCGCCCGCGAAAGAATCGCTTTTTTCCTATCTGCGCCGTTGCCGATGGATCGAAACCCTTTCCTGCGTCGGCGCGGCGCTGCTCACCGGCATTGCGGGCTTCGTTCCCTTTATCGCGGGCAGCTGGAAACTCCAGGGCGCGGAAAGCCTGCTTCTGCCCTTCAAAGTCTATTTTGGCGGACTTGGAAAATACCCATACGCCACCCTCAATGCCTTTAATTTGTACGGTTCCGCCTCTCTCAACTGGGTAAAAGACAATCGGTCTATCCTCTTCGGCAACGGACGGGACAGCAGCGGATTTGCCACCGGCGGCATCACCCTTCACCATTTCGGCACCCTCATGCTCTTCCTCTCCCTTGTTTTGGTGATCTACATCATGCTGCACGGCAAACGGGAAAACCGGCTGTGGGCGGGCTGCTTTCTGTTCATGCAGTGCGTCTTTATGCTCACCACCCGGATGCACGAGCGCTATCAGTTCCCGGTCCTGCTGTTCTCTCTCATGCTGTTCCTGCGGCAGATGGATTTCCGCTGGCTGATGCAGTATCTGGCGCTGTCCCTGATGACCTTTTTCAACCAGTTTCTGCTGCTTGTGCGCCACAATACGATCAACGATCCGAAAGCCCCCTGGGACACCATATATACGCCCGTCATGACCGTCATGTCCTTCGTCAATCTGGCGATTTTCCTGTGGGGGGTTATGCTGACGGTCAGCACGGCCTTCCCGCCGGCCAGGCGGGAGGACGGGCCTGTTTCTGAACCGGTACCGGACGCGGATGCGGCTCCGGACTATCCAAAAGCGGAAAGGCGTGATGAAGCTTGACCACCTCCTCACTGGGCAAACCCAGGGAACGGGCTCTGCTCTCGTTTCTCCTGCCCCTGGCGGGCGCGGCGCTCCTGTTCCTCCCCTTCCTCATTCTGGACAAGGGGTATTTCATCTATTACGGGGACTTCAACGTCCAGCAGATCCCGTTTTATCAGATGGCTCACGACAGCGTGCGGGCGGGCAATTTTGCCTGGAACTGGACGACCGACCTCGGCGCCAATTTTGTGGGATCGTATTCGTTTTATCTGCTCGGCAGCCCGTTTTTCTGGCTGACCATCCCCTTTCCGAGCGCGGCGGTGCCCTATCTGATGGGGCCGCTCCTCATTCTCAAATTCGCCTGCTGCTCGGCGGCGGCCTATGCCCTGCTGCGCCGTTTCGTCCGTCCGGATTACGCGCTGATCGGCGGCATCCTCTATGCGTTTTCGGGCTTTTCGATCTACAACGTTTTCTTCAACCATTTCCACGAGGCCATTCTTTATTTTCCCCTGATGCTGCTCGGCCTCGAGCGGTTCATGAAGGACGACAAACGCGGCCTGTTCGGCCTGATGGTGTGCCTGAGCGCCCTCAACAACTACTATTTCTTCATCGGCCAGGTCTTTTTCATCCTGATATACTGGTTCGTCCGCATGTTTTCAGGGGAGTGGGACTGCTCGATGTCCAAATTCCTGTGGCTCGTCTTCGAAGCGGTCGTCGGCACCGCGGGCGCGGCCGTGCTGCTGCTTCCCTCCTATCTCGCGGTCATTCAGAATCCGCGGACCGACAGCATACTCGCGGGCTGGGACCTCCTCATATACAACAAACCCCAGCGGCTGTTCGATATCCTGCACTCCTTCTTCTTCCCGCAGGACATCCCCGCCAGGGAAAATTTCTTCCCCGATTCGGACAATAAATGGGCCTCCATGTCGGCCTGGCTGCCGGTCTTCAGCTGTTCGGGCGCCATCGCGTATTTCCAGTCCCGCAAACACAGCGACTGGCTGCGCCGCATGCTGATCATCTGCTTCTTCTGCGCGGTCATTCCGGGGCTCAACGCCATGTTCCAGCTGTTCAACTGGGCGTATTACGCCCGGTGGTACTACATGATGGTTCTGATCCTGGTTCTCGCGACCGTGAAGTGCTTCGAGGACGCGGACACGACCGAAGTAAACTGGAACCGGGCGCTCGGCTGGACATTCGGCATCACGGCCTTCTTCGCCTTGTTTATCGGCTTGGCGCCGAAAAGCTGGACGCCGGACAAGGAAACCGGCAAAATCAAATACGGCCTGATGAAAATTCCCGAACGCTTCTGGATTTACGTCGCCATCGCGGTGGTGTGCCTGCTGCTGGCGTCGCTGCTGATCACGCTGTTCAAGCGGGAACGCGCCATTTTCTCCAAATGGGCCACCGTCGTCACCCTGTCGGTCAGCCTGATCGTGGGCTGGTATCTGATCGGGCTGGGCAAAGCGAATTCCAATTATACCTCCGATTATGTCATTGAAACCGCCATCGAGGGCGGGGACAAAATCTCCCTGCCCGAAACCCCGGATCAGTTCACCCGGATCGATTTCTATAAAGGCATGGACAACCAGGGGATGTTCTGGCAGATGCCGACTATCCAGGCGTTCCACAGCATCGTTCCCGGTTCGGTCATGGACTTTTACCCGTCGATCGGCGTGGACCGCGGCGTGGGCAGCCGTCCGGATACCTCCCATTACGCGCTGCGGGGTCTGACCTCGGTGCGCTGGCTGTTCGATCACGCCAATTCGAGCGGCAAGGAAAACAAAAAGGACTTCTTCGAGACCGGCGGCACCACCCGCATGCCGGGCTGGACCTATCTGGATACGCAAAACGATTTCAAGATATACGAGAATCAGTATTACATCCCCATGGGCTTCACCTATGACGCCATGCTGACCCGCAAGCAGTTCGAGGCCATGAACAAGGACAGCCGGGAACTCGCGCTGCTCAAGGCGCTGGTCGTCGAAGAGGACGATGCCGCCCTCTTCAGCGGGATGCTGCGGCCTCTCGGAGACGCGGTTTCCTACACCAAAGACGCTTATCTGGCCGACTGCCTCGCCCGCAAAGCCGAGTCCTGCTCGACCTTTGTACGGGACAACCGCGGTTTTACGGCAACGATTCAGGTTGAGCAGGATACGCCGGTTTTCTTCAGCGTGCCGTATGAGGACGGCTGGAGCGCCACGGTGAACGGCCAGCCCGCCGAAATCTACAAGGTCAATGTCGGTTTTATGGCCGTCGTCTGCCCCGCCACGGGCGGCGAGGTCACCATCCGGTTCGACTATCACACTCCTGGCCTGCTGTATGGCCTGATGATTACTCTGACGGCGGTCGTGCTCTTCCTCCTGTACTTCTTCCTGATGCGGATATGGGACCGCCGCATGCGTCAAAAGCTGGAAGCGGAAATCCCGCTCGCTCCGGCCGGAGAGGACGGCGCTCCCGTTCTTCTCACGGGTGAGGAAACCGCCGATGCCCCTCCGCCGTCCGAAAACGGGTCCCGTGACGAGGGATTCGACCTCTATCAGTTTTACGGCGGGGGGATCGCCCCGCCGGCCGATTCACCGGCCGAACCGCTCCCCGGAGGCGAGCCCGATCCGCCCGCCCCGCCCGATGAGGAGCAGCCGGAATAAGGCACCGGTATTCCCGACAAAAAAGCCCGGACAAAACGATGGTTTTGCCCGGGCTTTTTCTTTTATGCCGGTCCGTTCTTCCGGGTCCTTCGTTTCTCCCGGGAAGAACGGGCAGTCCCGTCCACGATCGGCCGGATAAAAAGATCCCCAAGCTGCGCTTGGCCGGGGGGGCACGATTTAAAACAGGACGCGGACAGACATCCTCACATCATGCCGCGTTTGTGGAGGATAAGCGCCACCACGCCCATCACGACGCCCGACAGCAGGATCGGGAACCAGAAAAACTCCGAAAGCGGCAGGCCCTGGACATTCATACCGTAAAAGCCCGCGATAATATTGGGAATGGAAATCACGATCGTCACCGAGGCGAGGACCTTCATGACGATGTTGAGGTTATTGGAAATCACCGAGGCAAAGGCATCCATGGTGCCCGAGAGGATGTTGAGGTAGATGCTGGACATCTCGATGGACTGCTTGATCTCGATCAGCACATCCTCGAGAAGGTCCTGATCCTCTTCATAGAGCTTGATATATTTGCCGCGCATCAGCTTTTCGAGCGTGGTTTCGTCCGATTTCAGGGATGTGGAGAAATACACCAGCGACTTTTCCACGTCGAGCAGATTGATGAGCTCCTTGTTCTTCATCGATTTGCGCAGCTGCCGCTCGAGCGAGCTCGACAGTTTATCGATCTGTTTGAGGAACTGCAGAAACCGCTGCGCCACCCGCAGCATCAGCCGCAGCACGAACTGGGTTTTCAGATTGGTCTGGACATTTTTGACCACGCCTTCCGCAAATTCGGAGAGGATGGCGTTCTCCCGCAGGGAAACCGTAATCACGCAGGACGCGGTGACCAGGATGCCCAGCGGCAGCGTGTAGTAGGAGATCTCGTCGTCCTGGCGCTCGGCCACGGGCGCATCGAGAATAATCAGCGTGTTGCCGTCCTCCGCTTCGATACGGGAGGACTCCTCTTCATCCAGCGCGGCCCGGATAAAATCCTGTTCCAGGGAAAACTGATGGATCAAGCTGCTGATCTCCCGTTCATCCGGGTTGACCACATTGACCCAGCACCCCTCTTCAAATTCTTCCTGCGCGCGCACCCGTCCGTTGACGGTCTTATAATAGGCGATCATCGGCGCATACCCCTTTCCCGGGCGCATCGACGGCCGCCTGACGACTAAAGCCGGGCCGGATGCGTCCTTCTTTTGTTGATGTTTCGACTGCCAGGGTCAGGACTCACCCTGCCCACCTCCTGTTCACACAAACATGAGTCTTGGCTTACCGTCAACATTATAGCACAATATTTTGCGATTGCAAGCGCTATCTGTGGAAATCCGGATTTATCCCCCGGTTTCCGGCCGGAAACCGCTGTTTTTGCCCCAATATCGGCTATTTCAGTGATTTTTATAAAAGCTGCGGGTGAAGCGAAAGCGGAAAGCGCCGTCGATCCCTCCATAGTGTCTCCGGCCGTCCGGCGGTTCATACCGCACGGCAGCCGGATTTGCCGCCCGCCCTCTTCATGAATTTTTCCGTTTTTCTCCGTCTTTTTCCGCCGATTTATCTTCTATAATGAAAAAAGTGAAAAAAATTGAAGGATTCCCATCCGGTCTCTCGTTATATGGATGGGCGGACGGAAAGGGCGGTGGTGGATCAGGATGAACGACGAGGCATTTACCCGACTCGTCCGAGATCATACCCGGCTGATCTTCACGGTATGCTACCGGCTGGTCCACGACTATCAGGAAGCGGAAAATCTGACACAGGACACCTTTCTCACCGCCTATCGGGCCATCGGCCGCTTTGAAGGGGATCATTACAAGCCCTGGCTCGTCCGCATCGCCGTCAACAAATCCAAGGACTATCTCAAGAGCGCCGGACACGCCCTGACCGATCCGGCCGGACCCGAAACCCTGGACGCATATCCGGCCCCCTCGTCGTTCGTACAGGAGACGGAACGGAGGGAAACCGTCGATCTCGTCCGGGATGCCTGCGAAAAGCTGCCCGAACCATACCGCGAAGTCGCTCTCATGCGCTTCATGGAAGACAAAAGCTACGAGGAAATCGCGGCGGTCCTCGGCCGGCCGCTCAAAACCGTACAGACGCAGGGGCTCAGAGCCCGGGAAAAGCTGCGGCGTACACTGAAGGAGGTGCTGTAAATGCTGGACGAACATACCATCCGAAACGGGCATCTGACCGGAGAGGCCATTTCCGGCTTAGCCTGCGGCACCTTTGACGAACGGGACACCGCGCTCCTTCTCTGCCATCTGGAAGCCTGCCCCGCCTGTATGGACGCTTACATCGACGCGGTTTCCGCCGCCGATCCGGCCGCGCCCCCGGACGGCTGTTCCGCCTTGGAAGAGCGCATTCTCGCCTCCATCGGAAAAGAAAACCGACGGGCCAAAAACCGGGTGGTCCTGGCCGGCATTGCCAAAATGTCGGTGGCGGTCGCCCTGACCATGCTGCTGTTTTTCAGCGGCGCCTTCCGGAAACTCGAAGAAAGCACCACCTCTTTCATCCAGCAGATCAGCATCCAAAAAGAGCCGGAGCCCCCGCCCGACCGTTCCGAGGGCAGCCGCTGGGAACAGCTGGCCTCCGGCTATCACGACGGGTTCGCCTCCCTGGTCGACCGCATTCACGCATTCTTTATAGGAGATGACGAGCATGAACACGAATAACATTCCCCCCTACGCTCCGCAGACGCCTCCGCCTTTTGTCCCGCCCGCTCCCGTCAAACAGACGAAAAACAAATTCTGGACGGTGTTCTGGTCCTTCATCCCCGGGGCCGGCCAAATGTATCACGGCCTGATGAAGCGCGGCATCTCCCTGATGGCCCTGTTTGCCGGCGTCATTGCGGTCGCCGCGTTCACCTATCTCGCGGCGCTGACTTTCCTGCTTCCCGTCATCTGGTTCTATTCGTTCTTCGATACGCTCAACCGCATCCATATGACGCTGCCGGAACTGCAGGCGCTGCCCGATGAATATCTGTTCCTGTCCGGGGATATCCATTCCAAAATCGGCCGGGATTCCGTCAGCCGGTTTGTACAGAAACGGCATCTGCTTCTGGGCTGGGTCCTCGTGGTTTTCTCCGTCTGGCTGTCCTTCAAGCTGATTTTCAGCAGCGGATATTACAGCCTCAGCAATCTGCTCTCTCCCGAGGCGATGCGGGTAATCCGCAGTATCATCGATGTTCTGCCCTCTCTGCTGATTCCGGCCGCTTGCATCGTCTTCGGCATCCGGCTGATCGTGGGGCGGAAAGAACCCGCGGAACCGAAAGCTCCGCTTTACAATGAATACACCATCCCCGGCCAGAAAAGTCCGGCGGCGGATCCGAACGCCGCTCCCGCCGGAGAAGACGGCCCGCTGTCCGAATAAGTCCGACGCCGCATTTCAACATCAAGGAGGTTCCCGCCATGGACATTCAAACCTATCCCGCCGGGCAGGTCCCGGAGGACATGATCCCGCCCGAAAAAACGCCCCTTCCCCCGCCGCCTGCGCCCAATCCGGCTCCGATTCCTCCGGCGCCGTCCGCGCCGGTCCCTCCCGTACCCGTACAGGCGCCCCCGGTGCGGCCTCCCAGACGGGTGGGGACCTTCACCCTGGGGCTGACGCTCGTCGTGCTCGGCATCTTTGTCCCCCTCGCCCTGTATTTTGGCGGCAGCGCCTGGAAACTGCTGCAGTTTGCCCCGGTCGTCCTGCTCTGCCTGGGCGTCGAGATTCTCATTTACGCCATCCGGTTCAAAACCGAAAAGTTCCGGTATGACGGCCTCTCCATCTTCATGGTGGTCCTCATCACCTTCGTAACCCTGCTCGGATCCCTGATCGGGCCGCCGATCGCCCACGCCGCCGGCTATGCCGAACGCCTCTCCGCCGAGCGGGACAAGGCCGTTCACACGGTCGAGGCCGCTATCGCGGACACCCGCAGCTCGGGGAACGTCTACGCCCTCGACTACGAGACCTCGCGCATCTGGTATTCGATGGGAGAGAACGTCGACGAGATCACCGACTGGCCGGTTGCGGTCAGCGCCGAGCTGTATACCGTCGACAATACCCAGACGCCCGGCCCCGATCAGATTGCCAAAACCTTCGCGTCCATCGCGTCCGCCTGCGGGGACAACGCCGGCATCCGGGAAATCCGGCTGCGGATGGAAGTCCGTGACGAGACCTCTTCCACGGAGTACTTCGTACGCGTCATGGGGAATCCCATCCGGCCGCTGTCCGCGGAAGATATGCGCGGCCGCCTGATCATCCGCCGTGAATCGACCGCGTCCGATGCCACCCCCACTACAAACACTACAAATCCCGCCGATACGGAATCCTCGCTTTGATCCGGCATCCTCCTACTCCCCGTATCCGTATGAAAAAGCCGGCCGCAGATGCGGCCGGCTTTCTGTTGGTTTCGGGCGGGACCTGCGGTCGATCGTCCGCCGCGATTCAAGCGGAGAGGACAGGGCTTTGCGCAGCGGATTTCCAATCGAGGGATACGGCCCACGCCGATCCGAAAACGGCACCGTTTCCCTGCCGTCATTCCTCGGCCCGGCTCAGCCTCTCGATCGCCTCGTCCTTTGTCGGAACGAAAAACACATCGTTGCCGTTGTTGCTTTCGAACATAAAATCCCGCAGCGGCCGGCTGGTATATCCCGAAAAATCCCCCCAAATGGCGATTTTCATCCGGTAATTGATCAATTTCTGCAGGAACTCCCCCGCAAGCCCCGTGCTGAGAATAAAGAAATCCTCCGCAAACGCGGTTTTGGATACCGCAAAGCGGCTGCAGCCGGTCTCATAGCGGGCCGTCATCATCCGGTCGAGAGCCGACTGCGCGTCCCGGATCACGGGTTCGCCGCTGTCCAACCAGGCGATTTTCTCGCCGTTCGCTTCGGTTGTGTGTATCATCATAGGGAGATCAACCTTTCTGAGTATAGTACGGCGGGGATTCTTCACCATTCGACGCCCCGCCGAGCCTCCTGCCCGGAGGCATAGGGGTGCTTGACGGCGCGCATATCGGTGATATAATCGGCCATCTGGCACAGGGCTTCGGACGGGTTCCGTCCGGTCAGCACCACTTCCTGGCCGGACGGCCGGTTTTTCAGGAAATGCAGCAGCGATTCCTCCGGCAGAAGACCCGCGTTCACCGCGTCGAGCACTTCGTCCAGCACCACGAGGTCCAAATCCCGCCGCTGCTCCACCCGCTCCAGAAGTCCGGCGTAAAATGCCGCGGCCTCGTCCCGCTGCTCCGGGGTCATGGCAAAGGTGAAGGGCACCTCGGGCAAAAACGGGAACAGCGCGATGCCGGGCAGAGACGCCAGCAGCCGGCACTCCCCCGAGCTGCCGTCCTTGAGGAACTGCGCGAAGCCGGCCGAAAACCCCTGCCCCGCCGCCCGCAGAAGAAGCCCCACGGCCGCGGTCGTTTTCCCTTTGCCGGTTCCGTGATAGATCTGGATGCATCCTTTATCCATCAGGCGTGCTCCTCACAGTAGGCCCGCACCCGGTCGGGCACGTTCGTGATGATGCCGGTCACGCCATAGGACACCGCCGTGGCGATATCTTTGGGAGAATCCACCGTCCAGACGTTGACATCGATGCCGTTCGCCAGGCAGGCGTCCACGATGTCCTTGTTGATGGAATGCAGATAGGGATGGATGGCGTCCGCGTTGTAGTCCCGCACCATCTCGAGCGTTTCCTCCGGCGTTTTGGGATCTCCGCCGTAGAGCAGACCGGTGCGCAGATCCGGATACTGCGCCTTGAGATCCCGCAGCCAGCTGTGGCCGAAACTCGAAAAAAGCGTCCGCTCCACACAGCCGAATTTGACCAGCGTCTCATACAGCAGCCGATAGGCCGCCGCCATGTCCGCATCCTCCCGGAACGGACCCTTAATCTCGATGTTGATCGGGTCGACGTCCCGGACCACCTCGAGCAGCTCGTCCAGGGTGGGGATCGGCGTGCCCGCGAAGGCCAGGCCGAATTTGACGCCGAAATCGTACTCTTTGAGCTGTTCGACCGTCATATCCTGGATTTTCCCCTCGCCGTTCGAGGTCCGGGCGATCTCGTCGTCATGGCAGACGACGAACCGATTATCGAGGGTGAGGTGGATATCCGTTTCAATGCCGTCGGTGTGCTGTTCGAGCGCCAGGCGGAACGCGGGCAGCGTGTTTTCGGGCGCATAGGCGGAGGCACCGCGATGGGCGTGGATAATCGGCATAAGATCGTCCCCTTCACAGACTTTTTTTCGATTATACCCCCCTATATCGCAAAAAACAATGGCATTTTGGGTTCTTTTCAGTGCATTTCTTCATACAATTGTCATATTGCCGGTTATACTGTATACTATAAAGGAAACTCTCCCCGAAACGCGGAAAGTGCAACCGGAAAGGCAGGTTCGACATGAAACGCTCTCTCAAAACCGTCAGCGTGCTGGATATCGGCTCGAATTCTGTGCGGATGGGCATCTATCAATCCGGGAAAGCGGGCCCTGTCCGGCTGGATATGCTGGAATACCCGCTCCGTCTTGGGCATGAGGTGTTCACCACGGGGCATATCAGTCCCCAGACG
The DNA here is from genome assembly GCA_902492895.1 of uncultured Oscillospiraceae bacterium. Taxonomy (GTDB): domain Bacteria; phylum Bacillota; class Clostridia; order Oscillospirales; family Acutalibacteraceae; genus UMGS1623. The sequence continues at coordinate 30,237 of CABUNG010000025.1, read as the reverse complement.
GTGAGGGCGCTGTCCTCTGTGCTGCGGGGCTATACCCAGGTGATGAAGGAATACGGGGTATCGGAATACCGCGCCATCGCCACCACCGCCCTCAGAGAGGCGGAAAACCGCGCGTACGTCCTCGATCAGCTCAAAACTCAGAATTCCCTGGTCGTCGAGGTTCTGGAGGACGGCGAGGAAAGCGGCCTGATCTACGGCGAGCTGCTCCCTTCCCCTTTCCTGGACGGCGACGCGCTGCTCGCCTATGTGGGAACCGGCAGCGTCGGCGTGGCACTCTGCCGCCGTCACGAGGTGCTGCAGACGAGCAACATCACCCTCGGGTTCCTGAAGCTCAGCGAAATCCTCCGCAGCATGGAGGACCGGACGACCCGGTTTTATCAGGTTCTCGAGGAATATGTGGACGCCTATTTCCAGCGTTTGTCCTGGAGGCTGGACGGCGGCGCGCCCCGCGATCTGGTCCTGACCGGGCGGGAACTCGACACCATCGCCTCCTTATGCGGGGCGGAGGAGGAAAACGGCGTTTTCCGCATCCCGCGGGAAGCGCTCGAAACGCTGTACGCCAACATCAAAACCCTGCCGGCCCGAGTCATCGCGGAACGGACGGCCATCCCCGAGGAAACGGCCGACCAGCTCCTGCCCATGCTCGCGATCTATCTGCGGATGATGGATTTCGCCAAAGCCCCGGTCATCCTGTCCCCCCCTCTGCATCTGATGGATATCCTGGCCGGACAAATGCTCAGCCCCGCCGAAAAGACCCGGTTTGAAAACCAGGAGCGGGCCGGCGCCCTCTCCTGTGCCCGGGAGATGTGCCGCAGGCGGGGCATGGATCTCGCCCATGCGGAGCGGGTGCGGGATTACGCGGTGGCGCTGTTTGAAAAGCTGAAAAAGCTCCACGGCATCAGCGGCAAAAAGCGGATCCTGCTCGAGTGCGCAGCGCTGCTGCACGAGGCCGGCTACGGCGTCAACGCGAAAAAGGCCTCCCTGGCGGCCTACGACCTTATCAAGCAGTCGTATTTCTACGGGCTGGACGAGGAAGAGACCGCCCTGACCGCTGAGATCGCGCAATACGGCGATCTGCACCGCGCCAGTCCCGGGACCGTCATCCTCTCCGACAAGCAGAAGCTGCTGGCCGATAAGCTCGCCGCTATCCTCAACCTCGCCAACACCCTCGACGAATCCCGCAAGGGCAAGCTCTGCGAGATGAAAATCCGGCTGGAGGAGGAGCGCCTCGTCGTCACGGTCAAGGCGCGGGAGGAGCTTCTGCTCGAGCAGTGGGCTTTCGACGACTGCGCCCCGTTTTTCGAGGACGTGTTCGGCATCGAGCCGGTCCTCGTGGTCAAAAGCAGCCTGCTTTGAGGCCGAGTATCTTTACCGGGAGGAATTTCCATGAAAAAGGCAACGGCGCTTCCCTATATCAACCGGGAACTGAGCTGGCTGGACTTTAACGCCCGGGTTTTGGAAGAAGCGTATGAAAAAGAGAATCCGATCCTCGAACGGTGCAAGTTTCTGGCCATCACCGCCTCCAACCTCGACGAATTCTTCATGGTGCGGGTCGCGGGACTGCAGGAGCAGGTGCGTTCGGGATACAAAGAGCCGGATCCCGCCGGCCTCACCCCGTCCCAGCAGCTCCATCGGCTGGAGGAGAGCATCCACGCCTTTGTCGAGAAGCAATATACGTGTTTTACCCGTTCGCTCCTTCCGCAGCTCGGGAAAAAGGGCATCTCCCTGCTGCACCCGGAGGATCTGAACGCGGATCAGGCCGCCTTTGTCGCGGCGTATTTTGAAAAAGTGCTGTTTCCGGTCCTCACGCCCCTGGCCGTGGACCGCAGCCGGCCGTTTCCCATGCTGTCGAACAAGAGCCTCAACCTGGGGCTCCGCCTGAAAAAAGATGGGGAAACCGCGTTTGCGGTGGTGCAGGTGCCGTCCATCCTTCCCCGTCTCGTCGAGCTGCCCAGTCAAAAGGGACGGGCGTTTATCCTGCTCGAAACCCTTCTCACCCACCATTTAGGCGATCTGTTCGAACTGCACGATATCGACGCGGCCGCCGCCTTCCGCCTGACCCGCAACGGCGATCTCTCCATCGACGAAGAGGCCGAGGACCTGCTCATCGAAATTCAGGAATCCATCAAAAAACGAAAGCGGGGCAAACCGGTCCGGCTGGAGCTCTCCCGCCACTGCGACCGGGAGCTGCGGGAATTTCTCACCGATATGTTGCAGGTGGATGAACGGGACATCTACGAGGTCCCCGGCCCGCTCGACCTGACCTTCTGCTTCCGCTTGAGCGGACTGGACGACGCACTCCGCCTGCCTCCCGTCACCCCCGTTGTCCCCGCGGATTTCTGGGGGGCGGAGGACCCGTTCGAGGCCATCCGGGAACGGGACCGTTTCGTCCATCACCCCTACGAGAGCTTCGACTGCGTGGTGGATTTCGTCCGCCGGGCCGCGGAGGATCCGGACGTGCTTGCCATCAAGCAGACCCTCTACCGGGTCAGCGGGCAGTCTCCCATCATCGCGGCGCTGATGAAGGCGGCGGACAACGGCAAGCAGGTGACGGTCCTCGTCGAGCTCAAGGCCCGCTTTGACGAGGAAAACAACATCCACTGGGCGCTGAAGCTCGAAGAGGCCGGCTGCCACGTCATCTATGGCCTGGCGGGGCTCAAAACCCACTGCAAGATCCTGCTGGTCGTCCGGCGGGAAGAGGACGGCCTGCGCCGCTATGTCCATCTGGGCACCGGCAATTACAACGATTCCACCGCCAGGCTGTACACCGACATGGGCATGTTCACCTGCCGGGAAAGCTATGGCGCCGACGCTTCGTCCCTCTTCAACGTCCTCACCGGGTATTCCCGTCCGCCTCAGTACAGCCGGCTGGTCGCCGCGCCCGAAGGGATGCGCCCCTTTTTCTACCGCATGATCGACAGCGAAATCCAGAACGCTTCCCACGGCCTGCCGGCGGGCATTTTCGCCAAAGCCAATTCGCTCGTCGATCCGGCCGTGATCGCCCGGCTCTACGAAGCCTCCCAGGCCGGCGTGCCTGTGACCCTGGTGATTCGGGGCATCTGCTGCCTGATTCCCGGCCTGCCCGGGGTGAGCTCCAACATCCGGGTGTTCAGCATCGTCGGGCAGCTGCTCGAACACAGCCGGATTTTCCGGTTCGAAAACGGCGGCAATCCGAAGCTGTATCTCGGCAGCGCGGACCTCATGCCCCGCAATCTGGACCGCCGGGTGGAACTGCTGTTCCCCGTCGAGGACGAGGAAATCCGCCGCCGGGTGGACGAGGCGATCGAGCTGTTTTTATCCGATACGGTGGGGGCCAGAGAGCTCCACGCGGACGGCACCTACGAGCTGCCCGACCGCCGCGGCCGTCCGGCTGTCAACAGCCAGCTTGCGCTGTATCAGCTGGCCAGGGACGCGGTCGCGCGCAGGGAAAAAGAGGCGGCCGAGGCCGTTCTTTCCCCCGAGAGATAAACACGGATACGTCCGGGGAGAACCGGATGAAAAGAGTGCACAGCTGTGCGAAAGGGATGTGTGACGATGCTGAGAATCGGAATGCTGACGAGCGGCGGAGACTGCCAGGGGCTCAACGCCGCGATGCGGGGCGTTGCCAAGGCGCTGTATGAGGCCTTTGACGAGGTGGAGATCATCGGGATCCTGGACGGCTACCGCGGCCTGATCCAGAACCGGACCCGGCTGATGAAGCCGGAGGATTTTTCGGGGATTCTGACGCTGGGCGGCACCATGCTCGGGACCTCCCGGACCCCGTTTAAACTGATGCGGGTGATCGAGGAGGACGGCGTGGACAAGGTGGCCGCCATGAAAGATACGGTGAAAAAGCTCCGGCTCGACTGCCTGGTGATCCTGGGCGGCAACGGCACCCACAAAACGGCGAACCTGCTGCGCACCGAGGGTGTGAACGTCGTCACCCTGCCCAAGACGATCGACAACGATCTTTGGGGCACCGACATGACCTTCGGATTCCAGAGCGCCGTGGATATCGCCGCGAACGTCATCGACTGCATCCACACCACCGCAACCTCACACGGGCGGGTGTTCATCGTGGAGGTCATGGGGCACAAGGTCGGCTGGCTGACGCTGCACGCCGGCGTCGCCGCGGGGGCGGACATCATTCTTCTGCCCGAAATCCCCTACGATATCGAAAAAGTCGGCCGCGCGATCGAGCGCCGCCGCAAGCTCGGAAAGCCCTTTTCGATCCTCGCCGTGGCGGAGGGCGCGCTGTCCAAATCGGAGGCGAAGCTGAGCAAAAAAGCCCTCGCCGCCGCCCGGGAAAAAGAGGGGAATCCCTCCATCGCCTACCGCCTTGTCAAGGAACTCGAGCCCTATGTGGGCGGCGAGTCCCGCGTGTGCGTGCCCGGGCATTTTCAGCGGGGCGGCGCGCCCTGCGCCTACGACCGGATGCTCGCCACCATGCTCGGCGCCGCGGCCGCCCGCCTCATCCGGGAAGAAAAATACGGGTACATGTGCGCGGTGGTGGGAGGCGAGATCGTCCCGGTCCCGCTCGAAGAGGTCGCCGGAAAACTCAAAAAGGTGCCGGTCGATTGTCCGTCCATCCAGATGGCCCGCGAAATCGGTGTGTCGTTCGGGGACTGACGGGACATCCCTCATAAGGCAGCCGGACCCGGGAGCATCTGCTCCCGGGTCCGGTTTTATTTCAAGTTTTGATCGGCTGCGAATGTCTCGAGATCCCGCTTCCAGAGCGCTTCGCCCTCTTCCGTGAAAAAGCAGCCCGGAATGCCTCCCTCCTTGTCCCGATGATGAGCCACGCAGGCGCAGCAGCGGCCATGACGCGGACAACCAGGAAAAGTGCAGGGACAGGGACGGGTATTGCCGCAGTTCATGCAAATGGCCTCCTTTTTGTTAAAATTTTCCACAGGTGCTGTCTGGAGAAATTGTGTGAAAACATGGCTGGAAGAAAGCCCGCTGCGTCATGAGACATACTAATGCAGGAAGGAGGCGATGTCGACCCGCGCGGCTTTTCATGAAAATAGACGGAAAGAAGGATGCGGAATGAAAAACTGGAATTTGAAAACGAAATTGGCCGGTCTAATCGGATCGCTGATGCTGGGCACCCTGCTGTTTACGGGCTTTGGGGCGGCCGCCGCCGAACCGCCGCCAGAACCCGCCGCCTCTCAAAGCGAACCCGCCGCGCCCGATCAGAGCCTAGAAGACAAACGGGCCAAAATGCGGGAATTCCAGGAGCAGGTCCGGGAAAAATGGAACGCTCTCAGCGACGCGCAGAAACAGGAGATCTACGATCTCGCCGAAACCCGCATGAACGCGGACATCGGATGGCTGCAGAAGCTGGCGGATACCGGAATCCTCGACAGCGGCATGGTCAGCGAGCGGATCGGCCGCATACAGGAGCGGATGAAACAGCTCCGCGACTCCGGTGAATGCCCTCTGTCCATGGGCCATCCCCGTCATGCGCACGAAAACCCCGACAGCCATTCCTGACCGGGAAGGTCTCTCCTAGCAGGAGAGACCTTCTTTTTTTATCATTTGAACGGCCTGCGCGGTCAGTTTTTGGATTTGGCCGAAATCCCCCGCGGACAGCGCGCCGGGCGGAACCATCCAGCTGCCGCCGCAGCACAGGACATGCGGCTGCCGCAGATAGGCAGCGAGATTCTGAGGCCCGATTCCTCCCGTCGGCATGAAGCGCATCCCGCCATAGGGACCCGCGAGGGCCCGCAACATAGCGGTTCCGCCGATCACCTCAGCCGGAAAGAGCTTGACGGTATCCAGTCCCATGCGGATGCAGGCCTCCACCTCGCTCGGCGTCGCGCAGCCGGGTACGACGGGAATCTCCCGTTCGAGGCACCACGTCACCACCTCCGGATTGGTGCCGGGGCTGACAATCGCCCTGGCCCCCGCTTCCACGGCGGTACGGGCCTGCTCCACGGTCAGGACCGTCCCCGCCAGCACCCGCATGTCGGGCATGGCTTCTTTGATGCGGCTAATCGCCTCGGCCGCCGCGCCCGTCCGGAACGTGATCTCGGCGGCGGGAAGGCCTCCTGCCGTCAGGGCCTTGGCCAGCGGCACGGCCATGGCGGCATCCTCGATTTTCACGACGGGCAGGAGCCGCAGCCGGCGCATCTCCTCAAAAAAGGGTTTCATGTATTCTCCGCCTTTCGTACAACCGCATGCTCTGCCTGGAAGCGGGCGAGGGTATCCCGGTCGGGCAAACCTTCGTTATCCCCGGCGAAGCCGAGCTGTATCGCGCCGACGGCGTTGCCGCGGCGGACCGCTTCCGGCAGGGACAGCCCCTCGCCGAGTGCGCTGATCACGCCGGCGGCAAAGCCGTCCCCCGCTCCCACGGTGTCCACGATGGTCTCCACCTCATATCCCGGAACATAAAAGCGTTCCGTCCCCGCGTCGGCATAGGCGCCCCCGGCGCCCAATTTGACGATGACCGTCCGGGCCCCCAGCCCGCGGAGAACCCGGGCGATCCCCTCCGGGGACTCTTCCCCGGTGAGCAGCCGTCCCTCCGTGATTCCGGGCATCACGACATCGGCCTCCCGGGCAAAGGCGAGCAGGGTTTCCCGCATCTCGGCCGGACTCTTCCAAAGCGGCAGACGGATATTCGGATCGAAAAACACCGCTATATGCCGCTCTTTGGCCTTGCGGAGAAGGGCGAACGCCGCCTTTCGGGTATGCGCGGACAGGGCGGGGAAAATCCCCGTGAGGTGCAGCGCCCGGAAGCCGTCGAACTTCATCGCCTCCACATCCTCCGGTCCAAGGAAGGACGCGGCGGAACCCCGCCGGTAATAGAAAATAGCGGGATCTCCCGCCGCAGTCTTGGATTTGAGCATCAGCCCTGTGGGATGCTCCGCCGTCATCCGGACGCCGTAGAGCGGGATGCCCTCCTCCCGCAGTGCGCGGCGGATACGGTGCCCGAACGGATCGTCTCCCAACCTGGTCAAATACGCGACCCGATGCCCGAGGCGGCGGAGCCCCACCGCGACATTGAATTCCGCGCCCGCCACAGCGGTGCGGAAGGATTCCACACGGTCGAGCGCTCCTTTCTCTTCCGCTATGAGGAGCCCCATCGCTTCCCCGGCCAGCAGAACGCCGTCAGCCATCCCGTGCCTCCCCCTTCCATCCGCCCGTGCGGCGGCGGTAATCCCCCCATACGGTTTCAAACCAGCCGTCGGGACGGGGCAGCGGCCGCACCGGACAGAAGGCGGAGGCAAAGCCGCTTTTCGTCCGGACGGTCCGCATCCAGCAGTTGTCCGCGGGCGGCGTATACGGTTTATACGCATAGCCCGCCAGAGCGGGATGGATCCGCTTTCCATCCGCGTGTGTCACCAGGGCGGAGCCCCTCGTCCCGGTCTGCGCCGCGGTCTCCCGCATGGCGGACAGGACGGCGAGCTGGGTGATGAGGAGATCCCTGTTTTTGAAGAAATCGAACAAATCATCGGGCCCGGCCAGACGCAGGCCGTCCGGGAAGGCCGCCAGCGCCGCCGCCAGACGGTTTTCCAGTTCTGCCATCCGCGCCTCGTCCCGGATATGCGCGGCCGAGGAGCTCATGGCCGTCTGCTGCTCCCGGCGCACGTCCCGCACATTGGAGGGACCCGGATCCCGCAGGGCCCGGCCGCAGAGATCGAGCAGGGCGGCCGCTTCCGCTCCGGCCAGTTCCAAGAAGGCCGGGGTGATGCCGGTATCCGGCTTTGTCGTATAAGCGATATGCTCCGCAGCCCGCAGAGAACCCACCTGGGCCGCGTTGAGGGCGCTGCCGCCCGGACGGCGGACCCCGAAGGTTCCCGCCGCCTCTCCGGCGACATACAGTCCCTGCACCGTGGACTGCCAATCCGCGTCCACCGCAATGCCGCCGTTGTGATGCTGGGCGCAGACCCCGATTTCCAGGGGTTCTGCCGCCAGATCGATGCCGTGCGCCTTATACAGGTCGATGGCGAGGGGATTCATCCTGCCCAGGCGGGCCAGCGGCGTCGGCAGCAGGGCGCCCGAATTCGCCAGATAACGGCGCGCCTCTTCGCTTATGCCGCCGAACCCCTTCTCGAGTCCGGCTGGGTCGGTGCGGAAATCGAGAAAAACCCGCCGGCCGAGATCGTATATTTCATGGTGAACGAGGATATCGATCAGGGAGGATCCCCCGATCTTTCCGGTATCGAACGGCCACTGGTATCCCTTGAGGAACACCCGGTCGAGCGCCTCGCAGGGATCGGCGAAATAGGCGGGCAGGAATTCCCGCTCCGCGCCGTCCGCGCCGATCGAGATGTAGCGGGGCAGCACCTGCTGATAGGTGCCGGACACGTTCCAGCGGAACGAAGTGGAGGCGAGGCCGTACTGCCATTCCTGCAGATTCGCGGCGTCGGCCCCGGCTTCGAGCATCAGGCCGGTCATGCCGGTCTGGCTGTCGGGATACACCGAGGCGGCATAGCATCCCGCCGGGCCTCCCGTCGCCATGACGACCCGTTTTGCCCGCACGACGGTCAGGCCGTATCCGGGACCCCCGCAGGCGTTCCGGTCGAGGCAGAGCAGCCCCTCCGCCCCGCCGTCCCAAACGAGCAGCTTCACCGCGCACAGCCCGTCGAGAATCGGAATGCCCTTGCTGCGGACGGACCGTTCCAGGCATTCGGTCATATACCGGCTGGTCAGCGGCCCGGCACTGGTGGCCCGCTGGCGCGGATCGTGATCGGTTTTGTAACCCACGTATTCCCCGTATGCGTTGGTGGGAAAAGGGACGCCGAGATTCGCGAGCTTGATGAAGGACCTCACCGAATTGGCCGCCTCGGCGAGGGCGGTGTCGCCGCATACCCCGCCGCCCGCGAACAGGTCCTCCGCCATCCGGGCGACGCTGTCCTCCCCGTCGCTCGCAAGGCTGAGCTTATAATAGGTCTGCTTGTCGCTTCCCGTATTGCGGCTGGTCCCCATCCGGATTCCTTCGGTGATGACCGCGATATCCGTCCGCCCGAGGTCGTAGAGCCAGTCCGCCGCGTTGAAGCCCGCGCAGCCGGAGCCGACCACCGCCACATCCAGGGTGATCATGGGCAGGGTTTGGTTTCCCGCCCGCATCGTTGAACGGATCATAGAATCCTCCTTACAGGCGGCGGATATGGAATCCGCCGTCGGCGTTGAGCACCTGTCCCGTGGCAAAATCCAGGCGCCCGCTGACCGCGGCCATCACGCAGTCCGCCACGTCCTTCGGCTGTCCGAACCGTTTGACCGGCGTCACGCCGCCGGCGATGAGCGCCTCGTATTTTTCCTTTACCGCGGCTGTCATATCGGTCAGGATGATCCCGGGGCGCACCTCGAAAACCGGGATCCCCTCCCCGGCCAGCCGGTCGGCAAACAGCTTAGTCACCATCGAGATGCCCGCCTTGCTGATGCAGTACTCGCCCCGGTTGGTGGACGAGGTGTACGCCGACATCGACGCGATATTGACGATCCGGGGCGTGTACGCCGCCACCCCCGCTTTCTGGAATTCCAGCATCAGGTTCGCCGCGGTCTGGCACATAAAAAAGGTGCCTTTGAGATTGATGTCCATGAGAAAATCGTAGCTTTCCTCGGTCGTTTCCAGCAGATCCAGCCGCACCCGCGGGGCCACCCCCGCGTTGTTGACGTGCACATCCAGGCGGCCGTACCGCTCCCGCACCTCCTCGGCGAAACGGCGGCGGTCTTCCCTCCGGCTGATATCGCAGCGGAGATATCCGGCGTCGAGGCCCTGTTTCCACAGGCCTTCGACCACCGGCGCCGCTTCCTCGGGCGAAACGACGTCGGACAGCAGAACGGTGTAGCCGGCCCGTCCGAGTTCCTCGGCGATCGCCAGGCCGATCCCCCGGCGGGAACCGGTAACGGATGCGATTTTGGTATTCATGGGAGCACCCCTTTTCTTTCTATTTGCCGGTCTGCTTCAGCACGTCCCGACGGTAATACGGCCCATATGTTTCGGCATCCCGCACCACACAGCCCGCCACGCTGCCGCACCGCATCAGGGCCGAGCATTTGCCGCAGGCAACGCAGACTTTCTTCGGGTCGAGGCGGCCGCGGGCGAGCAGATCCCCCGCAAAAGCGGGATACGCGAAGGCCTCCCGTCCGAAGCCCGCGAGGGCCGCTCCGCCCGAGTCGATCATTCCGGCCGCCAGATTTCCCGAGAACTGCCGCATATACGAAAGACCCGAAGCCACCACAGCCGCCTCCGGCACCGCCCGCTGGACGGCGGACACGCAGCGGCACAGCCGCGCCACCCCCACGAAGGGATGTTCGGGCGGGGGATACGGCCCGCCGTCATACGGGCGGTTGACATGGGGATTGACGTACGGATTGCCGATCGTGATATCGAGCAGAGACATCCCCTCCTCCCGCACCAGCTGCGCCGCGAGCCGGATCGGCTCGTCCAGGTCGGGTTCGATGCCACCTTCGGATGAAACGCCCCAGCCGTAGGGATAGGGGAACCCGTCGTAAACATTCAGGCGGCTGGTGATGAACGTCCGCCCCGGCACCGCCGCTTTGGCCGCCCTTACGGCCTCCAGCAGGAGACGGGTGCGGTTTTCATAGCTGCCTCCATAGGGACCTTTACGGGTGTGGGCGGCCAGCAGTTCGCTCAGCAGATACCGGTGGCAGGCTTTGATATCCACTCCATCGAACCCCGCCTCTGCGGCGAGACGGGCCGAGGCGGCGTACCGTTCGGGCAGGATCCGCAGCTCATCATCGGATAAGACGCAGCTTGCAGGCAGGGGGGGATCCTTCTCAAACAGAGGATTCGGACAGGCAATGCGGGGGGCGGGCTTCCCCTCCGGCTTCGAATACCGGCCCGAATGCGTCGCCTGCATCACCAGCACGGGCACCCGCCCGGTCGCCCGGACGGCCCATTCCCGGATATCCTCGGTCAGCCGCTTGAAAGCGTCGAGATTGGCCCGCGTCAGCATCAATTGGCGGGGATTGGCCCGTCCCTCGGGCACGACCGCCACCGCCTCAGCCCAGATCAGGCCCGCTCCGCTTTCGGCAAACCGGCGGTATCGCCGTCTTGTCAGCTCGCCGGGACTGCCGTCCGGCGTCCCGTCACAGCCCTCCATGGGCTGGATGACCAGACGGTTTGCAAGCCGATAGCCCGCGGCATCCAGACTTTGCCCCAGCACCGCCGGTTCGCCGGATAGGGGGAGAACGACGCCGAGCGCCGCTGCTTTGTCTTTCACCTCGTCGAGAGAGGTATAGCGGAAGGGTTCACTGGGCACGCCGATTCCTCGTTTCTGTCTCATACTCGTCCCGCATACGCGGGTTTTACCGCTTCCATTATAGCGCGGGGGCCGGCTTGCCAGTCGGCGGCGGATATGATAAAATAGGTAAAATCGGTTTTTTGGAGATGTGGAAATGGCGGATCAAAAGCCGTTTTTCTGCCGCTACACCGAGCTTCCTATGAGCTACGAGCGGCATACCCATAATGTGCATGAAATGCTGTACATCGCTTCCGGAAACGTGCGTGTCCAGATCGGTTCCGCCTCGTATGACGGGGGAGCCGGGGATCTGTTTGTCATCAGCCGGCTGGAGGAGCACAGCACGGTGCTGGAAAGCGGCGTCTATCGGCGGTATACGCTTCAGCTCACGGGCGCGTGGCTCGACCATGCGCTCGAGGATGCCCGTCTGAAATCCCTTTTTCTCCGGCGGCCGGCCGGATTCTGCCACCGGCTCTCCGACACCGGCCGGGAGCTGGAACCCTATTTCCGCTTCATGGCCGAAGAGGAGGCGTCCGCCCCTGCGTTTGCCGGCATCAGCCAGGCGGCGCTTTTCTGCCGGATGATGGTCCTCTGCTATCGCCAGAACCCGGAACGCTTTCCCCTGCCGGCCACCACCCCCGCCGGTCCCGTCCTGGAAGCACAGCGGTACATCGACGCCCATTTCATGGAGGATCTGACCCTCGGCGACCTGGCACGGCACGCGTATCTCAGCCCCTCGTATCTTTCTCACGCATTCCGGGAATGGACCGGCAGCAGCCCCAAACAGTATATCCTGCTCAGCCGGATCGCCCTGGCCCGCGAGCTGTTGTCTTCAACCGATCTCAGTGTGGCGGCCGTCGCGTCCCGCTGCGGTTTCGGGGATGTCAGCAACTTCATCCGTTCCTTCAAAAAGGAGACCGGGACAACACCCGGACAATACCGGCGGCCGGGCGAATGAGCGCCCCCGCACGATCAGACAAGGAGACGATGCGCATGTCCACACTCCGCCCGCACCTGGAATCCCTCGCCGATCCGGGTTATCGGGAATTTTCCGCCCACCTGCTTCCCCCCGGCACCCCGCTGCTGGGCGTCCGGCTGCCTGCGCTGCGGAAGCTGGCCCGCCGGCTGGCCAAAGACGGCTGGCGCGCCTATTTGGAGGAGGCGGCAGACGATACCTTTGAAGAAACCCTGCTGCAGGGCATGGTGATCGGCTGCGCCGATGTCCCCACAGCGGAGCGGCAGGCGCTGACGGCCGCGTTTGTTCCCAAAATCGGTAACTGGTCGGTCTGCGACAGCTTCTGCGCGGGACTGAAGGCGGTTCGGGAAGATCCCGATTCCTGGTGGACCTTTCTGATGCCGTATGTAACGGGAACCGGGGAATACGCCGTCCGGTTCGGCGTGGTCATGCTGCTGTTCTATTATATAGACGAGGCGCATCTGCCCGCCGTGCTGTCCCTGCTCGGTCAGGCGGATTGCCAGGGTCCGGCCGCCAGGACGGCCGTCTCCTGGGCCGCGGCGGAATGCTGCATCCGCTTTCCGGAACCCACCGAGGCGTTCTTCGCGGACGGACGGCTGGCCCCTTCTCCGCTGCGGGGCGCTTTGCAGAAGCTCGTGGAGTCCCACCGCGTGGGCGAAGCGGATAAAGCCCGGTACCGGGCGATGCGCAGCGCGATCCCCCTCTGACCGGGGGTGGCCGCCATCCAGCGGCCGGACGCCCGGCGACAGCCGGAGCCGGAGGATATACGGCGGCCTGCAAATTATTCCACGCCGAAGCCTAAAAACCGCGTTTAGCCGTCCGTATCGCCGATTCCCCCCTCTTTTTCGCGCCGAGTCCCGCTGAAACGACAGTTGACGCAGCATTTTAACCAGCGTATAATGATGGGACAGATTCCTGGAACTGGTAATCGATTCCAATAGTACAGCCCCAAAATAAACGCGCGCCTTCCGTGAGGATCAGGCGCGGAAAGGCAGGCACAGGATGATTGGTCGGCTGAAAAAAATGGGAGGGGCTGTTCTCGCCGGAGCATTGCTTCTGGCGCTCGGCGCAGGCTGCTCCGACAAGAAAGAGCCAGTTTCCCTCGATCCCAAAAACCCCGTTACCATCAATATCTGGCATTACTATAACGGCGCGCAGAAAACCGCTTTTGACCAGCTGATTGCGGAATTCAACGAATCGGTCGGCCGCGAAAAAGGGATCATTGTCGAGGGGGTCAACCAAGGAAGCGTTTCCAAACTGACCGAGGCCATCATCGACTCCGCTCAGAACAAGGTCGGAACCGATCCCGTGCCGAATATTTTCGCCGCATACGCCGACACGGCCTATCAAATCGACGCCCTCGGCCTGGTGGCCGACCTCGGGCAGTATCTGACACAAGAGGAGATCGACGCCTATATCCCCTCTTATATGGAGGAAGGCCGCCTGACCTCCGACGGCAAACTCAAAATTTTCCCCACGGCAAAATCCACCGAGATTTTCATGCTCAATAAGACCGACTGGGATGCGTTCGCCTCCGCGACCGGGGCCTCCCTGGACGCTCTTTCGACAATGGAAGGACTCGCGCAGACGGCAAAGGCGTATTACGACTGGACCGATTCCCTCACCCCCGAAGTTCCGGACGACGGCAAGGCCTTCTTCGGCCGGGATGCTATGGCGAACTATTTCATCATCGGAGCCAAACAGCTCGGCTGTGAAATTTTTTCGGTTGCGGACAATCAGGTATCCTTTCAGCTCGACGAGGCGGTTTTCCGTAAACTGTGGGACAATTACTATGTGCCGTATATCCACGGCTATTACACGGCCAACGGCAAATTCCGTTCGGACGACGCCAAAATCGGCGACCTGATCGCGCTGGTCGGGTCCTCCACCTCCGCCACCTATTTCCCCACAGCGGTCAACCGGAACGACGCCGACAGCTATCCGATTGAAACGCTGGTTCTGCCCGCTCCCGTTTTCGCGGACGGGGAGAATTACGCCGTCCAGCAGGGGGCCGGCATGGTAGTCACCACCTCCACCCCGCAAAAGGAATACGCCAGCGTGGTCTTTCTGAAATGGTTTACCGAGGCTGAACGCAATCTGCGTTTCTCCAGCCTGTCGGGCTATCTGCCGGTCAAAAAGGACGCCAACGACGTCGCCAAGCTCGATGCGGCGCTGTCCGAACTGAATGAAAAAGACGTGACCGAAAATCTGAGGGCGTCCCTGCGGGTGGCCGTCGATACCGTGGGTCATGCCGAGCTTTACACCAACAAGGCCTTTACCGGGGGTACCGCGGCGCGCGATGTGCTGGAAACCTCCATGAGCCGCAAGGCGGCCGACGACCGCACCGCCATTCAGGAGAAAATCGCCGCCGGCTTGAGCCGTTCCGAGGCCATGGCGCTGTACGATACAGACGAAAACTTCACCACCTGGTTCGCCTCGCTGAAGCAGGCGCTGAATGACGCCGTTCAATAACGGAATAATCCGGCCGGCGGCATGTCCTGCGCATAAACCGCTGTATGCACGGTTGCCGTACTTAGGAGTGAAGGGCAGGAAGTGACATCATGGCCACTCGCCGGCACACCATTTTAATCAAAATTTTGATTCCGCTGCTGCTGGCCATGCTGGTGCAGGCCGGGCTGATTTACAGTGTCATTTTATTCGGCGGAACGATGTCGCAGCTCAAATCGAACGCCTACGATATCCTCAGTGAAAAGGTGATCAGCCGGAAAAACGATCTGGAAAACGAAATGATCCAGCGCTGGTCCAACGTACACGGCCCCATGCAGACCATCCTGGACCGGACGGAAACGCTCCTGACGGAAAACGGAACCGGCCCCGCGTCCCTCGACGTCAACGGCGATATCACCAACACCCTGCTCCGCGAGCTTTCCACGCCCCTGCTCAATATGCTCCGGACCAATTCGGTCACGGGCGCGTTCCTCGTTTTTGACGGATCCGGCACCACGGACAAAAAAGCCGGTCTCTATGTCCGGGATGCCGATCCCAGCTCGAATCCCGGCGACAATTCCGACCTGCTGGTCGTGCGCGGCCCTTCCTCGGTCACCAAATACCTCCGCATTCCCATGGACACGCTCTGGCAGCCCTCGTTCACCCTGAACCGGACAGACGATTCCCTGCCTTCGGATTACTATTACAAGCCCTTTCTCGCCGCCCGCAGCCATGCGGAACTCGCTGCCGCCGATCTCGGCTATTGGAGCCGGCCTTTTTATCTCAACGGCCGGCAAAATGAGAACGATTCCACCCAGGTCATCACCTACTCCCTCCCCCTGCTGTATAAGGGTGCTCCCATCGGCGTGCTGGGGGTGGAGATTTCGATCGAGTATCTGCAAAAGTGGATGCCTGCGGACGAATTGCAGGCGGATAACCGCGGCAGTTATCTGCTTGCGGTTAATACCATGCAGCCGGCTGAATCCGGAACCTATTCCGTCGATGTCGCCGCCGAAAGCGGATCTCTTTTAAAGCAGCTGCCTCAGAGCGATACCGTGACCTTCTCCAAAAGCCGCGCGTATGCGTCCGCCTATACGATCGCCAGCCCCGAAAGCGACACGGCCATGGACGGATATACGGCCGCCCTCAAGCTCTATAACACCCATACGCCGTTTGAAAGCGATCGGTGGGAACTGACAGGGCTTGTCTCCCAGCGGGACCTGCTCGCCGCCTCGATGAAGATGCAGCGGATCATCCTGCTTTCCCTCCTCGTTTCGCTCCTGCTCGGCATCGCCAGCATTTTCCTCGCGGCCAAAATCATCACCAAACCGGTTGCCGTCCTGGCTCAGAAGCTGCGGGAAAGCGATCCCAATCAAGTCATCCAGCTGCGGCACCTGGGCATCACGGAAATCGACGAACTGACCGATGCGGTCGAGCTTCTCAGCCGAAAGGTCGCGGACTCCGCCTCCAGGCTCTCAAAAATACTGGAACTGGCCGGTGTAAACGTGGGGGCTTTCGAAAACGAGCATGCGAAAGGAACCGTCTATCTGACGGACCACTTCTTCGACGTTCTGGCGATCCCCTACCCGGAGGAAGACGCCCGCAGCGTTCCGACCTCCGTGTTCGCCAAGCTCTTTTATTCCATCCGGGATCATTTGGAAGAAGCCGATCCCCATAACGGCACGTATGTATACCGGATCGTCGCGGGCTCTTCGGCCCGCTGGATCCGCCTCAAGGTGGTGGAAGGGGCGGAACGGGATCTCGGCGTCATCATCGATATCACCGCCGAAATGACGGAAAAACGGAAGATCGAACACGACCGCGACTATGACCTGCTGACGAATATCTACAACCGCCGGGCTTTCCACAGCGCCATGCAGAGCCTTTTCCGCTCTCCCAGCCTTCTCAAAACCGGCGCCCTGCTCATGGTGGACCTCGACAATCTCAAATATATCAACGACACGTACGGGCATGACTATGGCGACGAATACATCCGCTGTGCGGCCGATGCCCTCTTCGCCGGGGCGGGACCGCGTGCGGTGGTTGCCCGCATGTCGGGGGACGAATTTTTCGTCTTTCTATATGGCGGCGATTCCAAAGACGAGATCCGGAACGTCGTGCGAAGCCTGCACCGCCGCCTGCTCGACACCGTGGTGTTCCTGCCGGGTCAGGAAAGCGTCCATGTCCGCGCGTCCGGAGGTCTGGCCTGGTATCCGGACGATTCCGATTCCTACGAAGAGCTGATCCGGTACGCGGATTTCGCTATGTACAAAGTCAAGCGCACCCACAAAGGACAGATCCAGGAATTCGATCAAGCCTCCTATGATAAAGAACGGTATCTGCTCCAGTGCAAGGAAACCCTCAACACCATCATCGAGCACTCTCTGCTCCATTATCAGTTCCAGCCCATCGTCGACGCGAAAACGGGCGAGGTGTTCGCGTATGAGGCGCTCATGCGCCCCGACAGCGGCCCCATCAACACCCCGGCTCAGCTTCTCGCCCTCGCCCGTTCCCAGTCCATGCTGCCCCAGATCGAACGGCTGACCTGGTTTCAGGCGCTCGCCTGCTTCACAAAACTCGAATTCTCCAAATCCAACTGCCGTCTGTTCATCAACTCCATCGCCAGCCAGATTCTCTCCGAACCCGACATCCGGGAAATCGAACGCCTGTACGGGCCGCTTCTCGAACGCCTGGTCGTGGAGCTGACGGAGGAAGAAAAACCGGACAGCGACGTCATGCAGCAGAAGCTCCGCCTCGTCGCCCGGTGGAACGCCCAGCTCGCGCTCGACGATTTCGGCATGGGCTACAACGGCGAGGCCACTCTCGTGGATACGCCGCTGCAATACGTCAAACTGGACATGACCATCATCCGCCATATCGACACCGATCCGAACCGTCTCAAACTGCTGCAGAATTTGGTGTCCTTTTCCCGTGACCGGGGCATCCGCGTCATCGCTGAAGGAGTCGAAACCAAGGAAGAGATGCGGGTCCTGATCGAAAACGGCGTGGATTATCTCCAGGGTTTCTATTTGGGCCGCCCTGCGTTTGAATCGGCTGTTCTGCCGGATTCTCTGAAGGAGACCATCCGGGAAATGGCTGAAAACCGGACCTGACGTCCGCATAACCCTCCGCCTCGGTGCGTATACTAAGGCGATCGCGAGACGCCAATCAAGGGGGAACCGCACATGACAAAAGACAACCGCAAAGTGGTGCTGGTGGGGACCGGCATGGTGGGCATGAGCTACGCGTATGCCCTGCTCAACCAGAACGCCTGCGACGAACTCGTCCTCATCGACCTGAACAAAGAACGGGCGCAGGGCGAGGCCATGGATTTAAACCACGGCCTGGCCTTCTCTGCCTCCCACATGAAAATCTCCGCCGGCGATTATCCGGACTGTGAAAACGCCGATATCGTCGTTATCTGTGCGGGTGTCGCCCAAAAGCCGGGAGAATCCCGCCTGGATTTGCTCCAGCGGAACACCCGCGTGTTCCGTTCCATCGTCGGACCCGTGACGGAGTCGGGATTCAATGGCATTTTCCTGGTGGCCACCAACCCGGTGGACATTATGACCCGTATCACCTGCGCTCTGTCGGGATTCAATCCCCGGCGGGTGCTCGGCAGCGGCACCGCCCTCGATACCGCCCGGCTGCGGTATCTGCTCGGGGAGTATTTTGCGGTCGATCCCCGGAACATGCACGCCTACGTCATGGGGGAGCACGGGGACAGCGAGTTTGTGCCCTGGTCCCAGGCCATGCTCGCCACCAAGCCGATTCTCGACATCTGCCGGGATTCGGGCGGGCGCTGCCAAGTGGAGGACATGGAAAAGATCAGCGAAGAGGTCCGGGGAGCCGCCCAAAAGATCATTGAGGCCAAAAGCGCCACCTATTACGGCATCGGCATGGCCCTAGTCCGGATCACCCGGGCCATTTTCGGCAACGAAAGCAGCGTATTGACCGTCTCCGCCATGCTGCGGGGCGAATACGGGGAAAGCGACGTCTTTGCCGGCGTCCCCTGCATCGTCGGCCGGAACGGCGTCCAGCGGGTGTTGTCTTTGTCCTTGAACGAAGAAGAAACCGCGAAATTTCACCGGTCCTGTGAAACGCTGCGGCAGGTTTACGGAGAATTGGGACTGTAATGCGCGCCCCGCCCCCATCCGCTTTTGTGGATGGGGGCGTTTTTCATGGTGCCGGGCCTCCCGGCCCTCCCCGGACATCCCGTAAGCGTTGACCGCGGCGGTTCCTTGGCGCAACGGGTATGAGGGTCGGCCGCCGGTACTTTTCAAGTGGTCCCCGGTCAGGCGTGCTGCACCTTCAGCACTGGAAAAAATCGGCGGGAAATACCGGGAAATGTTTACACTTTCTTTCTTGACTTTGCAAAAAAGAGGGGGTAAACTGCAAAAATGAACATACATATAGGACTGTTCAGGCTCCGCAGCCCTGCGGGCGGCCGCCGTTTGAAAACCGGCAGACGCCTGGACCGGCAAGGATGCGGCTCCCGGGTATCCGGCCGCCATCCAACTCTCAATTTTCTAAGGAACGAGGTTGCAGCATGCTCTCGAAATTCAGTGTCAAAAAGCCCCTGACGATCGTCCTGGCCGCCCTGATGGTGGTGCTTCTCGGGGTCATCTCCTTCACCAAGATGCGCACCGACCTGCTCCCGGAAATGGACCTGCCCTATGTGGTCGTGGTCACCACCTATATCGGAGCCAGCCCGGAGAAAGTGGAAACCGGGGTGACCAAGCCGCTCGAAAGCTCCCTGTCCACGGTCAGCGGCGTACATAAAGTGACCAGCATCTCCCAGGAAAACACCAGCATGGTGATCTTCGAGTTCGAATACGGCACCAACATGGACCGGGTCATCATCGATATGAACAACAAGCTCGGCGCCGCCACCGCGGGGATGGAGGAGGCCGTCGGCACCCCGATTCTCATGCAGATCAACCCCGACATGCTCCCCGTTATGATCGCAAGCGTGGATATCGACGGCAAAACGGCCAAAGACATCACCCCCACCGTATCGGATGCCATCGTCCCCGCGTTTGAACGTCTGAACGGGGTGGCGTCGGTCGAGGCGATGGGCCTGATCGAAAAACAGCTGAAGGTGTCCCTCAGCCAGCAGAAGATCGACGCCCTCAACGACCGCATTCTCGCCGCGGTGGACAGCAAGCTCGCCGAGGCGCAAGAGCAGCTGCGGGAAGGCGAAGCCGCGCTCGAACAGGCGCGGAAAGCTTTTGAAGAGGAAAGCGCCGCCAAAACCGAAGAAGTGACACAGACCGGGCTGGAACTCGAAAAGGGCAAGAATCAGCTGCAGCAGGGAATCGCGGCGCTGAACAGCGCCTTACAAACGGCGGAGACCACCAAATCCCAGCTGACCGCCCTGCGTCAGAAGCTGCAGGATCTGATCGGCGGTCTGCATCAGAACGGCACGGACCTCGCCGCCTCTCTGACGGACATTCTCCAGCAGGCGCAGGCGCTCGGCCTGCTCACGCCGGAACAGGCCGCCGCCATCCTGGCCGGGATCGGCGGAACGGCGGACAGCCTGCGGGAGTCGCTCGACGGGCTGCTTCAAACGCTCGATGACGCGATTTCGGAAGCCGAGACGGGCATCGCCGAGGCAAACAGCCAGAAAGTCGCTCTTTCCGCGAAGCTCGACGAGGTCCTCGACGGGGAACAAAAACTCGAACAGGGCAAGCTGGCGCTGGCGACCGGACTCGCGGACGCCCGGCGGCAGATAGAAGATAAAGCCGCCGCGCTCGAACAGGGACGCCTGGAATTTGAAGCCTCCCGGGATGCCGCGCTCGAAAAAGCGGAGGTCGGCGGCCTGCTCACCATGAAAACCATCAACACCCTGCTCGCGGCAAGCAATTTTTCCATGCCCGCGGGGTCTTTGACCGATGAGGGCCAGCAGGTGTCGGTCAAGGTGGGCGATCTCTTCGGCGGTACGGAGGACGTGCGGAATCTCCCCCTGCTCTCCGTCCCGGCCGGGGACATCGGCACCATCCGCCTTTCCGACGTGGCCGATATCCTCGAGACCGACAACGCGGAGGAAACCTACGCGAAAATCAACGGCAACGACGGCGTGCTCCTGACCATGCAGAAACAGAGCACCGCCTCCACGACCGAGGTCTCCGATCTCATCCGGGAAACCATGCAGAAGATGGAAGCGGCTGAACCCGGTCTGCATCTGACCGCGCTCAACGATCAGGGGCAGTATATCCACATCGTGACCGGCTCGGTGATGCAGAACCTGCTCATGGGCGGCCTGCTCGCCATCCTCATCCTGTTCCTCTTCCTCCACAGCATCCGGCCCACTTTCATCGTGGCCGTCAGCATCCCGCTCAGCCTCGTACTGGCCGTGGTGCTGATGTATTTCTCGGGCGTCACCCTCAACGTCATCTCCCTGGCCGGTCTGGCGCTCGGGGTCGGCATGCTGGTGGACAACAGCATCGTCGTCATCGAAAACATCGTCCGTCTGCGGGCGTCGGGGATGTCCGCGGCGAATGCCGCCGTCAAAGGAGCCGCCCAGGTGGCGGGCGCCATCGCCTCCTCCACCCTGACCACCATCTGTGTGTTCCTGCCCCTGGTGTTCACCGAAGGCATTTCCCGTCAGCTCTTCACCGACATGGGGCTTACCATCGCGTATTCCCTGCTGGCGAGCCTCCTCATTGCGCTGACGCTCGTCCCCACCCTCTCCTCCCTCATGCTCCGGCGCGCCAAGGAAAACTCGAACCGGATCTTCGGCCGGTTCGTCAATATGTATGCCCGCTGCCTGTCCTTTACACTCCGGCATAAGGCCCCTGTACTCGTCGGCGCGGCCGTCCTGCTCGGGGTAAGCGTCTTCGGCGCCACCCGGATGGGCACGGCCTTCATGCCCGAAACCGATTCCAACCAGATCTCGGTTACCATGACCGCGCCGGACGGGACATCCTCCGCCGATACGCAGGCCATCAGCGACCGGATGATCGAAAAAATCCAGGATATCGGCGGGGTGAAAACCGTCGGCGCCATGCAGAGCGGCGATCAGGGAGTGACCATGTACGTCCTGCTCCAAGACGGCAAACGTCCGACGAGCCAGGAGATTTCCCGGCAGATCGTCGAGGCGACGGCCGGCATGGGATGCGACGTCACCGCCTCGGGCTCCGGCATGGATATCTCCGCCATGTCCGGCTCCGGCCTCCAGATCGATATCACGGGCGACGATCTCGACACCCTGCGGCGGATCGCCTCGGATATCGCCGCTCTGGTTCAGGATACCCCCGGCACCTCCGAAATTTCGGACGGCATGGAAAAAACCAGCCCCGAAATCCGCATCTCGGTCGACAAGGAGAAAGCCGCCGCGTATAACCTGACGGTCGCGCAGATCTATCAGAGCATCGCGGAGGCTTTACAGACCCAATCCACCGCCACCACCCTCTCGGCCAACGCGGGCGGCATGCCGGTCGTGGTGATCCAGTCGGAAGACCGGCAGCTTCAAAAAGCGGATCTTCTCGCTTTCCCCCTGACCGGAACCACCGACGCGGGCAAGGAAAGCCTCACCCTCGGCGACGTCGCCGCGGTCGAGGACGCGGAGAGCCTCCAGGCGATCCGCCATTCCGACCGTGTCCGCACCCTGTCGGTCACGGCCGAAATCGACGCAGACCACAACATCGGGCTCGTCAGCCGGGACGTGCAGAAAAAGCTCGATTCCTATTCCGTGCCGGAGGGATACCGCGTCGTCCTGACAGGGGAAAACGAAACCATCAACAACACCCTGCGGGATCTGCTCCTCATGGTCCTGCTCGCCCTCGCGCTGATCTACGCGATCATGGCCGCACAATTCCAGTCCCTCCTCTCGCCCTTCATCGTCATGTTCACCATCCCCCTGGCCTTCACCGGCGGCCTGCTGGCACTGTGGGTGTTCGGCTTCGATTTGAGCGTCGTCGCCATGCTCGGCTTCCTCGTTCTGTCGGGGGTGGTGGTCAACAACGGCATCGTCTTTGTCGATTCGGTCAACCAGCTCCGGCTCGAGGGGATGGATAAGCACACGGCCCTGATCGAAACCGGCCGCCGCCGGATCCGCCCCATTCTGATGACCGCCCTGACGACGATTCTGGGTCTCTTCACGACCGCCCTGGCCGTCGGCCAGGGGGCCGACCTGCTCCAGCCCATGGCCGTCGTCATCATCGTAGGGCTCGCCTACGCCACCCTGCTGACCCTTTTCGTCGTCCCGGTTCTCTACGACATTTTCCGCCGCCGGGAACTCAAACAGGTCGTGCTGGACAGCGACGTCCCCGCGGAGGAGGACCAGCCGTCGCCGTCCTGTGTGTAAGGGAGGCCCGCTCCATGACCATCCGTTTTGCCGGCCCGTCCGACTGCGCCGCGGTCCGGGCCATCTATGCAGCGTATATCGACACCCCCATCACGTTCGAATGTACGCTGCCTTCCGAAGCCGCCTTCGCGGACCGGATGGCGGGCGTTATGCAGGACTACCCGTATCTGGTCGCCGAAGAGGCCGACAAAATCGCCGCCTACGCCTATGCCCACCGGCAGATGGAACGGGAGGCCTACCAGTGGAACGCCGAACTGTCGGTCTATGTGGCGCCCGCCTATACCTCGCAGGGGATCGGCAGGGCCCTGTATACGGCGCTGATCGGGCTGCTGCGCCTGCAGGGAGTCCGGACCGTTTACGGCGGCGTGACCGTGCCGAACGACAAAAGCGAACGGCTGCACAAAAGCCTGGGCTTCCAGGCGCTCGGCACCTATCACCGAACCGGATTTAAAAACGGCCGCTGGCATGACGTCACCTGGTTCGAAAAGGCTATCGCCGCCCACGATCCCGATCCAGCCCCCTTCGTGCCGATCCGGGAAATCCCCCGGGACCGGCTGGAGGCCGTTCTGCGGTTACAAGCATAAAAAAGAGGCGGCCTCTTCTATATTGGGATCAAAGGCCGAAAACCCGGCGCAGCGTATCGCATACGCCGTCCTCATCGTTGGTTTTGTCCGTTATGCAGCGGCAGAGCGCCAGAAGATCGGGATGGCCGTTTTTCATGCCGTAACTCTGGCCGCACACCTGCATCATCTCGCAGTCGTTGAGATAATCGCCGAAGGCCATGCACTCCTCGGGGGAGAGTCCGTCCCGCTTTTGCAGAAACGCGATCGCGCTTCCTTTGTGGGCCGTGGGATTGGTCACGTCCACCCAGTGCTCGCCCGACAGCGCGACCTTCAGATGGGGGTTCTGCCCGCTCAAAGCCGGATATACCGTTTTCTCGGCCGCATCCGATGTGTAAAATGTCACCTTGCAGATGCGGTCCTTCTCCAGCGCTTCGCGGAAATCCCCCACTCGCTCCAGCCGGTCGTAATACAGCCGGATATTCTTTTCGAGTTCGGGATCGTCCCGGTCGATATATGCAGCCTCCACGCCGCAGAGCCCCGGCACGGCGCCGGGGAGCTCCGCGCCCTGCGCGATCAGCGAACGCACGTCCTCCGGGCGCATCTCATCAAAGAAAAGCAGCTTCCCGTGTTCAAACACGGCGGCACCGTTCTCCCCGGCCAAGGTCAGCCGGTCGGCAAGCTCATGAAATCTCGCTTCCAGGTTATAATACTGGCGTCCGCTCGCGATCACAAAACGGATGCCCCGGGTGGTCAGCTCCCGGATGATCCGGAACAAATCGGCCGGCAGGCGGCCTTTGGAATCGAGCAGTGTGCCGTCCATATCGGCGGCGATGAGACGAACCGGCGGCATGATGCTTCCCCCTTATCAGCGGTTTGCCTCCAGTGTAGCAAGGAAGGGCCCGCCTGTCAAAGCCCCTCTGGCCGTTTTTCCCTTTTGTCCAGAATTCGGCATCCGGCGGCAGCAGAACCGGCTATTTTGTCCCAGTCAGTTCAGGGCACTCGGCCGTTCAAGCGCCGTGCGGCGTTCTTCGGGCTCCGCCTCCATCCGGGCTCCGCCGAGGTCCGCCACGAACGCCTGCATCTCCTCAAACGAGCCGATATCCTGCTTGGCAATCCGTTTCTGCACCTCTTCGGGCAGGGAATAGTAATATTCGTAACAGCTCAGATTCTGATCGAGCAGATCGCTCAATCCCAACTGATAACTGCCTTCCAGCATGG
This sequence comes from uncultured Oscillospiraceae bacterium, assembly GCA_902492895.1. Taxonomy (GTDB): domain Bacteria; phylum Bacillota; class Clostridia; order Oscillospirales; family Acutalibacteraceae; genus UMGS1623. The sequence continues at coordinate 5,535 of CABUNG010000025.1, read as the reverse complement.
TTTCTCCTTCTTTCTCCGCCTTCGGTTTTTATGCGGGGTTTGTCAGTAGTGTTTGCCCGGTATGGCCGGTCATCCCCGGAAAAAGCTGTGGGCGCGCGGGAATTGCTGGAACACGCCCCCGATATAAAAAACAGACAAAAATCCATCCAAATTGGACAAATTTACGAATTCGTCACAAAAACCCCTTTACATTACCGCCCTATGTTGTATAATATGGATGGATAATTCCCGTTTATCCGAATACAATGGATGCGCGATCCGCAGCCGCGAAGGGAGTCAACCCAAGATGGAACTGAACAATTTAATCTCCACCAGCGATACCGTTGATATCTACAAAGTCGGCAATATGGCCGTGAAGCTGTTTAAAGAAGGCACAGCCAAGACCGCCGCACTGTATGAGGCGCTGACCCATTCCCGCGTCGAAGCGACCGGCCTGCGCGTCCCGGTGATCCACGAGGTGTCGGTCATCGGCAACCGCTGGGCCATCCATATGGACTGCATCGAAGGCGAAACCCTGGCCGACCGGATGAAAAACGATCCGGCCAATCTCGATCAATACATCGAGCAGATGCTGGATATCCAGCTGGAAATCCACTCCAAGAGCACGCCCAAGCTCAGCAAGCTCAAAGACAAGCTGAACCGGCTGATCAATTCGCTCGACTGCATCGACGATGTCAAAAAATACGAACTCCTCACCCGGCTGGACAGCATGCCCAAACACGTCAAGCTCTGCCACGGCAACTTCATGCCGGAAAACATCATCCTGAGCGACAAGGGCACCTACGTCGTCGACTGGGTCGCCGCCCGCCAGGGCAACGCGAGCGCGGACGTTGGCCGGACCTATCTGCTCCTTTGCCTGAAAATGCCTGAAATCGCGGAAAAATATCTGAATCTCTTCTGCGAGAAGACGAACACCAGCAAAAAATACGTGCAGGATTGGCTGCCCATCGTGGCGGCCGCCCGTCTGACCGAGGGTCTCCCTGAAGAAAAGGATTTCCTGATGAAATGGCTGGATGTCGTCGCTTACGAATAAGCGGTCTCTCTCCATACGGGGCGGGTTCCTTCCGGGAACCCGCCTTGTTTTTGGATGTGCCAAGGCGCACGCATGCGCCTGGCGCGGCTATTAGCGCATGTAAACACCTTAGATACAGATTTGGCCCGCGGGCCGCCTTCTTTTGCCGGGGCTTTCGCCTAAAAGCCCTGCGCCCCAATAGGATCGTTCGGAATACCGAACTAGGCAAAAAGTCTCCCGGACCTACATTCGAAGGATATTGGTGGTGTCCGGACCCGGATACCGCTGCTATATAGTTGATGTGACCGGCCTGCTCTCGTTTTCTTTTGAGGAACGTCAATAGCCGATTTACCTGAACCAGCCCTGTTTATAACGGGCCTCGATTCGTCTCCAAATGGAGGAAAACCGGTTTTCAAAAATGCCTACGGTATACAGGCCACCTTGAAAACCGTCGGATTTGGAGGAACTATATACAAATAGAGGGTCTGGCTTGGTGAAAACCGTGAATATACCGGTCTTGACAGAAGGGGGCAGATGCCGTATAATTAAGTTGTTAAAAAAATAACAATTGTGTGTGGGCTATTGTTACAACGAAAAAATGGGAGGAACCCGATCATGGAGAAAAAGGACAAAAAGGCCGTCGTTCTCGTGGACAGCCTCGACGCTCTGAACGAGAAGCTGCGGCAGGTGCGGGAGGCGCAGCGGCTCTTCTCCACCTTTACGCAAGAGCAGGTGGACCGTATTTTCTATGCCGCGGCGATGGCCGCCAACCGGCAGCGCATTCCGCTCGCCAAAATGGCGGTGGCGGAAACCGGCATGGGCGTGGTGGAGGACAAGGTCATCAAAAACCACTATGCTGCCGAGTATATCTACAACCAATATAAAGATACCAAAACCTGCGGCGTGCTCGAAAGCGATCCCGCTTATGGGATCCAGAAGATCGCCGAGCCCATCGGCGTCGTCGCTGCGGTCATCCCCACCACCAACCCCACCTCGACCGCGATTTTCAAAACCCTGATTTCTCTCAAAACCCGCAACGGCATCATCATCAGCCCTCATCCCCGCGCCAAAAAGTGCACGATCGAAGCGGCGCGCGTGGTTCTGGAGGCGGCGGTGGCGGCCGGCGCCCCTGAAAACATCATCGCCTGGATCGACGTCCCCTCCCTGGAGCTGACCAACGCCGTCATGAAGGAAGCGGACATCATCCTCGCCACCGGCGGCCCCGGCATGGTCAAGGCGGCCTATTCCTCCGGCAAACCCGCTCTGGGCGTCGGCGCGGGCAACACCCCCGCCATCATCGACGACACCGCGGACATCCTGCTGGCCGTCAACTCCATCATTCATTCCAAAACCTTCGACAACGGCATGATCTGCGCCTCCGAGCAGTCGGTTATCGTCCATGAGAAGGTCTATGCCGCCGCGAAGAAGGAATTTGCCGCCCGCGGCTGCTATTTCCTGAATCCGGAAGAAACCGAGAAGGTCCGCAAGACCATCCTCATCAACGGCGCCCTGAACGCGAAGATCGTCGGCCAGAAGGCCCACACCATCGCCGCTCTCGCCGACGTGAAGGTGCCGGAGGAGACCAAAATCCTCATCGGCGAGGTCGATAGCGTGGACATCGAGGAAGAATTCGCGCACGAAAAGCTGTCCCCGGTTCTGGCCATGTACAAAGCCAAAAACTTTGACGATGCCGTGGCCAAGGCGGAGCAGCTGATCGCTGACGGCGGCTATGGCCACACCTCGTCCCTGTATGTGGACCCGGTGAACGAAAAAGAGAAGATCGACCGCTTTGCCGCGGCTATGAAGACCTGCCGCATCCTCATCAACACCCCCTCCTCTCAGGGCGGTATCGGCGACCTGTACAACTTTAGTCTCGCCCCCTCCCTGACGCTGGGCTGCGGCTCCTGGGGCGGCAACTCGGTTTCCGAAAACGTGGGGGTCAAGCATCTGCTCAATATCAAGACCGTGGCCGAGAGGAGAGAGAACATGCTGTGGTTCCGTGCGCCTGAAAAGGTCTACTTCAAAAAAGGCTGCATGCCGGTCGCGCTCGATGAGCTCGGAACCATCATGCACAAGAAAAAGGCCTTCATCGTCACCGACTCCTTCCTCTACAAAAACGGCTACGTCACCCCCATCGAAGAAAAACTCGACCAGATGGGCATCCAGCACACCTGCTTCTATGAAGTCGCGCCCGATCCCACCCTCGCCTGCGCCAACCAGGGCGCCGCGGCCATGCGCGCCTTTGAGCCCGATGTGATCATCGCCCTCGGCGGCGGTTCCGCGATGGATGCCGGCAAGGTCATGTGGGTGCTCTATGAGCATCCGGAAGTGAACTTCGCCGATATGGCCATGGACTTCATGGATATCCGCAAGAGAGTCTACACCTTCCCGGAGATGGGCAAAAAGGCGTACTTCGTTGCGGTGCCGACCTCGTCCGGTACGGGATCCGAGGTGACCCCCTTCGCCATCATCACCGATGAAACCAGCGGCGTCAAATATCCGCTCGCGGATTACCAGCTGCTGCCCAACATGGCGATCGTCGACGCGGACAACATGATGAATCAGCCGAAGGGTCTGACGAGCGCCTCGGGCGTCGATGTCCTGACCCACGCCCTGGAAGCCTATGTCTCGGTTATGGCAAGCGATTACACCGACGGTCTCGCCCTGCAGGCGATGAAGAGCGTCCTGACCTATCTGCCCTCCGCCTATGAGAACGGCGCGAAGGATCCGATCGCCCGTCAGAAGATGGCCGATGCGGCCTGCATGGCGGGTATGGCGTTCGCCAACGCCTTCCTCGGCCTCAACCACTCGATGGCGCATAAGCTGGGCGCCTATCACCACCTGCCCCACGGCGTTGCCAACGCCCTGATCTTAACCGACGTCATGCGCTACAACGCGTCCGAGACTCCCACCAAAATGGGCACCTTCCCGCAGTATGCCTATCCCCACACCCTCGCCCGCTATGCGGAATGCGCGCGGTACTGCGGCATCGTCGGCAAGAACGATCAGGATACGTTCGAGAAGTTCCTGGCCGCGATCGAAGACCTCAAGGAAAAGGTCGGCATCAAAAAGAGCATTCGGGAATACGGCATCGATGAAAAGGCCTTCCTCGATACCCTCGACGAGATGGTCGAAAACGCCTTCGACGATCAGTGCACCGGCGCCAACCCCCGCTATCCGCTCATGAGCGAGATCAAGGAGCTCTATCTGAAAGCCTACTACGGCAAATAAGCCACAAAAAATTCTTCCCATTCCCCAACAAGAAGCGCACCGCAGGGTGCGCTTCTTGTTTTTTTGATGCGGTCCCCTTCGGCCCCGTCCCGCATAAGATGGGACGAGACCCTTATATGACCGAAGGAGGATGTGATGGATATGTGCACCATCAGCCTGTGTATGATTGTCAAAAATGAAGAGGACGTTCTGGCCCGCTGCCTCGACAGCGCGCGGGACATCGCGGACGAAATCGTGATCGTGGACACCGGATCCACCGACGCCACCAAAGATATCGCCCGGCGCTATACCGATAAGGTGTTCGATTTTGCATGGATAGACGATTTTTCAGCCGCCCGCAACGCCTCTTTTTCCCATGCTACCAAGGCGTACTGTCTTTGGCTGGATGCGGACGATGTGATCGAGGAGGAGGACCGGGCGCGTTTTCTGGAACTGAAACGCACCCTGCCGGCCGAAACCGACGTCGTCATGCTGCCCTATCACACGGCCTTTGACGATCAGGGCCGCGCCGCCTTTTCCTATTACCGGGAACGGCTCATCCGTAACGTGCCGTCCTTCCGCTGGGTTGGTGCCATCCATGAGGTAGTGGAGGCGTCCGGGCGTATCGTCTATGGCGAGGCCGCCGTCTCTCACCGCAAGCTCCACGCCGGAGATCCCGACCGAAATCTCCGGATCTTTGAGAAAATCCTGCAAGAGGGGAAAATCCTGTCCCCCAGGGAACAATTTTATTACGCGCGCGAACTCTATTACCATAAGCGATACGAAGACGCCGTGCGAGTTTTCGATGCTTTTTTGAATGAGGGCCGGGGCTGGGTGGAAAACAATATCGACGCCTGCCGTCAGATGTCCTACTGTTTCGACGCCATGGGCCGTGACCGGGATGCGCTCGCCGCGCTGCTGCGCAGCCTGGCTTATGACGCGCCGCGGGCCGAGACCTGCTGCGACCTGGGCCGGCATTTTCTGGATCATGGGCAGGTGCACACGGCTGTTTTCTGGTATGAACTGGCCCTGACCCGTCACTCCGATCCCAAAAGCGGCGCCTTCGTCTCTCCCGACTGCAGCGGATATATTCCCTGTATCCAGCTGTGCATCTGCTACGACCGGCTCGGGGAACGCGACAAGGCTGCCGCCTATAACGAACGGGCGGAAAGCTTCAAGCCGGGAGACGCGGCCTGCCGCTATAACCGTGCTTATTTTCAATAGGCCGGTCCCAACCCGTTTCCGATTCCCGCGTCGTTTTGGACCGGCCCCCGCTCATATCCTCCGGATATGGCCCCGCGTGTTTTGACGAT
>CABUNG010000024.1 GCA_902492895.1 uncultured Oscillospiraceae bacterium | reverse complement strand
AGGGAATGTGCGGATTTATCGCCCGGTCCTGTGTGCGGCCGGTCCCGGACGGGGACGGTGTCCGTTTGATGTGCCCCTATACCTCGCTTTTCATCCCGGATACGGCGATGGAGCAGCCCAGACAGTTCCGGGCCGCGCTCGGACTGTAACGGCGAAAGGAGTTGTCACCCTTGGAGGAACAAACCAACACCCCTCTTTCCAAGCTGATTTCGGTCGACCTGGAAAAGGAAATGAAAAAGAGCTTTCTCGATTATTCCATGTCGGTCATCGTGTCCAGAGCCCTGCCTGACGTGCGGGACGGGCTCAAGCCCGTTCATCGGCGTATCCTGTACACCATGCACGAGAATAGCCTGACCCCTGACAAGGCTTACCGTAAGTGCGCCGATACTGTCGGCGCCGTGCTGGGACGGTATCATCCCCACGGCGACGCGTCGGTGTATGATGCGATGGTGCGTATGGCGCAGGATTTTTCCCTGCGGTACCCGCTGGTCGACGGCCACGGAAACTTCGGATCCATTGACGGGCATCCCGCCGCCGCTTATCGGTATACCGAGGCGCGGATGAGCAAAATGTCTCTCGACATGCTGGCGGATATCGACAAGGAAACGGTGGATTTTACCTCGAACTACGATGACCGCCTCCAGGAGCCGGTGGTGCTGCCCTCCCGGTTCCCGAATCTGCTGGTCAACGGCTCCACCGGTATCGCGGTCGGTATGGCGACCAATATTCCGCCCCACAATCTGTGCGAGGTCGTGGATGCGATCTGCCTGCTGATCGACAATCCCGCTGCCGAACTGCCGGAACTGATGGATCACATCAAAGGTCCGGATTTTCCCACCGGCGGCGTCATCATGGGCTACGCGGGGATCCGTGCCGCCTATGCGACCGGAAGGGGCCGCGTCGTGGTTCGTGCCCGCACTGAAATCGAGGAGGTTGGCAACCGCTTCCGCATCGTCATCACCGAAATCCCGTATCAGGTCAACAAACTCAATCTGGTCAAATCCATTATTGAGCTGGCCGACGAGAAGCGGGTGGAAGGGATCCACGACGTGGTTGACCATTCCTCCCGCGAAGGCATGCGGATCGTCATCGATCTGAAACGGGATGCCAATCCCCAGGTGGTGCTCAACCAGCTCTTTGCGTTCACCCAGATGCAGACCACCTTCGGCGTCATCATGCTGGCACTGGTCAATGGCGTGCCCCGTGTCCTGACCCTCAAGCAGATGCTGGAGGAGTACATCAAATATCAGAAAGAAGTCATCACCCGCCGCACCCTTTATGAATTGGCCCGCGCGAAGGAGCGCGCCCACATCTTTGAAGCGCTGAAGGTCGCGGTAGATTTCATCGATGAAGTGATCTCCATCATCCGCTCCTCCAAGGACGTGCCGGAATCCAAGGCCAACCTGATGGCGCGCTTCGGCTTTGACGACGTCCAGGCCGACGCCATCGTCAAAATGACCCTCGGGCGCCTGTCTGGCCTGGAGCGGCAGAAGATTGAAGATGAACTCGCCGCCCTGCACGCCCGCATCGCCAGCTTGGAGGAAATTCTCGCCGATGACCAAAAGATCTATGCGATTGTAAAAGAAGAATGCATCAAAATGCGGGATAAATACGGGGACGAGCGGCGTACCGAGATTTCCGCGGTCTCCGGGGAAGTGGATATCGAGGATCTGATCCCGGTCGAGGAATGTGTCCTCACCCTGACCCGCCTGGGCTATATCAAGCGTCAGGCCGCCGACGTTTATAAAACGCAGCGGCGGGGAGGTCGGGGCATCATGGGTATGGCAACCCGGGATGAGGATGTTACCGAGACCATGTTCCTCTGCTCGAGCCACGATTTCGTGATGTTCTTTACCTCGGCGGGCCGTGTCTATCGTCTGAAATGCTATGAGGTGCCGGAGGGCGCCCGTACATCCAAGGGTATGAATCTCGTCAATCTCCTGCCCCTGGCCCCCGAGGAAAAGGTCACCGCGATGATCCGGGTGTCGGAATTCTCCGGCGATCAATATCTGTGCATGGTCACCCGCCGCGGCATCATCAAGCGCACCCGTTTGGACGCCTATTCCAATGCCCGGAAAAGCGGCCTGATCGCCATCGACCTCGACGAAGGGGACGAATTGGCGTGGGTGCGGATGACCGACGGATATCAGCGGCTGATTGTCGCCACCCGCCGGGGTATGGCCATCTGCTTCGATGAAAACGATGCCCGCGTGGTCGGCCGCGCCGCCAGAGGGGTCAAGGCCGTCACCCTCGACGAGGGGGATGAGGTCGTCGGCATGTCCGTCCGGCGGGAGGGAGGCCTCCTCCTGACCGTCACCGAGACGGGATACGGACGGCTGAGCGAACTGACCGACTACCGGATTCAGTCCCGGGGCGGTAAGGGTCTGACCAACTATCATACCGAAGAGTATGGGGAGGTGGCCGGCATCAAGGTGGTGGATCCGGAGGATGACGTGATCCTGATCTCCTCCGATGGTATTATCATCCGGATGCAGGTCAATGAAATCCGCCTCTGCCGCCGTCCGTCCAAGGGTGTGCGCGTCATGCGGGTGGAGGAAGGGTCCCGCATCGTCTCGCTGGCCCGCGCACCTCACGAGGAGGAAGAACCGGAAACGTCTGCGGAGACGGAAGAGGCTGTGGAGGACGCACCGGAAACGCCCGCTGCGCCTGCACCGTCGGAACCGGAAAATCAAGCATAAAGTCATAAAAGCACCGCGGACAAAAACATCCGCGGTGCTTTTATAGATTCCGTGACCGGTCTGAGACCGAAGACCCCTATACTGGAGATACAAAATACCGCTGCGGCCTCACAGCACCGCTGAATCCGGCCGACACCGGGCAAAACGATGAAGGGTTGCTTTTCCGATTTGGTATTTTGACTGTCCGCTGCCCTGGCCACGAGTCGAGAGCTGACGGACTGGTCCGAACCCAGGGATGCATTGGGCGCGCCGTAGTCTGCGGCGCGCCTAATTGTGTCTTTTCAGAGTCGCGGCACAGAACCCCGTTGGGTAGAAGTTGGCATCAATGCAGCGAGGAGACCTCCGTCCCGTTCGCCTATTTCCCATCCCGCCCGGCTGTTGGACGGGACGATTTGGTCCCGCGGATGGAAGAGGACTCATGTGGCCGGATCCGCGGAAGGAGACTCTGAAATCACCCGCAGCCGGTGCAATACATCTCCATATTGTATAATCACATCGAATTCATACCAATAGTAGGTAAAGGTGGAACTGTCATAAACCAGCTCGGTTTTGCGCCGCCATCCGCCGGGGACAGAGGAAACCGCGGTTTCCTCCGTGAGCCGAAGATGGCGCAGCGTCTGAAGAACAGGGCCGTCCGGCTGGATGGAAAGGGTCTGCCCCTTTGCATCCGTCTCGGTGATCGACTGCGGCACCAGTGCCAGCCATTTCTGGCTCGCGAAGTCGGTGAATTTGATCTCGGCATCGCCGGACTGGACGCCATACAGGATGAGCGGATCGGGTTCGATGATCTCGCCGCATCCGCAGCCGAGAAAAAGGAGGGAGGCCAGCAGAGCGCCGGCCCAAACGCCGGCGAGGAACCTCTTATAAAATGACCGTCTGCATCCAGTCGACACCGAGCGTATCCTCCAATTCGTCCATGGTGTAGAAGTGTAAACCAAGAGCCGTCATGGCTGCCTTATAATATCTCTCACGCTATCATATTCGGTGGTAAAAGTCAATGCGATCCGTTTGTCCAACGAAAGTGGAAAGAGCTTCGGCCGGGTTGATAGATCCGCTTCTTCTTGTAGCGGACGGAAGTCCCTGCGATCATGGAAGAGCAAGACTCCCCGGACCTGAGACCAGAACAGATCCCTGACCACATGCGAACCGCCCTCCCCACAACATGAGGAGGGCGGTTTTTTACGGAATTTCTTGGGGAAGGGAAGCTAAATAATAGACACCGTCGTCTCGGCGTTCCATTGTCACAGAAAATGTACGGTTTCGGGCCAAGCGAAAGTCCGAGACGGTATAGACGACATTGAAAATGTCGTCTATATCGGTGGTCTCGGCGATGAGGACCCGGCCGCCTCCCCATTCGTTTGTATACAGATGGATCCAGGGATGGACAATCCCCTCCGCCGACGTTTTCCAGGTAGCCCCGCTTTTCCAGTTCCAGAATCGTTTTTTCGGTTACACAGGCCATGATGTCCTGATACCGGACAGCGGGGACGGACCCGTCTTCCGCTGCGAAGAACCCGGAAAATCGTCGGAGTTGTCGGGTCATCTCTTCGAGTACATGGATATCGCCGATTTGCTGGGATTTCGAGGAATCCGCCGAGTCCACCTGGATGAAGTTCCAAGCCCATTCCGCCAGTACCTTCTGCTTGCCGAAGGGCATTTCTGAATACTGGAAAGACAGGAGCCGGGGCTGTCCCGATTGATAGTCGACATCCATATGCAGAACCTGCGAGTTTTCCCAAAAACGATACGTTTTCAGAAAATAGCGCTGCACCGCTGCATAACCATATGCCGCGTAATAGGGTATATAGGCATCATCCTGTGCGTCGTCCATATACAGGATCGTGTACTGGACGACGGTTTCCCGCTGCTGTTCGTCGGCAACGACAAACACATTGTTGCGGGCGCCTGTGGCCCCGATCACGACATAGACTGTATCCGACTCGGCATCCAGTACCAGCTGGGTATCATCGGCGTCGGATCGAAAGGCAGGGTACAGGTCTTCCCGGGTGTATTGCAGTGTCTCAAAATAGCGGCCGGCCAGCTGATTTAGAGAGTCGAAGGGCATCGCATACACGACCAGCCCTTCGGGAATCCCCAATTTTTCGAATAATGCAACGCGATCCGCTGCCGGTACCGCTTGGATGTTCCATTCCGGCTCGATATACGGTACTTCGATAAAGGGGATCAGGCCGCGGGCGGCGTGCTGCTTTTCATCTGCAGTGAAGGGGGTGGAGTAGGCAGAGAGCAGTGCGGTGGCCTTCAGCAGAGGCATAAACGTATTTGGATCGGTTTTGCCCAGCCAGCGGACTGGTTCATTGACGGGCGGCGGATCCCCGGGACCGGTCCACCCGGACGGAGACCAGACGGAAGGCGGTTCCGTCGTACCGCCGGCACTGGAGGTGTCCGTCGTCATCGCGGGAGCAGCATCCCGGCAGGACAACAGATAGGGCACCCCGTTTTCCAAACCGAAGGTATAAAGTGCGGTTTTGTTCGGTTCATGGGTCTGCCGCCAGTTCCGAAGCTGGGACTGCAGGCGGTTGTAGCTTGTAAGATCGACGGGGACCTCCCAAGCGTCTGCGTCGGACGGAGCAAAAGCTGCGGTTTTCACTGTGACCGAGTCCTCGGTGCTTTGAACGGTCTCGACATAATAGAAAAGGGGGGTGGTGAGCAGGGAGCTTTGGGTGAGGCTGGAATCCTGTGGTATCGCCGTGCGGCTGTAAGAGACCATCAGGACGTCCTCTCCGTCCCGGGGACGGCTGGGAACGATGGTGGTGAACAGACCGTCCTGCCAGGAGAGAAAGGACCCGATGGTTTCCTCTTTGGACAGTTGTTTGGCGTTTGGTCCGAATAGGCGGTTCAGAAGCGCCTGTGCTGTCGGCAGCGAAAGGACACCTGTGCCCATACTCTCTTCATAGGATGGCCCGGCCGACAACAGGGAGGACGCAAGAATCTCGGTTTGCAGGAGGGAGGCGCCGTGTTCCCGCAGATACACCTGATTGGCATACTGCAGCTGCTCGGCCGCGGTCATCCTTTCCGTCTCGAACGGCTGGACCTCGTCGGTATAGGACAGTTCGGCCAGATAGGTATAGAGTTCGGCCGGATCCACGCCGGCTGGAAACGCGTCATGCGAGGCGGAACTGTCCGCGAATCCGGGGCCGGGAGCCGGCTGGAACAGATTGCTCAGAAGCACCGCCGCAAACGCCACAACCAAAACCGCCGCGGTGCCGGCCAGGGCCGCAACCCGGCAAAAGACGGGCTGCGGCGGCTTCGCAGGCGCGTCCTGCAAAAAGGCTTCTGGATGGTAAGGGACACGCTTCGCGTTTTTGCGGCAGAGCGAGCGAAAAGAACGCCATGTCATCAAAGGACACCTGCCTTTCAATAGGACATAGAAGAAGGTTGGTTATAGATCCGGGGGTTCATGGAGAGCCCATTTGCCGTTTTTCCATCCGGTCCATGTTTTCGAGTTCCTGCTTGAGCAATTTGCGGGCGGTGGCGAACCGCCAGCGCACCGTTGCGGGCGGGAGATCCATGGCGGCGGCGATGGCGGAAAGACGCAGCCCGCCCAGAACGTGGAGGACGAAAATTTCCCGTTCAGCCGGGGGCAGATTTTTGAGGAGATGCGCGATAAAGAGATCCTCCTCCGGAAGCCGGGACGTGTCGTCGTCTGGGGAAGGCAGCTCGCCCACCTCGTCGAGAGGGGACAGATTCCGCTGGCGGCGCAGCACGCCCATACTGGAATGCCGGGCGACCGTCATCAGCCAGGCGCCGGGGTTCCGGATGCGCTCCTCTTTCCGCAAAGCGTCCCACAGCGCAGCGAAGGTGTCCTGCATGCAGTCGGCGGCCGCGTCGGGCTGATGCAGAATACCCAGGGAGGTGTAATATACAGCCTTGTAATAGGCGTTGTACAGCTGGAGAAATTCCGCTTGATTCCCGGTCTGCTCCATAGGACACCTCCTTCTGAAAGACGGCGGACCCATCGCCCTTTTTCACCCTCTCTGTAACAGAGAGGCGGCAAAAGGGGAAAACGTTGGTAAAAAGAACAAGGTCCCCCGCACAAACGGCAGGGGACCCGAGCAAACGGACCGATTACGATTCAAAGGTGACGCGGATCGACGCGTTGGTAGTGCTGATGTTCAGACGGCCGGGGAGATCCCCCACCCGATCGGTGATGTTGCTGCTGCCGTTGGTGGTACGGGTTACGATGACATAGTCTTCCTCCCGTCCGAGAACCGATCCCCGGATTCCCCCATTGCTCGAGGAGAGGGTGATGTCCAGGGATTCCAAACGGTCAAATTCGAGAGCGGAATTGCTGGTTTCGGCTTGAATCCGATCCGCCTTGCAGCGGGACAGGTCGATTTTGCCGTTGCTGGTTCCGGCCGTCAGGGCGGCGCTGCTGCAGTTGGTCGCGCGCACGCTCCCGTTTTTGGATTTGAGGGAGAGGTCGCCGGCCGTTTTGACGTCGATGGCGGATAGGGATCCGTTGGTCGTTTCCAGTTCCACTCGGCCGGTCCCGGTCAGGGATTCGGCATCGAATGAGGCGTTCTTGGTTTTGGCGGTGAGCGTGCCGACCGATACGCTGCTCAAGAGGACCGAGCCGTTGTCCGTCTGGAGAACGGTGTCGCCCAGATGAGTGTCGATCAGCCGGATGCGGGCGTTGGTATTGGTGATGCGGGCGGAGCCGGCGGATACCCGGTCGAGGGACAGGGATCCATTGGTCGTCTCTGCGGTAAGCGCACCCAGGGAGGTGATATCGGTCAGCTCCAGCGAAGCGTTCTTGGCGTAGAAGGAGGCGCCGGACAGCGCGGAGAGACCGCTGGCCGAAAGGGAGGCGTTGTCGTTCGACACCAGGAGGGATCCCGTATAATCGGACGGGATTTTGACCTCGATGTAGTGACGCAGCCGGGAAAGCCCGTTCCAGAAGCCGCGGATGAAATTGTCAATCCAGGATTCTTCGGTGTTGTGGCGGAATTCGAGTCTGCCGTTATTCACGCCGACGGTGACGATATCCGCCGCCGATTCCCAATAGGTCAGATGCACTTGTCCGTCGGGAGAAGGGGAGACGACGATTTTCATATCCTCGGCCGCGACATCGATGCCTTCCAGCAAAGCGGGTTCGTAAGCAGCGGTTTTCTGCTCGTATTTCACTGTGGTCACCGTCCTCATAAAGTCAAATCCGTTCAAGGCCAGCGCGGCCGCGCCCAGCAGCAGGCCGAACGCGCATAAAGAGCCGCCGATTGCCAGCGCCCAATGGGTCTTTTTCATATCGCATCTATCCTTTCCGGGACATGCCCGTCGATGTGGCCTTATGACTCCCTCTTATGAAACAGGGATCCGAGTCCCCGGGTCATCGCGGCGGTCGCCTTGGCAAACAGCACACAGAGCTTCAGGCTGGCTACGCCCAGCAGCACGCCGCATCCGCCCGCGAAAATCGCGGTGCCGAGCTGAAAGAGGCCCGCGGGCACCGAAGTCGCCATCATGACAACGGAGGATACGCTGCCCCAGAGCATCGCGAACGCCATGGCGGCCACGACGATCCACAGGGAGGCGAGGAGGATCCACACCGCCAGATAGAGCACCAAAGCCGCGGCCGCCAGCGGGATGCCGATGATCAGGATGAAGGGAAACAAGGACCAAAACAGGATCTTCCCGGCGTTCGACTTTTTGGGCGGAGAGGGAAGCGGGGGCTGAGCCCCATACGGGTAGGGAGGCGGGGCATAGACGGGCTGCGGTTCGGTGACGGCCTCCCCCTGGCCGATATCCATGAGCGCCTTTTCCCGGATTTCGCCGATACTGCCGAGAGCGGCGACCGCTTCCTCTTCGGATTTACCGTTTTCCACAGCGTCGTAATACAGCTCGCTGTAGAATTCCCGGATACGGGCGTGCTCCTCGGGAGGGAAATCCGCAAGAGCCTCATCCAATGCGCTCAAGAATGTGGTGAATTCCATGACGACTCCTCCTGTACAAAGGCATATACCTGTTTCATTTCGTCCCATTCCTCCAGGAACGCGGTGATGCGGGCCCGCCCCGCGGGGGTGATATGGTAATACTTGCGCAGGCGGCCGTTATGTTCCTGCGGGCAGGTGGTCAGGCAGCCCGCGGTCTCCAGCCGTTTCAGAATCGGATAGAGGGTCGACTCGGAAATTTCAATGCAGGCCGACACATCCCCAATGATTTTATAGCCATAGGAAGGCTCTTTACTGAGCACCGCGAGGACGCACATTTCAAGCAGTCCCTTTTTGCGCTGCACATCCAAGGCAATCCCCCCTTTATCGAATACTATGCATACCTTAATACTTTGCAATACACAGTATAATCGGCAATTGCCCCTTTGTCAACAGGAAAATGCAGAAAATCGGATTTTTAGGGAATTTTTCTTTCCGTTTGACCTTTGGGGCCCCTCCCTGCTATAATACAGAAGCATACTGCGGAAGTTGGAAAGGAAGAGGCCGGATGAGCATAAAAATGGTGGAGGGCCCGGCGATCGCCGCCCTGTCCACTCCGTCGGCGCCGGCGGGGCTGGGAGTGCTGCGGGTATCCGGGCGGGATGCCGTCGGCATTGCGTCCCGTGTGTTCCGTCCGGCCCGGCCGGAAGGGGCCCTCGACCGTCTTCCCGGTTATACGGCGGCCTACGGGCACGTGGCCGACGAGAGCGGCGATATCGACGAATGTGTGGCGCTTGTGTTCCGGGCCCCCCACAGCTATACCGGGGAGGACGTAGTCGAACTGTCCTGCCACGGAGGTCCTTATCTGCTCCAGCGCACCCTGCGGGCTTTATTCGTCGCCGGAGCCAAACCGGCCGGCCCGGGAGAATTCACCCGCCGGGCGTTTTTGAACGGCAAGGTGGATCTGACCGGCGCTGAGGCGGTGATGGGTCTTATCGCGGCCGACGGACAGCTCGCGGCCCGCACGGCCTTGGCCGCCCGGGAAGGCGCGGTTTTTCGTCGGGCGGAACAGATTGCGCACGCGCTGATCGAGGCCCAGGCCGCCTTTTCGGCTTTTGTGGACTTTCCGGACGACGATATCCCCGAGCTGGCGCCCGACTCCCTGGCTGCTGTTCTCAAAGAAGCGGACGAGGCGCTGGCCCGCCTGCTCGAAACGTTTGATGCGGGCCGGATCCTGCGGGAAGGGGTGGATACCGTCATCGTGGGCAGCCCGAATGTGGGGAAATCCACTCTGATGAATCTCCTCGCCGGCTGCGACCGGAGCATCGTCACCCCAGCGGCGGGAACCACCCGGGATATCGTGGAGGAGACTGTCCGCCTCGGCAACGTGACCCTCCGGCTTGCGGATACCGCCGGTATTCGGGACACCGCCGACGAAGTGGAGGCGGTGGGGGTGGAACGCGCCCGCGCCCGTCTGCGCACGGCCGCGCTCGTCCTCGCGGTGTTCGACGGGTCCCGGCCCCTCGAAGACGGCGACCGTGCCCTGCTTCGAGAGCTTCCCGACACGGCGGTGGCCCTGATCAACAAATCCGACCGGCCGCTGGCGGCGGATGCCGACGAGATCCGCCGCGCGGTTCCCCGCACCGTTACCATCTCCGCCGCGACCGGACAGGGAGCAGAGGACCTGATCCGGGAGGTAGAAGACATCACCGGCGTCTGCCGCCTTCATCAGGGGGAGCCGGTCCTGGCGACCGAGCGGCAGCGGGATGCCGCCCGCCGCGCGCTGGACGGGGTGAGGGAGGCCGCAGCCGCCCTTTCGGCCGGCATGACACTGGACGCCGTCTCGGTCTGCGTGGACAGCGCCCTCGACGGGCTGATGGAACTGACCGGCAAACGGGTCACAGAGGCTGTGGTGGAGAATATATTCTCCCGTTTTTGTGTCGGAAAATAACCGCATACACAAATACATCAAAAACCGGCGGGAATCGTTCCGATTCCCGCCGGTTTTATATAGAGGAAGCTCTATCCTATATGCAAGGACACCCGGTCCCGCTCTTTGCCCTGAAACAGCAGGCTCAGAAGCACATACGTACCGCATTCCGCAAACAGGGAAAGCAGGATGCCGGACAACTCCGGCAGAACGGGATGCCGGACGGAGCCCTGCACATCCAGGGCCTCCATCACAAACGACCACCCGCACTGCATCAGCAGAAAAACCGCCAGCAGGCTGATGGCGGAGAAGAGAAACGCCAGCCGGATGCTGAGCGCCATCCGCAGCCACATGCGGGATACACCGACCAGAATCAGAGGAAGACCCAGAAAACAGAAGGCCTCGTAAGCCAGCAGGAGAAAGGGCAGGGAGGCGTACAGAGGGATCCGGGTCATCATAGCGGCTGCCATAATGAGGTATCCCCCCGTAAGGCTGATCCAAAGGGGGGCTGACTGGGCCAGAAACAGCAGGATGCCGAGCGAGATGCTGACCGACAGGGAGACGATCAGGATGTGCGGGTTCCAGAACAGAGAAAACAGGGTCGGCAGTACGCCTCCCAGAAACACGGCGAGGAAAAGCAGGCCGATTCTGGCTTTTCTGGGAAACGTGCGCATAGGTCCAACCTCTTTTCACATCGTATTCAAGCGGGACGGGTCTGCCCCGGCGGTATCCAAAACAAAGCGGGCGCCCTGCGGGACGGCGGCGGGTGCGGTGGAGGATGTGCCCGCCGGGCTGGAAACCCCCAGGTTCGGATGGCAGCGCGAGAGCAGCAGCAGAACAAACAGGAGGACCAGCAGAGCGGCGAATAAACTCCAGTTGATGGTTTTGATGGGCTTGGCCGTATCCATCCCTTCTCTCTTATATAGTGTTTTGGGGAGGGTATTTTGTTGTCCTCATACAGAACTCTTACAATTACACACAAACCGCATGGTTCAGTGTATGCAGGCCGGACGGCCCCTATGACGGTCCGGGGCGGCCGGTATGGAAAAGGGGATTGCCGGAGCGCTCCGAACGCGGTATAATAAAGCGTTGCAGGCTGTATTGACCGGAGGATCCCCTCCGTAACCGGATAGAAAGGCGCGGGTTTTGGAATGAAGTTTCACGCGGGAGACTATGAAGTGGCGGTGATCGGGGCCGGCCATGCAGGGATCGAGGCGGCTCTGGCGGCGGCCAGGCTGGGATGCCGGACGGTGGTGTTCACCATCAATCTCGATGCGGTGGGGAATATGCCCTGCAATCCCTCCATCGGCGGCACAGCCAAGGGCCATCTGGTCCGGGAGGTGGACGCTCTCGGCGGGGAGATGGGCCGGGCGGCCGACGCCACCTTTCTCCAATCCCGCATGCTCAACCGGGGCAAGGGACCGGCTGTCCATTCCCTGCGTGCCCAGATCGACCGCCGCGCCTATGCGGGGTATATGAAATACGTTCTCGAACGCCAGGAGGATCTCGACCTGCACCAGGGAGAGGTCGTCTCCCTGGAACGCACGGGGGACGGCTGGAGGCTGACGACCCGCCTGGAAGAACAGTACACCGCGAAGGCGGTGATCCTCGCGACCGGCACCTTCCTCAAAGGCCGGGTTTTTGTGGGGGATGTCTCTTACGACAGCGGCCCGGACGGCCTTTTTCCGGCCGTTGGCCTGACGGCGTCCCTGCTGGAGCTCGGGGTATCGCTGCGCCGCTTCAAAACCGGCACCCCGGCACGGGTGCTGCGTTCCAGCATCGATTTTGACGGGCTGGAAATTCAGCCGGGAGAGGATCCCGTGGTTCCCTTCTCCTTTGAAACGGCGGGAAAACTGCAGAATCAGGTCACCTGCGCCATTACCTGGACCACGCCCGAAACCAAACAGGTTATCCTTGACAATCTCCACCGTTCGCCGCTCTACGGTGGAAAAATCCATGGAGTCGGGCCCCGATACTGCCCCAGTATCGAGGATAAAGTGGTTCGGTTCGCAGATAAGGAGCGGCACCAGGTCTTCATCGAGCCCTGCGGCCTCCATACCGATGAGATGTATCTCCAGGGGCTGTCGTCCTCTCTTCCTGTGGATGTCCAGCTCCGGCTGCTTCACACGATACCCGGTTTGGAGCATGTCCAGGTGATGCGCCCGGCCTACGCGATCGAGTACGACTGCTGCGATCCGCTCCAGCTCGCCCAGACTCTCGAATTTCTCGATCTGCCCGGCCTCTACGGCGCGGGGCAGTTCAATGGCAGCTCGGGATACGAGGAAGCCGCAGCCCAGGGGCTGGTCGCGGGCGCCAATGCGGCGCTGAAAATCCGGGGGGAGGAGCCTCTGGTGCTCGAGCGATCCTCCAGCTATACCGGGACCCTGATCGACGATCTCGTGACCAAAGGCTGCTCGGACCCTTACCGCATGATGACGTCGCGGTCGGAATACCGGCTCCTGCTCCGGCAGGACAACGCCGACGAACGGCTGACCCCCGTGGGCAGGCGGATCGGGCTGGTGGACGATACGCGTTGGGCACATTTTACCGCCCGGCAGGACCAGAAGGCGGCGGAACGCCAGCGTCTGAAGCAGACGGTGCTGCCGCCGTCCCCCGAGGTCAATGCGCTCCTGACCGCCAGCGGCACCGCTCCGCTTTCGACCGGCGCCCGGCTGGAGGACCTTCTCCGCCGTCCTCAGCTCGGCTACGCGGCGCTCGCACCGGTCGATACCGGACGGCCGGTATTGGATCCCATGGTGGCCGAGCAGGTGGAGGTGGAACTCAAATACGAGGGGTATCTCCGCCGCCAGCAGGCCGCCGTGGAGGAGCAGCAGCGCCTGGAAGGCCGCCGCCTGCCCGCCGATACCGATTACGCGGCCATACCCGGCCTGCGGCTGGAGGCGCAGGAAAAACTGGCCCGGATACGGCCGGGCAGCATCGGCCAGGCCTCCCGCATCAGCGGGGTCAGCCCGGCCGACGTCTCGGTTCTGCTGATTTGGCTGTCCTCCCGCGGAAATCACGCGGCGAGGCCGGCAGACGGTCCGGATGATTCCGGGGAAAGGGGCGCTTTATGATCGATACGGTGCGCCTGCGGGAGCAGGCTGCGGCCATGGGGGTGACGGTCACCCCGGAAGCGGCGGAAAAGCTGGATCTGTATGCCGTCCGGCTGGTGGAGACCAATCGAAATGTCAACCTGACCGCGATCACCGATCCAGAGGGGATCCTGGTCAAGCATTTCCTCGACAGCCTGAGTCTGGCGCCTCTCCTGACGGAGCGGGCGGCGGGCTTGTCGGGGGCGCTCTCTTTGGTGGACGTGGGGACCGGAGCGGGTTTCCCCGGTGTGCCCCTCGCGATCGTTTGCCCGTCGCTGCGGCTGACCCTGCTCGATTCTCTGCAAAAGCGGCTGACCTTTCTGGACTCGCTCTGCAGGGAATTGGGCATTCCGGCCGCGCTGGTGCACGCGCGGGCGGAGGAAGCGGGACGGAAACCCGAACTGCGGGAACAATTCGACGTCGCCACGGCCCGGGCCGTGGCGGGGCTGCCCGTGCTGTGTGAATATCTGCTCCCGCTGCTGAAGCCGGGGGGGCAAATGATTGCCATGAAGGGTCCGGACGGCGAGACGGAGCTGGCGGATGCCGCCCGGGCCATCGCCCTTTTGGGCGGCCGCTCCGGGATGGCCAAACGCCTGACCCTGCCGCCGGCTCCGGCGCCCGGGGAGGAAACCGCCCTGCGGCTGCTGCTTCTGATCGACAAAATAGAGCCCACTCCGGCGGCCTATCCCCGCCCCACGCCAAAAATCGCCAAAAAACCCCTTTAAAAATGGATTTTTGCCGACGGTTTTCGACATGTCCGATGCGAAAAAGGTGATATGCTGGCAGCGATGGAAATATTTACCATTCTTTGCCAACAGAAAGGACGTGTCGGTATGTGGGGAATCGAAGCAAAACGGCCGAAGTATAAACAGGATGAACGGCGCCTGCTGCTGGTGCCTGTGGGGGAGATTCTGCCCAATCCCGACCAGCCCCGGCGGGAGTTTGCCTATGACAAGCTGCTGGAGCTGGCGCAGAGCATCGATGAAAACGGGCTGCTCAACCCCATAACCATTACGCTCAAAGGGGACAAGCCGGTTCTGGTGGCGGGTGAGCGGCGCCTGCGCGCGGCAAAAATCGCCGGACTGCGGGAAATTCCCTGTCTGGTCGTGGAAGCGGACGGGGAGCGCGGCGCCCTGATGGCGCTGGTGGAAAACCTCCAGCGTGAAGATATGAACGTCTTTGAACAGGCCGAGGGCATCCAGCGTTTGATTCAAGTGTACGGCTTGACGCAGGAGGAAGCCTCCAACCGGCTGGGGTGCGCCCAGTCCACCGTGGCGAACAAGCTCCGCCTGCTTCGGCTGACACCGGAACAGAGGGCCCGGATCCTTCACGAGGGGCTGACCGAGCGCCATGCACGCGCGCTGCTCCGCATCGAGGACGAGGACCAGCGGGAACTGGCACTTAACCGGATGATCGCGGGCAAAATGACGGTGGCACAGGCGGATCGTCTGGTGGAAGATCTGCTCGCCGGCCGGGTCAAACGCCGCCGTCCGACGCCTCTCGTACGGGATGTCCGCCTGTTTCTCAATACGGTCAGCCATGCCGTGGATACCATGCGGCGCTCGGGTATCCAGGCGAAGGCGGAGAAAAGTGAGACGGATGAGTACATCGAATACGTTGTGCGGATCCCCAAAGGAACGCGCGCCGCTGCCGCCAATGTCCGGCCGGCCTAACTTTATTTTATAGCCAGCCCCCGCGTGCCTACATGGACACGCGGGGGCTTTGTGCGTATATTTTGTTAATATTTATACCGAATGTAGTAAAAATTTACCGCCCGGGATGCGGGCCGAAAGGGCTGTCAAATAGACGGAAGACGGCCGGATCGTGTTTGCATCTCTCACCAGGAGACAAGAGAATGCCGCGCGGATCGGGGAAGACCCACCCTTTCTCATGCGGTTGGTATGGGCGGAAGACACGCGGGGGATTCACACCGGAGGCTGGCAGTGTGGGCAGGCGTAGACACTGCCGCCCAGATAGGCCTCTTTTTTAATGGGACCGCCGCAGCGGGGACAGGGATACAGATAGGTGTTCCGGCTGAGGAGGGTGGCATATCCGCCCGCACGGCCGTAGAGATCTTTTTCGGTATCCCGGCCTCCGGCCTCAGTCATCTCCCGCAGGGTATCCTTAACGGCGCGGAACAGGGTATCGAGCTCCGCCGGGGAGAGGGTGGAGACAGCCCGTTTCGGATGGATGCCCGCCCGGAACAAAATGTCCTGAAGCACGCCGTTCCCCAGGCCAGGGATCCGCTGCTCGGCCGCGAGGAACGCCTTGGCCGAGCAGGAGGGCTTGACACCGCTCAGAAGTTCCTCAAAATAGACGGGGCTGAAGGCGTCGGTGAGCACGCACGGTTTGGTTCTCGCAGCTTCGTCATAATCGGAGACCGGCAGGGCGTCGTATCCGATCAGGGCTCCGTACATCTGGACCGAACCGGCCAAACGGGAACCGTCGCTGAATTCCAGAAGGAGCTGATGCTTTTTAGGCGGGGGATCGGTTGGGGAGAGCAGGCGCAGATTCACCCCGTCACAGAATAAGAAACCGCCTGCGTCCCGGAACCGGAGATGCACCTTGCCGCCGTACGCATGCGCGCCCTCGATGTCCCGTCCCGTAAAACGATCGGGGTAGAGGGCGGGATCCCCGCCATACCAGGCAAAGCGGTGAGGCGAGGCATTGGCCACGACATGGGCGATGCGCAGCCCCGCCAGCTGCCGGTCCAATTGGCCGGCCAGGACGAAGCCTTCGGGCAGTTCGATCATAGGATTCCTTCCCTTCCGCCGTATGCATTATCGCGGAGCTTTGACCGCCCGGGTAGCGATATACTGGGGAGCGTATTCCCCGATCCGGGCGCCGCCCGGCCGGTCCCGGTCCTCCAACAGGTCGGTCAGCTGAAAGCCGGCCTTCAGCTGACCGCCGATCTGTTCCTCCAAGGTGTGGGAAAACTGGATGGCCTCCCCCTTCTCCGCCATCCGCCTGAAAACCGTTTCCGGCATGTGCAGAGGATTGAAGGGAAGGCGGTTGACCACCGTCAGGGGCTGGTCGTCTTCAAACAGGAAGTTGAGCCCGTTGTCGAGACCTGCGAGCAGGACCCCGCCCGGCCGCAGTACCCGGGCGCACTCCCGCCAAAGGGGATACACGTCTTCGATATAGCAATTGGATACGGGATGGAAGATCAGGTCGAAGGCACCATCCTCGAAGGGCAGGGGCCGGGTCATGTCTCCCTTGACGATGTCGATTCCGTAACCTTCCCGGTCCGCGACCATCCGGTCCTTTTCGAGCTGGCTGTCGGAGAGATCGAAGAGGGTACAGCGGGCACCCAGCACCGAGAAGATGGGCATCTGCTGCCCGCCGCCGCTGGCCAGGCCCAGGATGCGCGCGTTTTCAAACGGGAGAAACCACTCCCGCGGGACCGTGCGGCAGGGGGTGAGATACACGCCCCAGTCCCCGGCCCGGGCGCGCAGGATGTCGTCGTGCGTGACTGGAATTGTCCATTCACAGCCGTTTTCCGCCCAGGCATCCCATGTCTGGGCGTTGATTTGGGTGTACCGTTCCCGCTTGTCCATGCCCGCGCCTCCTCCGTCTGTTTTTCACCGTCAGCTTACCATAAAACCGGGGGACTTGTCCAGTAAAGCCGCTAACAGTGCCAGGTGATTTTGGCGGGATGTGGCTCTTTCTCCACCGCGATGCTCCGCAGGGCCGCCTCCATTTTTGCGCATTCCTCAGCGGCGATACGCTCATAAACTTCCGGCGGTTCATGGAGACCCACACGGTCGTAGGCGATGGCCGCCGTTCCATAAAACACCAGCCCCAGGGAATGCGTGGGGGTGTGGAAGCAGGAAGCCGCCTGTCCGCAAGCCCTTGCGGCGGCCTGTGCAGCCGGATCCTCCTCCGCTTCCCGCGCGGCGGCGTGACACTGATGCAGGATGATATCCTTGACCTGCGGCAGTTTGACCTTTCCGTCAAACCAATCGCGTGCCGCCTGAATAGACTGAAGGGGCCGATCGTCCCCGGGGCGGCGCTTCTGATAAATCGGGAGAATGATCGTCTCGGCGTAATCCAGGCACCACCGGGCGATGGTGGCTTTGCTCTGTGTTTCAATCAGCTGCATCAGCGACAGAATAGCGGGCGAATCGGCTGTCCCCAGCATTTTGCGCGGTTTGGACAAGGCGTCAGATCCTTTCTGATAAGATAGGGTGTCCTTAAATCAAGAGTGAAAAAGGGTTTTGTACCCTATTCTGCCAATCAAATCTTTGTCGTGAAACAGGATCGGATGATACGCGTTTTTCCTGTATTCGTTGACAAAAGAGATGCTGTTGTTCAAATTGCAGCTGCTTCCCGTTGGCTTGGCTTGTAACAGGTTTTCCGCCGTGTAGCATTCATCTCCGCACAGCACATACACGTTATCAGACGCGTGGATCAGCACAATGCTGGATCCGATGCTGTGTCCCCCGATGCATTGAAAACAAATGTTATTCCCCAAAAAGATTCTGTCCCGAAATGTATACACATTTTCTTTGCCGCCGATATATCTCTCCGAAAGAAGAGCTTCTTTCTCCTGTATATATACATTGGCCTGCGGATAATAGTGTAAGCCGTCAATGTGATCGTGATGGGCATGGGTAATCAAAACGTCCGTAATCTCATGTCGCTTAACTCCGTAACTTTCAAGAACGTCCACCGGTTTTTGGAATGCAAAAAGCGGAAAACCCGGCATGGTATCGCATCCGGTGTCGACCAAAATCTTCCGGCCGCCGTCTTCTATTAAAAAGAACAGAAGAGCAATCGGCACTTTGACGTTTTCGGATCCATCCTGAAATACCATGCGCTCAGGAAGCTCGGATTCTCCGTATTCAAAGGCCGTTAATTTCATGATGTTTTCCACCTTTCTCGAAAGATGCGAAGCCGTGTTTTTGGCCAGCCGGAGCAGGAAAAAACGCCATCCACAGGGATGGCGTTCTTTTTTTGGCACCCCCTACCTGAGTCGAACAGGTGACTAGCCCTTAGGAGGGGCTTGTTATATCCACTTAACTAAGGGGGCCTATGCATGGGCAAAGCCGCTGCCCAAAGATAAAAATATTATACCGGTCCATCGGATATTTGTCAATTCGTTGTTTTTCGCTGAAAACCGGTGTATACTGTTGTATTGGAAGGAGGGATCCATATGTCCAAGGATTCCGGACTGCTCGATCAGCTGCGGGACGCGATCGTGCGCCTTGCTTCCCCGGAACGTATTGTGCTCGCCAGCCGAAAAGAGACGATGGACGGCGTCCTCTCCTCGGTGAAGCTGTGTGTGGTGATCGGCGGGGGCGACGCCGCCGAGACCGAACGCCGCCTGTATATGGAGATCGATTCCGATCTGCCGTACGATATACTGGTTTATACAAGGGAAGAGTGGGACCGCCTGGCGGAGGACGGCGCCAGCTTTGCCGCCCGTATTCGCCGGACAGGGAGGGTGCTCTATGCGTCGGACACGGCACACGAGTGACAGCCGCCTGTTTTTCGACTGGCTGGAAATCGCCGCGCGCGACCTGCTGGCCGCCCGCCTGCTCATCGAACAGGGGCAATGCCTGGATATCGCGGGGTTCCATTGCCAGCAGTGCCTGGAAAAGGCGCTCAAAGCCTATCTGCTCGATCAGACCGGGGTGCTTCCCGACGGCCACAACCTGACCTGGCTCTGTAAGCAGGTGGCCAAGTTCGACGAATCCTTCCGCCCCTACCTCGGCCGCACGGCCGGGCTCAACCGTCTCTATATCGAAACGCGGTATCCTGCGGATAACGGCCTGCATCTAACCGCCGACGAGGTGGAAGAAGCCTATCGCTTTGCGCAGACAGTCTATTCCCGGATTTGCGATGAGATTTACGACGAGGCGGATGTAGAGGACGACTGAATATATACGAGAAGAAATAAAACGGATTGTTTATACCAAAAGGAGAATATCTATGAAAAAATGGATGTCCGGTTTTGCGGCCGGTTTGCTGCTGATATCGATTTTGGCCGGATGTGGAAAGACGCCCGATGTATCGAGCGAGCCAGAATCCTCGGGGGGTGCGGTTTTGACCCTGCCGAGCGGCGACGAGACGAGCCAGACGCAGCCGAGTTCCGAGAATCTCAACCCGCTAACCGGGGAAAACGATCTGACAAAAGGTGGCACCCGGCCGGTCGGCATCATGATTGGCAACAACTCGACTTCCCGCCCGCAGTTCGGTATCGACAAGGCTGACATGTATGTAGAGGCGGAGACCGAGGGCGGCATCACCCGGATTCTGGCCCTGTTTGCCAACGCGGAGCGGATACCCGCTCAGCTCGGCCCGGTTCGTTCGGCCCGTTCGCCCTTTGTCACGATTGCGCGAGCGATGGACATCATTTACGCGCATGCGGGCGGCAGTACACCCGCATTGGAAACTCTCAAGAAAATCAAAATGGATAACATAAACGCCCTGTCCTATGACGGCACCACCTTTTGGCGGGACAAGCAGGTTTGGAAGGACAAGGGGCAGGAATACAGCATGATGATCAGCGGCGAAAAAATGAAGGCCCGGATCGACAAGCTCAAGATGAGCACGACGGCGACCCGTTCCGCGCCGTTCTCATTCGGGCAGAAAACCGGCAGCGGCGTGGGGAACAGCCTGCAGGTAAACGTCAGCGACAGCCGGGCCGTGACTTTCGTTTATGACAGTGCGTCCTCGCTGTATACCAAGGGAAACGGCAAAATCGGTGACACCACGGTCCATAAGGCGGCGGACGGCACGCCGATCAAAACGGCAAACGTGCTGGTGCTCTATGCGGACAAAGTGATGGAGAACGCGCTCACCTGCGACTTCAAATTGGGATCCGGCTCGGGGCTGCTGCTGACCGGCGGGACAAGCCGCGCGATCCAATATGCGTGTTCGGCGGACAAGTTCACGCTTCAGGAGGAAGACGGCTCAGCCCTGGAGGTAGCGCCCGGCAAAACCTATATCTGTCTGGTTAATACCAAGCTCAAGGGAAAAACGGTCGTTGCGTAAGCGGCATCAACAATCCTATCCAAAAAGAGCAGGGGCTGTTTCACGTGAAACAGCCCCTGCGGTTTTATGACCGGCCGGCCGAGGACGTCAGAGAGGCGACGTAGGCCTGCATCTCTTTTTTTGACGTGATCTGATGCGTGTGCTCGATAACGGCCTGCTGGGCGGCGGGGGTCATCGCAGCGAAGCGGTCCATCGCGTCCCGGTTTTGGGCGAGAGCCATGCCGAGACCCATCGGGATTTCCGGGCCGTTTACCAGATTCTCCATTTGCAGCACATCCTTTTCGATTTCTTTCTATCAGTATGCCCTCCGACAAAAGGACTATGCGGCAGAGCGCTTTATGGAATTCTTGGAATGAAATCCGAAGAATTCCGAAAAACGCCTTTTCCCTTGCCGGAAACTGTGCTATAATAACGTCACGTTGTTCGCCATATCAAGCAGAAAAGAGGTGCCGGTTTGGGCAAAGTGATTGCAGTCGTCAATCAAAAGGGCGGTGTGGGGAAAACCACCACCACCGTCAACCTGGCTGCGGCGGTGGGAGCCAAGGGCCGGCGGACCCTCCTGGTGGACATCGATCCCCAGGGGAATGCCACGAGCGGCGTCGGCTCCGACAAAAAACAGGCCGGCTCCACGACGTATGAGCTTCTCATCGGCACCGCACCGTCGGAGCAGGCGGTTCGGCGCACGGCGTTCACCCGGCTCGACCTTCTGCCCTCCAGTATCGCGCTGGCCGGGGCCGAGATTGAAATGGTGGAGCTTGCGCGCCGTGAAGGGCGATTGAAGGCGGCGCTGGCCCCGCTGCGGGATAAGTACGAGTATCTGTTCATCGATTGTCCGCCGTCGCTGGGGCTTCTCACCCTGAACGCTCTGTGCGCGGCCGACACCTTTCTTGTGCCGATTCAGTGTGAATATTATGCGTTGGAAGGGCTGTCCCAGCTGATGGCGACGGTCCGGCAGGTCAAACGCCTCTACAACGCGACCCTGGATCTCGAAGGCGTGCTGCTGACCATGTACGATGGGCGGCTCAACCTGACGCAGCAGGTGGTGGCGGAGGTCAAGAAATTTTTCCCCCGCAAGGTTTTTGCCACCCCTGTGCCCCGGAGCGTCCGCTTGTCCGAGGCGCCCAGCTTCGGGAAACCGATCCGCTATTACGACGGCGGCTCCCGGGGGGCGCAGGCGTATGATCAGCTGGCGGACGAGCTGCTGGCCCATCGCTGAAACCGTATAGTCCGCGGGGAAGAGGGGCAACCTGTTTCACGTGGAACATTCCGACAGGGAAAGGACGGAATCTATGGCTGCAAAAAAAGGCGGGCTCGGCAAAGGACTGGAGGCGCTTTTCGCGGAAAACGCCGTCGAAGAGGACGGACGCGCCGTGTCTCTGCCGATTGCCGATATCGAACCCAACCGGGGACAGCCCCGCAAACAGTTTGACGAAGCCGCGCTGGCGGATCTCGCATCCTCCATTGCGCAGCATGGGGTGATTCAGCCGCTTCTGGTCCGGCCGCTGCCGGGCGGCGGGTACCAGCTGGTCGCCGGAGAGCGGCGGTGGCGCGCCTCCCGGATGGCGGGGCTTTCCGAGGTTCCCGCCGTGGTGCGGGAAATGACCGAGCAGGAGGCTGCGGAGTTGGCGCTGATCGAAAATCTCCAGCGGCAGGATCTGAATCCAATGGAAGAAGCCATGGGATACCGCACACTCATGGAATCCTACGGCCTGACACAGGAGGAGACCGCCAAAGCAGTCAACAAATCCCGGCCGGCTGTGGCCAACGCCCTGCGTTTGCTGCATCTGCCGGATGAGGTGGCCTCCTTGGTGGCCTCCGGCCAGCTGTCCGCGGGGCATGCCCGTGCGGTGCTCGCGTTTGAAGACGAAGAGGAACAGCGCCGGGTGGCCCGGGCGGCGGTCGAGGACGATCTCCCGGTCCGGGCGCTCGAAAAGATGGCGAAGGCCGCGAAGAAAGAGAAAAAGGCGGAGGCTGCTCCGGCCGCATTCCCGGAGGATGCGTTTTTCACGGAGGTCGAATTGGCGCTGGCGGAGTATATGAACCGGCGGGTCAAGGTGATACAAAAAGGGGACAAGGGCCTTTTGCAGATCGAGTTTTACGGCCGGGAGGATCTGCAGGAGCTGGCGAACCACCTCTCGCCGCGCTGAAGTAATAAAAAAAGGGCTGTACGGCCCGCTTATCATAAGGAAATGGAGACATCAACATGCTGGACATCAAACTGGTACGCAGCGATCCCGATCTGGTCAAGGCCGGGATACGCAAACGGGACATGGACCTCGACGCCGTGGTGGATGAAATCCTGGATATCGACGTGCGCCGCCGCCAGCTCGCAGGCAAAGTGGAGGGAATGAAAGCCGAGCAGAACGCCGATTCCAAAAAAATCCCCCAGATCAAAAAGGAGGGTGGCGATACCACTGCCCTGATGGCCCGGATGAAAGAGCTTTCCGCCGAAATCAAAGTGGGGGATACGGCACTGGCGGAACTTGAGGACAAGCAGAAGACCCTGCTTCTCTCCCTGCCGAATCTGCCGGACGACGATCTTGCTGCCGGAGGAAAAGAGGAAAACCGCGTCCTGCATCCGTTCGGAGAACAGCCGGTTTTCGATTTTCAGCCGAAAAACCATGTGGAGCTCTGTGAAAGCCTGGGACTGATCGACTATGAACGGGGCGCCAAGCTGTCCGGCAACGGCAGCTGGGTTTACCGGGGCTGGGGCGCCCGTCTGGAATGGGCGATCCTCAATTTCTTCATCCAGGAACACATTGCCGACGGGTATGAATTTATCCTGCCCCCTCATATGCTGGGATACGACTGCGGATACGTGGCGGGGCAGTTCCCGAAGTTCATGGATGAGGTATATTGGATTGAAAATCCGACGAGCAGTGAAAAGAAGTTCATGCTCCCCACCGCCGAGACGGCCCTCGTCAATCTCCATCGGGGAGAAATCCTGGATATGGCGGAGCTGCCGCGGAAATATATCGCCTATACGCCCTGCTATCGCCGGGAAGCGGGAAGCTACCGCGCGGAAGAACGGGGCATGATCCGCGGGCACCAGTTCAATAAAGTGGAAATGGTGCAGTATACCACGGAAGACGGCTCTGACGCCGCATTTGAAGAGCTGGTCGGCAAGGCGGAACGGCTGGTTCAGAAGCTCGGGCTTCATTATCAGCTGAGCAAGCTGGCAGCCGGCGACTGCTCGTTCTCAATGGCCCGCACCTATGATATCGAAGTGTGGATCCCCAGCATGGGCATTTATAAAGAGGTCAGCTCGGCCTCCAATGCCCGGGCCTATCAGGCGAGACGGGGTGCGATCCGGTATCGGGGAGAGGACGGCAAGATGCATTTCGTACACACCCTCAACGCTTCGGGGCTGGCCACCAGCCGGGTGATTCCGGCTTTGGTCGAACAGTTCCAGAACGCGGACGGTTCGGTCACGGTGCCGGAGGTGCTGCGTCCCTTCCTGGGGACCGACCGGCTCTGCCCGGTCAAATAAGGAGAATGAGGAATTCGTTTGGAAACAGAACGGCTTTCGCGGCCTTTTGTGCCAAGCGAAAGCGGGATCCGGAACGTGCCCGGATCCCGCCTTTGTTTCATGTGAAACAACTCGGCCGAGAGGAGGGAATCCTTTGAAAGAGGTACTGGTGATCCTGTTTTGCCTGCTTTTGCCCGCGCTGGTGCTGATACGGCCTGTCCGCAGGGGAGAGGGGACGCTGCGGGAGAGACTGACCAGCTTTCGGTATGAATGGGCCGTTTATGCGGTGCTGGCCGTCGGATTTGCCGTGCGGATGACGGCGCTGGGTGAGTATCCCGCGGGATTCAATCAGGACGAGGCCTCGGCCGCATACGATGCTTTTGCACTGATGACTACCGGCCGCGACCGGCACGGGGAGTTCCTGCCGGTGTACTTTATCGCCTGGGGCAGCGGGCAAAGCGTGCTGTATTCTTACCTGAGCATCCCGTTTATGGCGGTGTTTGGAACCACGGTTTGGGCTTTCCGCCTGCCCATGGCTCTTGTGGGATGTCTGTCCCTGTTTGTGTTTTGGCGGCTGCTTCTGTATATGACGGACAAAAAAACCGCACTCGCCGGATTGGCGCTGCTGGCGGTTTGCCCCTGGCACATCTTGAAAAGCCGATGGGGGCTGGACTGCAACCTATTTCCTGATTTGGTGCTGCTGGGCATCCTGCTTCTGGTCAGCGGACTCAAACGGAAGCGCACGGCGCCGTTCCTGGCAGGATGCGGGGTTCTGGGGCTTTCGGCCTATGCATATGCGACCTCCTATCTGTTCCTGCCGCTGCTGGTTTTGCCGCTGCTCGGGTACCTCGTGGCCAAAAAGCAGACGACGCTTCTCAAAGCGGCGGCAGGGCTGGGGGTCCTGATGGCGGTCGCGTTGCCGATGATCCTGTTTGCCCTTATCAACACGTTTGAACTCCCGGCCATCCGTCTGCCGTTTATGACGATCCCCCGTCTGACAGCCAACCGGATGTCCGCCATGGCGTCGGTATTCAGTGCGGATTTTATCCGGCAGAGCGCGGAGAATTTTGCCGAGGCAGCCAAGGTGACGGTTACCCAGAGCGATGGACTGATCTGGAACGCCATGGACGGGTTTGGGATCGTGTATGTGTTTTCCTTGCCCTTTGCCGTGATCGGCCTGCTGTACTGTCTGGCTGGCCGGAAAGAGACGCGTCCGGCCTTCGGATGCGTGATGAATGCGTGGCTGCTGGCGGCGCTGGTGCTGGTTTTTGTGGTCCGGCCCAATATCAACCGCATCAACGCCCTGTGGCTGCCCCTTGTGTATTACACCGCTCTGGGAGCGGCGGAGGTGGCCCGCAGCCGGAGGCTGTTCCGCACCGCGGTGGCGGGGCTGTATGTAACGGCGTTTCTGCTGTTTGAGGTCCAGTATTTCACCACATATCAGGAAAAAATGAAAACGGCATTCGAGGACTCCTTCGGCGAAGCCGTATCGTATGCCGCCGCATCCCAGGCCGAGACGATTTATGTGACCCAGCAGGTGAACGGGGCGTATGCCCTGACCCTGTTTTACACGCGGCAGGATCCGCAGGAGTTCCAGGACACGGTGAAAATCGTCAATCCCGGCGCCATGTTCGAACAGGTCGCAGCATACGGACGATATCGATTTGAAACGCCGCAGGCTCTGCCGAAAGGAACCGCGGCCGTTGTACGGAACGATACGGCTGATCGGGCCGCCTATCAGGACTATCAGCAGACCCGGTTCGAACGTTTCACGGTTTTGGAAAATCCCGGATAATGCTGCGGAAAAGACAAGGAGAGCTCTATTTTATGGAGGAACACACGTATCCAGTCAAAACCGAATATACTTGGCCGGCCCGGGTGACGTCATTTGACGCGGGACGGGACCGGCGGCTTCGTCTGTCCAGCCTCCTGCGGTTTCAGCAGGAGGCCGGAGAACGTCATCTGGGAGAAGCCGGACTGACTTACCAGGAATTTTACCGGCGAGGGATGATTTTTGTCCTGACCCGGCTGCAGGTGGAAGTCCGCCGCCTTCCAGAGCTGGGGGAAGAGACGGCGTTGCGGACTTGGCACCGCGATGGAAAAGGGGTGCAGCTCTTTCGCTGCTACCAGCTTCTCGACGCCCGGGGCGCCATTTTGACGGAAGGAGTGTCGGCTTTCGCGCTCGTGGATGTGGAAAGCCACCGCCTGCTGCGCCCGTCGGTATTTGACCAGTTTGGGATCGCCTCCCAGCCCGAACGTCGGAACGGCTGCCCCGATCCCGGGAAACTGCAGCCGCCTGTCGAGCTGACCGACGTAGGGGAACGGCGGGTTTACTGGTCGGATACCGATTATAACGGCCATCTCAACAATACGGTCTACGCCGATATCGTGTGCGATTTCGTTCCGGGAGGCTGGGAAAACCGGGAGATCGCCGGACTCTCTCTCGCGTATGAACACGAGGCGCTGGAAGGGGATGTCCTGCATCTGCGAGCGGCGGAGGCCGAAGACGGCGAAGGCCGCGCCCTTTGGATGACGGGGGAACATGGCCGGGGCCGCTGTTTTACGGCCCGGCTGCGCTTTCGCTGACGCGGGGGGACGGGATGACGGCTTTCGAAGAGGCAAAACTGCGGGGACTGTTGCATCTGCAGGAAAAGGGCGGGATCGGCACCCTTTCGGAACGGTGCCTCCACGCCGTGCTCAAGTATTGGGTGGAGCCGGATGAAAGCCGGCATGAGGTGCGGCTCCCCTGCGGTCTGGTTGCGGATGTTTACGACGGAGAACGGGTGGTGGAAATACAGACGGGCAGCTTGTACCCGCTGCGCGGGAAGCTGGCCCGCCTGCTTCCCGATACGCCGGTAACCGTTGTTGTGCCGGTGATCCGGCGCAAGACCCTGATTTGGTTGGATCCGGTCACCGGAGAAGTCGCCGCGCCGCGGAAGTCGCCGCGGCAGGGGGGCTTTTGGGATGCCTTTTCCGAACTGCATTGGCTGCTGCCTTATTTGCCCGATCCGGGTCTGTCGCTGCGGCTGGTGGAGCTCGACCTGGAGGAGTCCAGGGTCCGGGACGGATGGGGACGAGACGGAAAAAGAGGCTCCCACCGCGTGGAACGGGTCCCGACGGATATCGGGAACGAGCTTTGGCTGCGGAAGCCGGCCGATTTCGCCGCACTCCTGCCTCCTGGGCTGCCGGAGGTTTTTACGACTGCCGATCTTCGGCGGGCTGGCCGGCTGTCTGCGAAAAAGGCGGGTTATGGAATCAACTTATTGTATAAATTGGAGTGCGTTGTACGAATCGGCAAAAAAGGCAACGCGTATTTATACCAACTCGCGCGGACATAGGGTCGCCGAGAGCGAGCGACACGATAGGAAGGAACGGGGACTCCGCTTGAAGAGTTCCCGTTCCTCTTTTACAATCAGGCGGGCGGCCTTGACAAGCAAAGGAGGAGGCGGTATAGTAGGAAACGGCTTCGGCCAGGTCAGTTCGAAACCATCCTGACCCTGCGGCGTCTGCGGATGCTGCGGAAATCAAAACTATGGAGGCAATTGTATATGAAACACACCCAACGCACGGCGCTGCTCCGCTTGACGCAGGCGGGCCTGATTGCGGCCATGTATGCGGTCTGCACGGCACTCATCCAGCCAGCCGCCTACGGTCCCGTTCAATTCCGGTTTTCCGAAGTGCTGACGATTCTGCCGGTATTCACGCCCGCCGCGATTCCAGGGCTGGCGGTTGGCTGTCTGGTTGCCAACCTTTACGGCCTGTCGACCGGCGCGAATATCGCGGGGGCCTGGGACTTGCTGTTCGGCACTCTCGCGACTCTGACGGCGGCGTTCCTGACATACGTTCTGCGGCATGTCCGGATCCGGAGATGGCCGGTTCTGGCCACACTGCCGCCGGTCATTCTCAATGCGGTTGTCGTAGGACTCGAACTGACGCTGGCTTACGGAGGCATGCCCTGGTATCTCAACATGCTTTGTGTGGCTGCGGGACAATTGGCGGCCTGTACGGTCTGTGGTCTTCTGCTGTTTTCGGCACTGGACTTGTCGGGCGCATCCCGGATCCTGTTTCAGACATCTCCGGGCCGTTTTGACCAATGATTTGTATAATATTATAAGAACATAACTTTTAGTATATAAAAGAAACCAAAAAAGACCGGAGTCCCTCTCCAGAGGGACTCCGGTCAGATAGTAAAGCTTAGCCGCCGAATACCCGGATCAGCCACATCACACCGGCACATAATACGAATATAACCGGCTGATGCACAACATAAATGACGAGGGTGTGCTTGCCGATCCAGGCCAGCCAAGGCGCCCGGCTTTTGTACATCCATTGCGGAAATTTGCCGGCCTTGGCCCATACACCCACAAAGCTTCCAGACAGGAAGCAGAAAAACCAGGGCAGAATCGGAAAATAATCCGCAGATGACAGCGTGCCGATTCCAAGCGGATAGAGCCATGGGGTGCGGACTAGGCTTTCCGGCAGATGGAGCGCAAACACGCCCTTGATGCCAAACCAGCTGCCGGCTTCCTCCGGCATATGCCAGGTGAGCAGGAAAAGCACGGCACAAACGGCGATACCAACCAGAGGCGGGATCTTAGACAGCAACGGCCGCAGTGCGGCAAACAGCAGGATAGAGGCCGCCAGAAAATGCAGAATCCCGAACCAGATCATCTGATCCCGCATGAACAGAAATAAAAACAGCGAAATACCGACGGAAATACCGGCTAGAATCAGGCCGCGGCGCACGTTGCTGTGGGACAGATAACAGGAAATCCCGCAGATGAAGATGAACAACCCGGCGAAAAACGGCTGGACCGGGCGGAAAAATATGAAAAACGTGCGGCCGAAGGCGACGTCATACACCCAGCCTAGCATATAGAACCCGTGAAAAAAGATCATGAGAATCAAATCAAAACCGCGGACCTCATCCAGAAAATGAATCCGGCGGCGGATAGGGGGCGCTGCCTCCAAGCGGGATTCCTCCTTTGCGTAGTCAAACGGGCGGTTCAAACACATGCACACGATGAAGCGGCGCGAAACCGGCCCCGCAAAGTCTCATTTTAGCACAAAATACGCCTTGTGGCGAGGGATAATAAAAAAATTCACAGTTTCTTGAAAAAGAAAGGCGGTATGCAGAATGCAGGAGTTCGTAGGCAGACGGGAAACCGGGGAATGGGTGGTTACGTCCGAAATGCTGGCCGTTAAGCAGGGAAGCGGAACGGCCCGCGTGCTCGCCACGCCCTCTCTCATTGCCAGCATGGAAAACGTCTGTATGCGGTTGGTACAGCCCGCCCTGGCAGAGGGGATCACGACCGTGGGGACCCGCGTTGCCGTTTCTCATTTGGCGCCGACCCCCGAAGGGGCGCGGATCCGGGTGACGGCGGAACTGCTCGAGACCGACGGACGCCGGTTCGTGTTCCGTGTGGAAGCGGCGGATCCCTGCGGCAAGATCGGCGAAGGCACCATGGAACGCCAAAGCGTTCGGCTGGTGGGATTCGAAGAAAAAGCCGCCGGCCGCACCGGAAAGTAAGACGGCCTTAGCAGGTTCATAAGCAAATCCGGAACGGATTTCAGGTTTTCCGGCGGGAGCGTATTATTTTCAGGAATAATCGTATGGATTCGCCGGAAAACTGGTTGACAGCCCGATGAATCTATGCTATACTGACGGATGCCGCATGTTCCGGGCGGCGGCCGAACGGCCGCTGGAAGCGGAGTTTTCCCGCCCGTGTGCAGCGAGTCTTAAGAAAAGGCAGGTTCCCGTATGTACGCCATTATTGAAACCGGTGGCAAGCAGTACAAGGTGCAGAGCGGCGATGTGCTCTTCATCGAAAAACTGGATGCTTCCGAGGAGACCGCCGTCACCTTTGACAAGGTGGTCGCGCTCCACAACGACAAGGAACTCAAGCTCGGCAGCCCTTACATCAAAAACGCCTCGGTCGACGCCCGCGTGCTCAAGCAGGGCAAGGGCAAGAAGATCACGGTGTTCACCTATCGTCCCAAGAAGGGCAGCAGCCGCAAGATGGGCCATCGTCAGCCCTATACAAAGGTGCAGATCGAAGAGATCCATGCGCGCGCTCCGAGAGCCCCCAAAGCCGAAGCGGAAGCCGAGGCATGATTCGCGCCTGCTTTCTCGAACGGGACGGCGGACTTTGTGGGTTCCGGATACAGGGACACGCGGATCTGGCCGAAGCGGGACGGGATATTCTCTGCGCGGCGGTCTCCTCGGCGGCGATTTTGACCGCCAACACTCTGACCGAACGGCTCGGAGCCCGGGCGGTGGTTCGTCAGGCGGACGGCTATGTGTATATCTGGGTCGTCCGGGAAGACCGGGAGCGCTGCAGGGCGGTGTTGGCCGCTTTGCGGGATCATCTGACCGGCCTCGAAGAGGCTTACCCCACTCATTTACAGGTAGAGACAACGGAGGTGTAACGACATGCTGAAAATAAACATCCAGCTGTTCGCCCATAAAAAGGGAATGGGATCCACCAAAAACGGACGCGATTCCGAATCCAAGAGACTGGGCGTCAAGCGCGCCGACGGGCAGTTCGTGCTCGCGGGCAACATTCTGGTCCGCCAGCGCGGAACCCATATTCATCCCGGTCTGAACGTCGGGATCGGCTCCGACGACACCCTGTTCGCGAAGGCGGACGGGACCGTCCGCTTCGAGCGGGTCGGCAAAGACCGCAAGCGTGTGAGCGTGTACGCGGTCGAACAGTAATTTTCGGAAAAAGCCTGTTCTGCCGAAAGGCAGGGCAGGTTTTTTTATCTCTTGACGGGACGAATGGAGCCCGATGTCCAAAAGCTTGCGAAAAGAGAAGAAAAGACTTCCATATTTCCGCGAAAACCGTATATACTACCTACGGCGGCCTTCACGATAAAAAGGCCGCAGGGGAATGGATCAGAAGGGACGTGCACCATGTTTATCGACAAAGCGGTGATTACAGTCAAGGCCGGCAGCGGCGGCAACGGCGCGGTGAGTTTCCGCCGGGAAAAATACGTCGCGGCGGGTGGGCCTGACGGCGGGGACGGCGGCCACGGCGGCCATATCGTATTTATGCCCGACGACGGCCTGAATACCCTTTCCGATTTTCGCTATAAGCGTAAATACACCGCCGAGCCCGGACAGAACGGCGGGGCCAACCGCTGTTTCGGCAAAGCCGGGGCGGACTGCGTGATCCGCGTTCCCAGAGGTACCCTGCTCTATGACAACCAATCCGGCCGGCTGATCGCGGATATATCGACAAACGAGCCCTTCGTCGCGGCCAAAGGCGGCCGGGGCGGCTGGGGAAACGCCCATTTTGCCACCCCGACCAGGCAGGTGCCCCGGTTTTCAAAGCCCGGCACTCCCGGAGAAGCACTCGAACTGCGTCTGGAACTGAAACTGCTGGCCGATGTGGGGCTGGTGGGATTCCCGAATGTGGGAAAATCCACCCTCGTTTCGGTCGTCAGCGAGGCGAAGCCGGAAATCGCCAACTATCCCTTTACCACCCTGACCCCGGTTCTGGGCGTGGTGCGCACGGGTCCCGAAGCCTCTTTCGTTATGGCGGATATCCCGGGCGTGATCGAGGGCGCCAGCGAGGGTGTCGGGCTGGGACACGATTTTCTGCGGCATGTGGAACGCTGCCGTCTGCTCGTGCATGTGGTGGACGTTTCCGGAAGCGAAGGGCGGGATCCGCTCGCGGATTTCGACATCCTCAACCGGGAACTCGCGGCATTCAATCCCGAACTGGCCTCCCGTCCCATGGTGGTGGCGGGGAATAAATGCGACCTTGCGATGGAGGAGCAGCTGGACTCCTTCGCTGCGGCGATGCGGGAGCGGGGATACGAATATTTTCCGCTGATGGCGGCGATCGCCCACGGAACTAAGGCGCTTACCGATCGCTGTGCCGCGCTGCTCGCGCAGCTGCCGCCGATACGGCAGTTTGAACCCGAACCCTTGCCCTTGCCGGAAATGCCGGAGGGGATCCGTGAGGTCCGGGTGACAAACGAGGACGGTGTGTTTGTGGTGGAGGCGGAGTGGCTTGAACGTCTGCTTCAAACCACAGATATCCGCGACACCGACGGTCTCCAATATTTCCAGCGGGTGCTCCGCAGCGCGGGTGTTATTGACGCCCTGGTCGATGCGGGCGTGACTGAAGGGGATACGGTGAGTATATACGACTTTGAATTCGACTATATGGACTAAACTATAAAGGATAAAATTCGGTAATATTACGATATGTATAAAGGGGCGTGCGTATGGAACCCTTGACGACAAACGAGATCCCTCTTTGTGACATCAGTTCCCAAAACCTCGCGTATGTGGGGGACGGCATTTACGAGCTGATGGTCCGGGAACGGCTGGTCCGCGGGAGCGGCCGGGTCCGGGGATTACATAAGCTGGCGGTCGAACAGGTCCGGGCGGAGGCCCAGGCTAAGGCGGCCGACCGGCTGCTGCCTCTCCTGAATGAAAAAGAGGCGGCGGTCTACCGCCGGGGACGCAACGCCCACACGGCCCGTACCGACGGAGCGTATCATAAGGCAACGGGGCTGGAGGCCCTGTTCGGGTATCTCTATCTCAGCGGAGAGACGGCACGGCTGCATGTCCTGTTTGATGAGGCGATGAGCGCCATCGAAGGGGCGTGAGGAACCGGGGCTGTCCCAACAGGAAAGGACGGCCTGCACATGGGAAAATCGACACAGACAGGCATCTGGAAGCGCACTGCGCTCGACGGCCTGTTTTATGTGATGGGCAGCGTGTTGTACGCGCTGTCGGTCAACATTTTCACAGCCCCCAACCAAATTGCGCCGGGCGGCGTGACCGGCGTCGCGACTCTGCTCAACTTTTTATGGGGGACCCCGATCGGTACCATGATCCTGCTGGTAAACCTGCCGCTGCTCATCGCCGCGTGGTTCCGCCTGGGAAAAGCCTTTACCGTCCGGACCCTGATCGTGACGGTGCTCTCCTCGGTCATCATTGACGCTACCGCCCCCTTTCTCCCCGTGTTCCGCGGAGATAAAATGCTCATCGCGCTTTTTGGCGGGGTGCTGGCGGGGGCGGGGCTCGGGCTGATCTATATGCGGGGCGCGACCACGGGCGGAACCGAAGTCGTGGCCCGGCTGCTCGAACGCAAATTCCGCCATATCCCGATCGGCCGTTTGATTCTGCTGGTGGATGCGCTGGTGGTCGCAGCATCGGCCTTGGTATATCGGAATGTGGAGACCGCGCTGTATGCGATGGTACTGATCTTTGTGTCCACCAGTTTGATGGACGCGCTGGTGTACGGCGGAGATAAGGGTAAGATGCTCCTCATTATGAGCAAGCGAGAACGGGAAATCGCGGACGCCGTGCTCGAGCGGATGGAACGGGGCGTCACCATGCTGAACGCCACGGGTGCTTACACAGGCGGACCGCCGGGTGCTGCTCTGTGCGGTGCGGCGGTCCGAAATGTATGAGCTGCGCAGCCTGGTGACGGATATCGATCCCGGAGCGTTCATGATTGTGGTGTCCACCGATGAGGTGCTCGGCGAAGGATTCAAGAACCCGGAAGAGAAGAAATAGGCATAGAGGCTTTCCCGCTTTATCGGAATTCCAGATAAAATCCCTTCTTGTGGCCAAGCTACTGGCCGCAGGAGGGGAGAGCCATGACGGATCGGATACGGGAACTGCGAATAAAGCGGCATCTCCGGCAGCGGGACGTGGTGGCGGCTCTGAGAGTTTCTCCGCGAATGTATTTCGCCTATGAAACCGGACGTATTCCTTGGACTTGCAGGATGCTCATGAAGCTGGCCATTTTTTATGGAGTAAATGCCGATTGTCTCGTGGGGTGGACGGCTATATCCGCTCTCTCCCCTCCGCCGAAGCAGCAATGACCAGACGGGGGCACCGAGGAGGTATCAAACATGGACGATTTCATCGAGCTTCTGCCCAAGGAGCGGTGGACAGGATATTCTCTGCCGATGCATTATACGGCGGACAGCTATACCGATGTCCGGGTGGAGCGGGATGAGGCGGATTTCACCGTTACCTTCCGGAAAAGGCCCCTCGACGCGCCAGTCGAACACAGGCCAGACGAGGAGTACGATTGCCCCGACAAGCTCTATGCCGCCCATTGGGAGGACGCGGAGGCGTGGGGTGTTGTGCGGGACGGCAAGCTGAAGGCGGCGATCGAAATCTGCCCCGAGACCTGGTCGAATCGGCTGCGGGTGACCGAACTGTGGGTGACGGAGGAACTGCGGGGGCAGGGTGTCGGCCGAGCCTTGATGGATCTGGCCAAGGAACGGGCCAGACGGGACCGCCGGAGGGCAGTCATCCTGGAAACCCAATCCTGCAACAGCAACGCCTTGGGATTTTATCTGCATCAGGGATTTACCCTGATCGGATTCGATGCCTGCTGTTATACGAACGACGATTTGACGCGGCGAGAGGTCCGGATGGAGCTGGGATGGTTCCCCGAAAAAGAATCCCCGTAAAGGAAAGACCGGGCAGCGCCCGGTCTTTTTTCCATTTGATTACGCTTCGGTTTCCTGCTGCCAAGTTTGCGCCGCGGCCTTGGAGACGGCCTTGATAGCGGGTTCGGGATAGGGAGAGCTTTCACCGCCGATACCGTAGAGAAAATAGGAGCCCTCGGGGGTGAGGAAGAGCTTTTCCTCGTATCCGGCCGGATCGCCGTAATAGCTGAACGCCCGGCTGGCCACCAGTTCCGCCGTTTCTGTGTTGTATACTTTTTTTCGAATGATTTTTTCCATAGCTAAAGCTCCTTTCGCGCCCCGGTCCGGCCGGGTCCTGGTTTGTATTGTACGGAGATTCTGTGAACATTTCAACCGAATCCCGTTGGAAATTGTCGGATGGGACCAATTTCCTGCCAAAGCGGAAAAGAACACCCGGATTCCCCGCAAAGTTCCCCGAAATCCGGAGAGTTACCGCTTGTGCTGGTCCGCCAAATCGGCTATAATGAAAACAGTATGCGAAGCCTGGTCGGACCGCGGCCGGGCGCCGGCCAGTATGATGCAAAGGATCTGTTGATCCGATATGGAGGATACCTATGGGAAATCCGGATTGGCGCCAGATCGGCGATCAAATCAGCGACTCGGTCAGCCGGGCCCTGAGTTCCCGGGAGTTCCGGGAGATACAAAGTACCATTCAAAACACGGTTCACGACATTCAGAACGCCTTTAAAACCGAATTTGGAGGGACGCAGCCACCCCCACCGGCACCGGTTTCTGTCCCGGTTTCCGTGCCCCGTCCCCGGAAGGTCAAGCTCCGGGTGCCTGGTCAGGCGGCGGGAACGCTGCTGGTGGTCTTCGGCGCGATCGGCTTCGGCTTGACGGCGCTGACCGCGCTCGTCTCCAGCGTTATGGCTCTGACGTCCGATCGGGTTCTGCCGTTCATGGGTTTGGGTATCGGCGTGTTCCTGCCGCTGCTCGCGGTCTTCGGCGGCATGATGCTGGGCGGCGGCGCGCTGCGCAGACGGACCGCGCGCTATCGCCGGTATCGGGAAGAACTGAAAAGCGGCACATTCTGTCCGGTGGGCGTACTCGCCTCGGCGGTGGGGAAGAGTCCGCGCTTTGTCGCGCGGGATCTGCGGCGGATGATCGGGCTGGGGCTCTTTCCCGGCGCCCGCGTGGACGATGAGAATACCTGTCTGATGCTCGATGATGAAACCTACCGCCTCTATCTCGCGGCCCGGCAGAAGCGGGAGGAGGAGTCGAAGCGACAGAAAGGCGCACCGGTTCCGCCCACTCCGGCGCCGCCGGTGTCCGATCTTGAGAACGCGCTCGGGGAAGGACGAAGCCTTCTTCGGCAGATCCGGGAGTCCAATGCAGCGATCCCCGAAAAGGAGATTTCCGCCCAGCTCGACCGGCTGGACGAGGTGGGGGAGGCCATTTTCCGGTTTGTGGAAGAGCATCCGGCGAAGCTGCCTGAAATCCGGAGGATGCGCAGTTACTATCTGCCCACAACGATCAAGCTGCTCGACGCTTATCGGTCTTTCAGCGGTCAGCCGGTCGCGGGGTCGCGCCTTACCGAAACCCGCGCTCAGATCGAGAGCACGGTGGACACTGTCGTGCAGGCGTTTTCCAATCTGCTCGACAGCCTGATGCAGGACGACGTGCGGGATGTGGCAACCGATATCACGGTCATGAAGTCCCTGCTGGAGCAGGAGGGACTGACCGGAGGGTTTCCGAAGAATCCGGACTAAATATAGGAACAGCGACGCCGGGCCAATAGCCTGGCGGCGCTGTTTTGCTCAGCGATTGAATGCGGATCAGAGATTCACGATCATGCCGTCGTAGGCCACTTCAAAGCCGATATCCGCCGCTTTGGCCACGAGATCCTCGTGCAGCTCCCCGCAGTTATGCGAGAAGTGGTTCAGCACCAGGCGGGTATCCGGCCGGATGCAGCCCAATGCCTCCAGACGATCCGCTACCTTGCGGCACTGGGGCATCCCCATATGGCCGAAATACTCCGCCGAATGGCTTCCGTTGCAGCAATCCAGCGAAACGAAATCGAGGGGTTTGCCTTCCAGGAAAGGATAATCGGCCTCGGGAAGCAGTCCGGTGTCGTGCCCATACAGGACCCGGTGCCGACCGTCCTCAATCAGAAAAATGCAGGCGTTCTCCCCCTCGGCATGGCTGGCGGGCAGGGGCGTGAAAACAAGGCCGTTGGGCAGCTTCACCGGATCGAAATACGTCAGGGGCGTATACGCCACATAAGGATACTTGTCGGCTCCCGCGGCCTTCATCACCCGGGCAACACCGTCATCGCCGTACAGGCGGAGCGGCGGCGCATCCTGGTCGAGATGGCAGAACATCCCGTTTTGACGCATATTCAGCTCGCCCACGTCGAAATGATCGCCGTGGGAATGGGTGATCATCAAATCGGTGACAGAACCGAGATCCAGTCCCAACTCGAGGGACAGGGCGTAAATATCGGGCGGAAAATCGATTAAAGTGGTGTCGTTGACCATCATACCGGAGCGGCGGCGGATGTTTTTGCCGCCGAGCGTCCGGGCCTTTGCGCAGGTTTCGCAGTGACAAAAGACGCCGGGGAAGGCTTCCGCGGCGGCCGTACCGAGATATTGCAGTTTCAAATGGATCAGGCTCCTTTCCATATGTTGCTTCCATTGTAGAAAGATCAGCGGGAAATTGCAAGGGGTAAACGAAAAAACCCGGAAATCGGCAAATCGATTCCCGGATTCTGACAAATACGGTCAGGGGCGTGTCCGCTTCTACCCAGAGGAATTCGCGAAGCGGAGCAGAATAGGTTAAATAACCCGAAAAAAGGCGGCTTTTGCCGCCTTTTTGGAGAGGAATTCGTAAAGCGAATTCCTCTGGTTAACGGATAACGGCCGCGGCGGAAACACGCAGATCCCCGTCGGAAAAGAGCCGTTCGAGCCGTCCACGCAGGCGGCTGCGGAAGAAGAGCCAATAGAGCGGCAGTTCCAGCAGAAGGGCGGCGACAACATCCACCAAAGAGTGCTGTTTGATGAACATCGTCGAAGCACACACCAAGACCGTGGCCACAAGAGACGCCATTTTCACGCCCCGGCGGCCCCGGAAGCGGCGGCTGTGGCAGATACCGGCATGCACGGCAAGCTGATTGAGCACGTGGATGCTCGGGCAGCAGTTGGTGTTGGTATCGTTCGCGTATATGGTATCCCGGATGAAAACGCTGAAGGGGTCTGAACCCGTGACTACAGGGCGAAGCGGCTGGCCGTGGGGGAAGACGGCGTAAATGATCAGCGTGATCGCCATACCTGTGCACAACAGCAAAATTGTAGGAACAAAGGTCTCTTTATCCCATAGGCACAGAAAGACAAGACCGAGCCCAACATAGAGGAACCAAAATACATACGGTATAACAAACACAGGAACAAACGGTATGTATTGATCGAGAGAGCACTGCACCCAATAGCGGGGCACCACCGTCTGTTCCAGAACATTGAATATCTGAACCGTAAACAAAAACAGCAAAAACAAGGCCGCGTGCCGGTAGGCATAAACCCGGGCAGCAAAGCTGTTCGATTGTTGCTGCAGAGGAAGGCGCATGATGGAGATCTCCTAATTCGCTAGATTGGCGGCCCGGAACAAGGGCGGTTCCGACCGGCTATCGTCATTATACGCAGACATCGGGACAAATACAAGCTGTTCAAACGGTTCTTTTCCGGATCTTAAGCCAATCTTCACTTTTGCGGAAAATGCAGGAAAAACGGCCATGTCAGTCCGCGTGGACGGTTTGTTCCCGGTAGTTGCCCAGGAAATTGAACACGGGCAGCTCTTCGGACAGGGCACAAAGCAGGTCCACGGTGGCGGCACTCTGCAGATTTCCCTCGAAGTCGAGATAAAACGCGTATTCGAACTCCCCGTTTTTAACCGGACGGCTTTCCAGTTTGGTGAGGTTGAGGCCCTGCATGGCGAACCGGGCGAGAATGCGGTACAGGGAGCCGGTCACATGCGGCAGCGTGAAAATCAGACTGATCCGGTCCGCGTCGGCCGGGAGGGACAGGCGGGAGGAAATCGCGAGAAACCGGGTGGTGTTTTCAGACACATTTTGTATATTGTCGTCCAAAATATCCAATTCGTATAGCTCTCCGGCTGTCCGCGAAGCGATCGCCCCCACAGCCGGGTCGCCTGCGGCCGCCACCATTTCCGCGGCCGCCGCGGTGTTGCTGTAAGGGCGGGGTTCCAAACCATGGGCCTCGAGATATGCCGCGCATTGAGACAAGCCCTGGGGATGGGAATAGACCGCCTGCAGACGGGCGGGATCCGCCCCCCGAACCCCGAGCAGGCAGTGATGAACCGGCAACTCGATCGCCGCGGCGATCGAAAAACGGGAGTTCATGATCAGATCATACACCTCGTGCACCGAACCGGTAGAGGAGTTTTCCACCGGCACCACGCCATAATCGGCCGATCCATCTTCGACGGCGGCAAAGACATCGGAAAAGGACGGAACAAACCGGGGCATGGAAGCTCCGGGGAAGAGGCGGCGGGCGGCCTCGTGCGCATAGGCTCCCGCCCGCCCGGAACAGACCACCCGGGCCTGCTCGGGTGGCAGCAGGGCGTCCGCGGCGCCGTCCAGGCGGTTCCGCAAAGTCTGACCGCCGGCCA
Organism: uncultured Oscillospiraceae bacterium; assembly: GCA_902492895.1. GTDB lineage: Bacteria > Bacillota > Clostridia > Oscillospirales > Acutalibacteraceae > UMGS1623. The sequence goes on along the minus strand of CABUNG010000024.1, from coordinate 4,330 downwards.
TGCGGCGATGCTGCAGGCCGCGGGAGACATCCATGATGGAGGAGAAGACCAGGGCTGCCGCGTCTGCATAGGCGGCGCCGGCATCCTGACGGATCCGGTCTAGAATTTCCTGTTCCCGGCCGGCATTCAGCACCGGCAGGCCATGGGCCGTTTTGTAAGCGGCCACCTCCAGCGAACAATCCATCCTGCGGCAGAGCAGCGCAAGAAGATCCCGGTCGATCTGGTCGATATCCTGCCGGATGGCGGACAGCTCCCGGACATCCGGAGAGGTCGAAGCGTCATGCATAATGGACATCCTTTCCTATTGTGGCTCAGGCATCGGGGGTGGGGTTTCCTTCGGCTTCCAGCATCAGGTCGAGCAGGCCGAACGCCAGCGCAGCTTCCACGACTGGCAGGGCCCGGGGCACGATGCAGGGATCATGCCGTCCCCGGACGGTGAGGGTGTCGTTTCGCCCGGTTTCCAGATTGACTGTCTGCTGGGGTTTGCCGATGGAGGCCGTGGGTTTGATCACCACCCGGAGGAGCAGGGGCATGCCGTTCGTGATGCCGCCAAGCAGACCGCCGTTGTGGTTGGAGGTGGCGGTGACGCCGCCGTCGGGCGCATAGCGGTAGGGGTCGTTCGCCTCGCTGCCGCGCATTCCGGCTAAGGCGAAGCCGTCTCCGAATTCCAGCCCTTTGACGGCGGGGATGCCGAACAGGAGGGAGGCCAGACGGTTTTCCACTCCGTCGAACATGGGGGAGCCGATCCCCGCAGGCAGGCCCACGGCGGCAGCTTCAATGATGCCGCCGACGCTGTCGGCCTCCAGTCGGGCGGATTCCACCGCTCCCCGCATGAAGGGTTCCACCGAAGGGTCGAGCAGGGAAAAGGGAACGCGGGAGAGCGCCTCGAGCTGGTCCGCGGACACGGCGAGCGGGTCAAAACGCCGGTCTTCCACACCCGCGATCGCGGCGACATGTCCGCCGACGGCCACGCCCCGGCGGCGGAGCAGCTGCTTGCACAAGGCGCCCGCAAACACCAGAGGCGCGGTCAGGCGGCCGCTGAAATGGCCGCCGCCCCGCACGTCGCCAAAGCCGTGATACCGGACATGGCCGGGATAATCCGCGTGGCCGGGCCGGGGCAGAATCTCGAGATCCCGATAATCCCCCGAACGCTGGTTTTCATTTTCAATCATCATGGCCAGCGGCGCGCCGGTTGTCCGAAGGATGTCCCCCTCGCCTAAAAACCCCGACAGCAGACGGGGGGTATCGCTTTCGGTCCGGCGGGTGGCGGTCGCGTCCCGTCCGGGGGCGCGGCGCTCCATCTGCACGCGGATTTCCCGCAGATCGAAGGCTTCTCCGGCAGGAAGGCCATCCAGCACGCAGCCGATGGCCGGGCCGTGACTTTCCCCGAAAATGGAGAGACGCAGGCAGGTTCCGTTAGTCGACGACATGGACATTTCCTCCTATCCGGCGGAAATCCGCAAAGAAATCCGGCCAGCTTTTCTGTACACTTTCGGCGTCGGTCACCTCGACCGGCTGATCGCACTGCAGCGCGGCCACCGCCATGCTCATCACGATGCGGTGATCGCGGTATCCAGACACCCGCCCACCCTTCAGACGGGGAACCCCCTGCAGAACCAGCCCGTCCGGCCGTTCCTCCACCCGGGCGCCCAGGCGGGAGAGCCCGTCTGCCGTCGCTTTCAGGCGGTCGCTCTCCTTGATCCGGAGGCGGGCGGCTCCGGTGATGCGGGTTTCCCCCTCGGCCAGAGACCCGGCGACGGCCAGAATGGGCACCAGATCGGGGATTTGGGTGGCGTCGATGTCGATTCCGCGGAGCGGGGCGCGGCGGCAGCGGATGATTCCCTGGGAAATGAAAATTTCGGCGCCCATCCGGCGAAACAAGGTGAGCGCAGCCCGATCGCCCTGAGAGGAGTCGAGCTTCAGCCCGGGCAGGCGGACTTCACCGCCGAGTGCGCCTGCGGCCAGAAGAAAGGCCGCCTGGGACCAGTCGCTTTCCACAGCGGTGTGAAACGAATGGTATCGCTGTCCCCCTGGAATAAACCAGCCGTCCGGCAGAAGCCGGATTTCGATGCCGGCCAGCGACAGTGCCTGGATGGTCATATTCACATAATCCGCCGATTCCAGGGGGGTGGACAAGCGGACGGTGCTGTCCTCATTACAAAGGGGAAGGGCCAGGAGCAGGCCGCTGATAAACTGACTGGAGATATCGCCGGGAAGGAGAAAGGCCCCGCCGGTAAGGCGTCCGGACAAATCGAGAGGCAGGCAGCCGCCCGAAGGGGGGAAGGAGAGCGAAACGCCGTGGGCGGGCAGACAGTCGGCATACACCCCGAGGGGACGGTCCGGCAGCCGGCCGCGTCCTGTAAAACGGGCCGGAAGCCCCAGGGCCGCGAAAAGCGGCAGGAAAAACCGCAGGGTGGAGCCGCTTTCACCGCAGTCCACCTCAGCGGAACCGGAGGGCCGAGAGCCTGCCGTGAGGATGAGGGCGTCTGCGTCGGTCGTGGCGTCCACCCCCATGGCACGGATGGCGCGCAGGGTGGCGGCGAGATCGTCGGACAGCGCGCTGCCGGACGGATCAAGCAGATGGGAAACGCGGCAGCATGCGCCCTCTTCCCGGTTCTGCAGCGCGGCCAAAGCGGCGCAGATGAGGGCCCGATGCCCCGCGGATTTGGAGGGCGGCGGCGTCAGCAGGCCGGCGATGGGGGATTTCTGAATGATGGCAACCGACATGGTGTTCACCTCGCACAATCTGTGGATCCACGAACAAAGGACAGCAGAGCATCTGCCGGAATGGGATGGACATAGCCATCGCCGATTTTTTGCAGCAGGATGAGGGAGAGGGTATCGCCTGTCCTCTTTTTATCGAGGGCGGCATGGGAGAGATACACTTCCGGCGGTGTGTCGTCGCCGGTGGGAAGCCGATATTTCTCGAGCAGGGACGAAAGGGCATCGGCTGTCCCCACTTCGGTCAAATCCAGGGATTCCGCGGCACGGGTGAGAAGCATCATCCCCGCCGCTACGGCGCGGCCGTGGGAGAGGCGGAACCCGGAATGCGCTTCGAGCGCATGGCCGAGGGTGTGCCCGAAATTGAGCAGGCGGCGTTCCCCGGATTCCCGTTCGTCCGCTTCCACCACCCGCCGTTTGATATCGACCGCCCGGGCGACGGTTTCGGGAAGATGGTCCCGGGCCGTCGCGTCCGTGTCCCGCAGCCAGTCAAAAAAGGCGGCGTCCTTGATGCAGGCGGCCTTGATCACCTCGGCCATGCCGTCGGCCAGGAGAGCGGGCGGCAGAGTGGAGAGGGTGTCGGTGTCGGCCAGGACCAGGCGGGGCGGCCAGAAGGCGCCTACCAGGTTTTTGCCCTCGGGGATATCCACCCCGGTTTTGCCTCCGACAGAGGAATCCACCTGGGCCAGCAGGGAGGTGGGCAGCTGCACAAAATCGATCCCCCGCAGCCAGGTGGCGGCAGCAAAACCCGCCATATCCCCAGTCACGCCGCCGCCCAGGGCGGCGATCAGATCGCTGCGGGTCAGTCCGTCCGCGGCCAGGCGTTCGTACATCGCCGCAATGGTGGAGAGGCGCTTTTGCTCCTCCCCGGCCGGGAAGACAAAGCGGGTAACCCGGTATCCGGCCTCTTCAAAGCTGGCAGCGGCGGCATCCGCATACAGGGGTGCTACATTGGAATCGGACACCAGCAGCACCCGGGAGCCGCGGTTGACGAGGCGGCTGCGGCGGCCCGCTTCCCGGAGAAGGCCGGGGCCGATGTGGATGTCGTAGGGACGGGATGCGGCGGTATGAAGCGTCAGCATGGCGGCACCTTCCTTATTTGACGGGGCGTTACTCCCCGAGTTCTTCCTTGACGAGACGGCCCTTCCGGATAACGGCGGCAATGGCCTCCCGGTCGTCCGAGGCGATGGCGGTCCGCGCGGCCTGGAGCCGGGCGATCAGGCCGTCCAGCTCCTCCACGAGGGGATCGCGGTTGAGAGAGAAAAGCGCGCTCCACAGGGTTTCGTCCACCGCCGCAACCCGGGAGACGTCCCGGTAACTGCCGGCCGAATACCCCTTGTGATCCGGACAAGCGGGAGACTGGACATAGGCGCCGGCCAGAACGTGGGGGAGCTGGCTGGTAAAGGCGATCATCCGGTCGTGATGCTCCGGGGTGGTAACGGTGCAGCAGGCACAGCCGAGTGACTCCGCAAAGCCACGCAGCGTGTCCATAGCGGATGGCGGCGTCCCCTCCGGCGGCGTGAGGATATAGCTCGCGCCCCGGAACAGGTTGTGGGTGGCGTTCTGCCAGCCGCCCCGTTCCCGCCCCGCCATCGGATGACCGCCGACA
>CABUNG010000023.1 GCA_902492895.1 uncultured Oscillospiraceae bacterium | reverse complement strand
AGAAAACACCCGATCCAAGGAGGATCAGGTGTTGAGGATGTCGGCGCCTGCCTATTTTCCCGGGCCGCTTCCAGCCGAGTATCGTGGGCGCAAGTGGGCTTAACTGCCGTGTTCGGGATGGGAACGGGTGTACCCCCACCGCCATCGGCACCGACTGCAATCGCACACTCCAAGGCCTTGGCCCTGCTTGGCGACGAATGTGATTATAGCACAGGTTTTTCCAAAAAGCAAGACCTTTTTCAAACACGCGTCTTTCCGACAGCCTTCCGTTTACCCGTCCTTCCCATCCCCGCCAAACAGGGCCTCGATCGCCCCTATCCGGTCGGTGCGGCAAAACGCGTCCGCCCGCTCCGCCGCCAGAGCGGCATACCGGCGGCGGACATCCTCGGGAAGCATGCGCCGCAGTCCGTCCAAAAGCGCCTTTTCGCTGTTCTCCGTCACAATGCCGTACTCGCTGTCGCCCAGCAGCTCTCTCGCTCCGCAGACATTGGTGGTCACGACAGGCCTGCCCAGCAGGACCGCCTCCGTCGCCGCCACGCTGAAGCCCTCATTGAACGACGAACAGACAAAAACATCCGCCCGGCTGATAAACCGGTAGGGATTGGTTTGGTATCCCCAGAGCTTCACGCTGTCCTCCAGATGGTTTTCACGGATATAGGCTTCTATACGGCCCCGTTCGCCCCCGTCTCCCACAAGCCAGAGCCGCTGCCGGAAGCCCTCGTCCAGAAGCGCCTTGTGGCAGGCGAGCAGCCGCAGATACCCCTTTTCCGGACTGAAACGTCCGACCGTGCACAGAACTGGACGGCCGTCGGGCGCCTCCCCTTCGATCGGTTCGGCGGCGGCCTGTTCGATGGCCGCACAGTTCATGGGATTATAACACAAGACCATATCCTCCCGCCGGCCGAAAACCGGCGCAAAGGTATCGAGCACTTCCTGTGAAACAAACACCACTTTATCGAATCGCCTATATTCCTCGCCACGCTTCATATCGAGGCCGTGCATCCAGGCGATTTTTACCGCCCGGCTCGGCGAGTGGGACAGCAGCCGCGTTGGCGCGCCATCCTGAAACGCGACTTCGTAGTCATAGTGTTCCTTAATTAGACGCCGGTACAGCCACGTCTGGGGACAGAGGGACAAGAGACGGGACAGACCTCTGAAATAGGTTTTAAAAACAGGTATGACATGGACGCGGGGATCGACCACATGCCAGTCCGGATCAAAACGGAATAAAACCATCAGCGTCACGTCAAAACGATCTTTATCAAGCCCGTTGACGATATCCACCACGGCCTTTTCCACGCCTCCCACAAACAGATGGTTGGTGAGAAACAGCAATCGCTTTTTTTTCATGAAAAGCCCCCCAGACTTCTATCGGCCGAATCGTCACACCGGTGTACATATCCCTTCCAGTCATCCGTCCGCCCTATCCGGATGGTATTCCTATCCGCCGCACATTATAATATCACTTTCCCCCTCTTGTCAAGAAAAACGTGGGCTTCCGAGCGAAACGAAACCATCGCCGCTTAACAGAACAATAACGCCCCAGCCATGTGACCGGATTCCGCTTCGCTTGACACTTCCCCCCGATCATGCTATAATTCGCCAGTATATATTTTAATAATCCACGTCAAATTCTTCTTTTGATCATAAGCTATATGCAAGTTTGCGTCGGTCGGATGCTGCTGCATGATCGTAAAATCCACACGGACGGGCTGTGTAGTCGTTCGAAGACCATCTTCAGCGAAAGGACTGTCGAGTATATGGATACTTCCAAAGACACATTTGACTTTAAAGATTTCATTTTGACCATGCTGCGCCGATGGCGGCTGTTTGTCGTATGCATTCTGCTGTTTGCGATCCTCGGCGCCGGATTCCGCGCTTTGACGAGCGGAAAAAAGACCTCCGAAACCGGACTGAGCACTGGTTTGACGGCGGAACAGCACGCACAGCTGCAGGCGCAGGAAGAAGGCCTGCTCACCCAGATCAGCGAACAGGAAGCCTATCTGACCGGCAGCATATTGCTGAATCTGGATGCCCGTCATCTGCAGATCTGTGAAGTGATCATGACATTCAATCCCCGCGCGGCCCTGACATCGGATGCCCAGGCCTTTCAGCTGCAAAGCAATGCCGAGGCCCTGAGCAGTGTCCTGAGCGGTGCCTTGAAAGAAGATGCCGCGGCGGCGGTCATCTCGAAAGCTCTCGGACTGGGCGACATCGATCTGAGTTATATCAAAGAGCTGGTCTCGATCGAGTACCGCAGCGGGACCGCCATTCTGGTGCTGCGCGCCACGTATTCCACGCAGAAGGGGGCCGTCACGCTGGCGGAATCCGCCTATCAGATCGTCAGCGACGCCTTTGCCAAAGCCGGCAAGTTCACATCGGCCTATACGCTTGATAAAGTCGGCCAGTCCGCCTATGAAGCCTACATGGCAGACCATATACAGTATCGCGTGAAAGCGGAAGAGCATCTGAAAAATCTGCAGACGGCCCTGACCACAGTGCAGACACAGCTGCAGGTACCGCTGAGCACGTCCGGCGTCAGCCTGACTTCCTGTATAAAATACGGAATCCTCGGCGGGGCTGTCGGTTTTGTTCTCGCGTTCCTGCTGACGTTCTTCCTGGATATCATGGATCCGCGGCTTCGCAGCGCCAGTCAAATCATGACGGAACTGGATCTCAAGGTTCTGGGGTCCCTGACGAGAAAAAAGGGTGAATAATCATGTTTGAATGCATAGATCGCTGGATCGACCGGCTGGAAGGCGTTTATCAGCCGCCCCGCTCTGCCGATGAAACTCTGGAAAACACGGTGCAGGCTCTGCTTGCAGAAACCGAATCGCGCCCCTGCCGCGTCGCGGTGGTCAGCACGCTGCATGCGGATGAGCCGGCGCGCGTCTGTGCCCAGCTGGCTGAGCGGATGAGCGCGCATGGCCGTTCCGCTTGTGTAGAAGAAACCGGCGATGAATCCGGCGAATTTGTTTTCTGCCCCTGCGGCGGCATTCTGGAGGATTCTGCGCGCCAGGCCGTTCTCCGGACATGTGATCAGGCGATTCTCGCTGAAACGCTCAAAAAATCCTCCTTGCCACGCGTACGCAGAGTGCGCTCTCTTCTGCAGGACCAGAATATGAACATCATCGGAGTGCTTCTGATCTAAGCACGGTTTATACTTGTGCGTGCTATCATGCGAGGATGTGAGCGATTGAATTTTTTAACCTCCCTTTCTGTTTTCTACGTGGCCGCTTTCGTCCTGACGTACTGCATCGCCACATTTAAAAATATCCGCATCCCAAAAACGTCCCTGTATGCGCTGACCGCCGTTTTTATTCTTGCGCTCTCGGTGATCGCCTTTTTCACCAAGCCATACGAGGAGGATGACCTGACTTTTTATTATGAGCTGCTCGGTGACATGCGGCGAAATGGGCTGATGTGGACTTTGAAGGACTCCATTTATGCCTCCGATGTCGTCATCAATCTGTATTATTACCTGATCGCGCAAACCGGCGTCTTTCAGCTGCTCCCTGCGGTGTCGGTGGCGATTATTTACTCCCTATTCTTTTCCATGCTGTATCAGATTCAGGATCGATATCAAACGTCATCCTATTCCCTACTGTTTTTCTTTTTTGTCCATTTCTCGTTCCTGTTTTTCCGCTGGACCCTGTCCGGCATCCGGAACTATTTGGCGTTCGCCTTATTTGCTTATGTCCTCATGCGGGAGTTCGTTCTGCACAAGCGGGGTCTGCTGAATTGGGTTCTCTACCTGATGGCCACGTTCACGCATTTTTCGCTGGCTTTCTTCCTCGTCATTCGCCTGCTGTGCATCCGGCCCATCTACGATTTTCTCCGCCGATTCAAATATGTTCTGACCGGATGGGGCATCCTTTCAGGGGTGCTGGCCCGCCTGCTCGTTCTCGTTCCGATCGGGATTATACAGAAGATCGGCTCCAAAATAACCGATTATTTTCTTTTCATGCAGTTCGATATGCGGAAAGTTCTTCTGCGTTTCGTTTTGTTTCTGGTTCTGCTCCTCATGTACGGCCTGCTGCATAAATATCATCGGTCCGCCATGGCTGGAAAAGAGCGGTATTATCAATTCCTGGAAATAGCGATGCTGCTGATCCTGGGTTCCATCTTCATCCCGCTGCTGTTTGACCGCTGCGTCGGTTTTCTGCTGTTCATGGCCTATCCGCTTTTTGCCGACTATTTCTCATCTGCAGAAAAACGCAGCCGTTACCTGATTTTTGCCCTGTTGACAGTCCCCTCCCTTGTCGTGGCGGGAATACAAGTGGTTGATGCCATAAACTATTGGTACTTCTATACATGAATCACATCTTGGCTCGAGATGAGAGGCGTTAGAAATGAATGATATTCAGCAGGTTTTGTTCAACATGCTCTGTGATATCGATGATTTCTGCACAAAACATGATATTCCCTACTACCTGGTCTATGGCACGACTCTGGGCGCTGTGCGCCATCAAGGCTTCATTCCCTGGGACGACGATATCGATATCGCGATGACGGCCGAAAACTACGCCCGGTTTCTCGAACTGGCATCCAAGGAACCGATCGGAAATTCTCCGGATCTCTATTTTATTCAAACGCAGGACAGCGATCCGCATTTTCAGTGTACGTGGACAAAAATACGGCGGAATCAAACCGCGTACATCACACGAGGAGATGCCCCGTTTGAAGGGCATCTCGGTCTTTGGATTGATGTTTTTCCGTTCTATCCGGCCGCTAAAACCCGCGCAGGGCGGAAGCTCCAATTGTTCGAATCCAAAGCCGCTTACATTCTGGCGATATCCGAAGACAAATGCAAAAAACCTTATCGCATCATCCGCCGCATGCTGTTTCCGGTCTTCGGACAAAAAAGGCTGATTCGCTTTTTGATGCGCCGCGCCTGCCGCCCGCGCAAAGAGGGTCCGCTTCTCTTTCTTGTCGGCGACTACTTTTTCTCGACCGCCTTTATAGAGGCGCGTCATTTTGGACAACCCGATTTTCTGCCTTTTGAAGGACGGAACTTTCCCTGCCCGACCGATTCGGACGGTTATCTGACCGCCGTATACGGAGATTATCACCGCATCCCCAGCCCCGATGAAATCGTGACGCACGATGCGCTTTTTTCGAGTATTGATCACTCCTACACCGAATTTGTCGATCAAGCGAAAAAGGCAGGGGTGTAAATGTCAAAGTCCGTATCGAAAAACATGCTGGCCAAGATGGCCCTCAATATTCTCAACGTGGTCCTGCCCCTGATCACAGGTCCCTATCTGGCTCATATTCTGGACGTCGATCTATACGGCCAATACAATCAGGCTTTCGGCGTCATCAGTTGGTTTATTCCCTTTGCCTCACTGGGCATTTATAATTACGGCATCCGAGTCATCAGCCAGGCCAAGAAGGATCCTCATCGCCTTGAAAGCCTATTCACCTCGCTATTCGCCATGGGTTCCATTAGCACCGGCCTGGTGTTTGGCCTGTATCTGGTTTATGTGCTGGTGATTCCGTCCGAAGCGTCGATTCCGTTGTATCTGCTGTTGTCCATTCAGCTTCTGGCCAGTGCTTTTCTGGTGGAATGGATGAATGAAGCTTTCGAAAATTACGGTTTTATTCTATATAAAACGCTTATCATCCGCCTGCTTTATGTCGTCTGTATCTTTGCCTTCGTCCGCAAACCGGACGATATCCTCCCCTATACCCTGATCGCATCGATGGTCATTATGGTCAACAATCTGTGCAGCTTTTTTTATGTCAAGCATAAAGTCCACTTCTGTCGAATCGGCAGACGGGATTTGGCCGGGCTGATCAAGCCGCTACTGATTATGCTGCTGCTGACCAATGCCAACATGTTTTATACCACGCTGGACCGTCTGTTTCTCTCTGTTTTTGCTAAAGATATCCCGGCCTATTCGTCGTATTATTCCTTTTCCCTGACGATTACGCAGCTGATCACCAATGTTATCAACGCCATTGTACTGGTCACGATTCCGCGTCTGGCCTCCTATCTCGGTGAAGAGCGACAAGAGGAATACCGCAGTCTGCTGCATTTTTCGTCCCGTACCTTTTTCATGCTGGGCATCCCGATGTGCCTCGGGATCAGCGTCATGGGCAATCCCATCATGTTTATCTATGGAAACGAAACGTATCTGCCGGCCGGCCCGACGTTGTCCATGTTCGGGGTGCGCTGCCTGCTTTGGCTGTGCGATATTGTACTGGCCAACCAGGTGATTTTTGTACACGGCAAGGAATCTATGCTGACAAAAATTTATTTTGTGAGTGGCGGTATCAATCTTCTGCTGAACAGCCTGCTGGTCGTTTTTCATCTGGTACGGCCGGAACTGATGATTTTTACGACAATGTTGTCGGAAATCGTACTCGTTCTGCTCGAACTGCGGTGTGTGCACCTGAATTTCGGCAAAGCCATACGCATATTCGACTGGCACACGCTGAAATATCTGCTGGCCTCCGTGTGCTTCTACCCGATTGTCGCCGTCATCTGCTGGGCTGGGAAGCTCGAATATGCGTATAATCTCCGGTTCTTCGCGCTGATCGGAGCGTCCGTCGCGGCTTGTGTCGTCTTCTACGGACTTGTTCTGCTCCTGACAAAAGACGAAGCGCTGCTCCATCTTCTCCAAACGGTTAAAAACCGCTTGTTCCGCCGCAAACGGTCCTGATTCCACGCGGGACCGCATAGGTACATGTCCAAAAGGGTGCTGTCGAAACAGCACCCTTTTTTTGCTGTCTATCGTTTGCACCGTTCCTGCTTTCGATTGTATATATAATACCACTTATAGAACCAGTTCGCAGTCGACACAAACGTACATTCCGCTTGATTTCATTCAGGTTTGCCTTTTTATTGTCTATTTGCACATAAAATTTCCCATTCTATTTGTAAAATAGTCCCGTTGACACCATCCGACAGGTGCGTTACAATGAAGTCACTGGATAAGACGTCATAACCAGTTGTAAGCAAAAGAGGAGTGTCATCATGGAGGAACTTAAGCTTCCCAAATACTATCAAGTCAAAAAAGCCATCGTGGACAAGATCGACAATGAGGAATTCCAGGTCGGAACTCTGATTCCCAGCGAGAGGGAATTGATGGCGCTTCTCGATGTCAGCCGCATCACTGTCCGGCGCGCCATCGAAGAACTCGAACAGGAAGGCTATCTGTACAAAGTACAGGGCAAAGGTACATACGTCAAAGGAGACCAAAACAGCCAGAACCTCATCTCCATCACGAGCTGTACCCAGGATGTTATCCGGCTCGGCATGAAACCCAGCCGCGAGGTTTTGCACAGTGATGTGGTCCTGGCGGACAAAAAGCGGCAGCGCCGCTTGAGCATCGCGGAACACGACAAGGTCTTTTTTCTCTCCCGCATTTATTACGCTGACGACGAACCGATCAACTACACCCGTACCTATCTCCCCTATAAATATTTTAAGGGAATCGAAGCCCATGACTTCTCGAAGGAATCGCTGTATGAAGTCATGGAAAAAGAATACGGTGTCACTCTGACCCATGCCACCCGCAGCGTAGAAGCCGTCATCGCCTACGGTGAAATCGCGGAATATCTGCACGTGCAGAGCGGTGTCCCGCTGCTGCTTTTCCAATGCACCACCTACGGTCAGATCGGCGGCAAGGAAGTCCCGGTCGAAACCTTTAAGTGCTGTTACCGCAGCGACCGGTTTAAATTCTATATCAACCAAGTACGATAATCCGTTGTCCTATGGCTGTTTTCCCGGCAGGATCCGGCTGGTGGAAAATAGATGTTCGGAAACACACACCTCAAACATATACAAAGGAGCGACGAAGATGAAAACATCCTGGAAAAAGGTCCTGGGCATTGTCCTTTCCGTGGCAATAGTATCCGCCCTCGCCGCCGGGTGCGGCAATAACGGCAGCTCATCCTCGAAAGAAAAAATCGCCGTGGTCTGCTCCGCATCCGGCCAGAACGACAACGGGTATAACCAATCCGCGGTCGACGGCCTCAAAGCCGTTGCCGACGAGCTCGGCTATGCAGCCAAAATCGTGGAACCCACGAACGGCGTGCCGAACGCCCTGGAAACCCTGGCCAAAGACGGCTATAAGCTGATCTTCAGCCTCGAATACGATTTTGACGCCCTGATCAAGGGGGAAGGCGGTTCCCTGCCGCTCGCTGAAAAATATCCCAACACCCATTTCGTGGTATTCAACGACAACCCGAACGTCAACGACGACGGGTCCATCCGGCACAAGAACGTCACCTCCGTCCTGTTTGACGTGCACGAAGCCTCCTATCTGGCCGGCTACCTCTCGGTTCAGCTCAACGAGAACCAGGCCACCCTCTTCCCCTCCGGCTATAGCCTGACTCCTCTCGACAAGGGCCGCGGCATCGGCTTTATCGGCGGCACCAACTCGAATGGTATCCTCGTGTATTCCTACGGCTTCATGCAGGGCATCAACGAAGCTGCCAAAGAATACGGCGTGACGTATGACTACTATGCCAAATATGACGCGGGCTTCACCGATCCCGCTCTGGGTGGCACCGTGGCCGGCACCTTCTATAACAACGGCGCCAACATCGTCTTCGCCGATGCGGGGACCGTGGGCGACGGTATCACGTCCAAAGCCAAGGAACTCGGCAAAATCGCCATCCAGACCGATGCGAATCTCGATGCGCAGCAGCCCGGCCACGTCCTGACCAGCGTGCTGAAGATCACAGGCGTTCCGGTCAAAGCCATCACGAAAGCGTATCACGACGGCACACTCGCTGACATGGACCGCCTGCAGAGCTACAACCTGGGTTCCGGCGCAACCGGCATCACCGACCTCGCGGAAATCAGCAAGTATGTTAAAGATGCCACCGTGTGGAAGGACATCACCAACAAGCTCGAAGCCGTCAAAGCCAAGATCGTCTCGGGTGAAATCGACGTCGTCAACGCGCAGATCGGCGAGAAATTCGATCCGGCCTCCTGCCCGAATGTCAATGCGAAAACCGCTGTATAACATCTGAAACAGGGGCAGCCGTCCGCAGCACAGGATAGAAAAAGCGGGCGGCTGCCTTTGTAAAAGGCCAGAGTGAAGGAGCATGTCTATGAGCATTATCCGTACCGTTGATCTGACAAAACGGTTTGACCAGTTTGTGGCCAACGATCATATCAATCTGACCGTGGAACCCCAGGAAATCAAATGCATCGTGGGTGAAAACGGCGCCGGCAAATCCACGCTGATGAACATGCTGTATGGCTCTCTGACGCCTTCCGAAGGCAGCATTCTGATCGATGAAAAGCCGGTTCAGTTCAAAAGCCCGCTCGACGCCATGGCCAGCGGCATCGGCATGGTTCACCAGCATTTCAAGCTGGTGCCCAGCCTGACCGTGTATGAAAATATCCTGCTTGGAACCGAGATCAACAAGACTGTCAAGAAACTGAGGACCCCTTTCATCGACAGCGGGGAAGAAATCCGGAAGGTTCAAGCCCTCATCGATGAATATCACTTCCAGCTCAGCCCCACCGATAAGGTGGAGGACCTTTCGGTCGGCCTGTGCCAGCAGGCCGAGATCCTCAAAATGCTGTATCGCAACGTACGGATCCTGATTCTCGACGAGCCGACCTCGGTGCTGACACCCCAGGAAGTCGACCGTCTGATCGACAATCTCAAGGCTCTGCGGGAAGGCGGCAAAACTATCATCGTCATCACCCACAAGCTGCGGGAGGTCATGGAACTGAGCGACAGTGTGACGGTGATCCGGCACGGAAAGGTCATCGGCACTGTCCAGACCAAAGACACGAACGAAAAGGAACTCGCCCAGATGATGGTCGGCCGGGATGTGGTCCTGACCGTCAGCAACGAAGGCGCACAGCCCGCCGAAGACACCGTCGCCTACCGTGTCGAGGATCTGCATACCGTCAATGCGCAGGGTCATGAAGTGGTCGGGGGCGTCAGCTTCGAGGTACATAAAGGCGAGGTATTCGGCATCGCCGGAGTCGAAGGGAACGGACAAAGCGAGCTTGTCAAGCTTCTGACCGGCCTGATGACCGCCACCAAGGGCCGCGTGACAATAGGCGGCAAGGAAATCACCAATCTGTGGCCGGACCAACTGCGGAAAGCCGGGCTCGGCATCGTCCCGGAGGACCGCTATGCCCAGGGCCTGTGCCGGGATATGAGCATCCCCGACAACTGCATCGCCGGCTACTGGAGCGATAAGGACGTCTGCCGCTGCGGCGTTTTAAAACGAAAAAACATCCGGAAACGCGCCCGCGATTACATTGAAAAATACGATATCCGCGTGGCGGAAGAAGAGGGAAACGTCTCCCAGCTTTCGGGTGGCAACGCGCAGAAAATCATCATCGCCCGGGAATTCGAGAGCCATCCCCATCTGATCATCGCCTGCCAGCCGACCCGCGGAGTGGACGTCGGCTCTATCGAATTCATACACAAGCAGCTCCTGAAATTCCGCAATGAAGGGCATGCCGTTCTGCTGATCTCCAGCGAATTGACGGAAATCATGAGCCTGTCCGACCGCATCGCGGTCATGTACAAAGGCAAGATCATCGGCGAGGTGGACCCCAAGACGATTTCCACCGCGGAAATCGGCCTGCTGATGGCGGGCGCCGTCCAATCCCCCACCGCAAAAGAGGAGGTGCCGCAATGACCAAACAGCATTGGGGCAAAAAACTGCTCAATTCCCTGCTGCCGGTTCTGCTGGCGTTCGTCATCGGCGGCATCATCATGGCAGTCATCGGGGAAAACCCGCTCGAAGTTTACGGCGTTATGCTGCGGGAGTCCCTGTTTTCGGCAAACGGTTTCGCCAACACCCTGCATTATGCCTCCCCCTTGATTCTGACGGGTCTCGCGATCGCCATCACCTTTAAAGCCAACATCTACAATATGGGCGTGGAAGGCCAGCTGTTGTTCGGCGGCTTCTTCGCGGGCATCGCGGGCGCGTGGATGAGCACCGGCAACGCTGTGGTGGATAAGCTGCTCTGCTTTGCCGTGGGTGCCATCTGCGGCATGCTCTTCGCGATGATCCCTGCGCTGCTCAAAGCCTATTTCCACGTCGATGAAATGGTGGTTACCCTGACCTTCAACTACGCGATGATCAAAGTTCTCGAATACCTCTCTTCCGGTCCGTTCCGGGAGCAGGGCGTCGGCTATGTCGCCACCCCCTCCATCAAGGACAGCGCTATGTTCAACCGTCTCGGCAATTCTCGGCTGACCCTGTTCTTCTTCATCGCCCTGATCCTGTTTCTCATCATGTGGTTTGTCATGAAACGGTCGAAACTCGGCTATGAGATCACCGCCATCGGCAAGAATGCTGAATTTGCCGAGGCGACCGGGATGCGGGTCCGCCGCAAGATCATCGTCCTCATGCTCATCAGCGGCGCGCTGGCCGGCATCGCGGGCGCGGGCTATATGATGAGCGAAAAATTCCGCTATACCCTCAGCTTTTCGGGTTCTCCCGGGCTCGGCTGGGACGGCATGCTGATCGCTCTGCTCGGCCGGCATTCCCCCATCGGGATCCTGATCGCCGCCGTCTTCTACAGCTCTTTGAAGACCGGGTCGGACAACATCAATATGTACACGAACGTCCCCAAGGAGATCGTCGCGGTCATCCAGAGCCTGATCATTCTGTTCCTGGCCGTGCAGTTCCTCAATGAGCGCTTCGGCCTGCTGGACAAATGGAAAGAGCGCAAATCCAGAAAGGAGGCGCAGTAAATGGACATGTTGAGCAATATTTTGTACGACTCCGTCTACCACACCGCGCCTATCCTGCTCTGCGTGCTCGGCGGCATCTTCGCCTACAAGGCCAACGTGCTGAACATCTCTCTCGAGGGCATCATGCTCGCCGGCGCCTTCTTCTCCATGTTGTTCAGCAGCCTCACCGGCAACATTTTCGTCGGATGTATCGCCGCCATCGTGCTGTGTATGCTGCTCGGGCTGATCTTCTCCTTCATGAGTGTCACCTGCAAAGGCAACGTCATCATCGTCGGTCTGGCCATCAATATGCTGGTCCCTGCCATTGCCGGATTCGTACTCAAGCTCATGAACAGCGCGAACATTACCCTGCCCTCCGTGAATGTGGCGGATTTCAAGATCAATATCCCCTTTATCCAGGATATGCCGATCCTCGGGCCCATCCTCAGCGGCCATCCCCCCATCACCTATGTGGCCTTTATCGGCATCGCCGTCATGGCGGTTCTGATGTACCGCACCCGTTTCGGTGTGTACGTCCGCGTCGTCGGTGAAAACGAGGACGCCGCCCGCAGCCTGGGATTGAAAACCAACAAATACAAATACATCGCTATCCTGATCGGCGCCTTTTGCTGCGCCCTCGCGGGGATCAACCTCTCCCTCGAGCGGACGGCCCTCTTCACGAACAACATGACCGCCGGGCGCGGTTTCATCGCCATCGCCGCCATCTACTGCGGCCGCGGCGCCCCCGTATCGAGTGCGCTGTATGCCATCGTCTTCGGGGTCGCGAGGGCCCTGTCCGTCAACATGAGTGTTTACGCCGGTCCGGCCGCCGCCCTGTTCGACGTCATTCCCTATGTCATCATGGCTGTGGTGCTGACCGTCGTGTCGATCATCAAGCGCCGCAAGATCAAAGTCCGCGGATTCTAATCGGAAAGGAGCGCGAATTCCATGAGCAAAACCGCTTTGATTGTTGTGGATATGGTGCGTGACTTTACCGATCCGCAGGGTCTGGTGTTCTATCCGCAAAACCGGGAGATCCTCCCCCGCATCGCTGAAGTCGTGGAACGCTGCCGGGAATACGGCATGCTGATCGTGTTCATGCAGCACTGCTACCGAAAGGATAAACCCGACAAAAACCTGTCGACCATGCGCCCGAACTGCATCGAAGGCAGCGGCGGAGAGGCGATCGACCCGCTGCTGCACGTCGATCCGCAGCGGGACTACGTGATCAAGAAGCGGCGCTACAGCGGCTTCTTCGGTACCGATCTCGATCTCGTCCTGCGGGAGAACCGCGTGGAAAACGTGATCGTGGTGGGAACAAAAACCAACTGCTGCATCCGCGCCACCGTCACCGATGCGTATTATCTCGATTACAACGCGATCGTGCTGCGCGACTGTGTGGCGACCAACTCGGACGTGGTCAACGACGTGCATCTGACCGATATCGCCAAGTATCTCGGCACGGTTATGACATCGGACGACCTGTTCGCCCGGATGAAGGAGGGAACGCTCTAATGGGAAAACATGTGGATTTTCTGACCAGCGGCTATGTCAGCATGGACCATATGGTCAAGATCAAATCGCCCGCCCGCATCGGGTTTACCTCTCTCATCGCGAACAAGACCAACATGGATATTTATTACGGCGGCTGCTCGGTCAATATCGCGTATGCACTCTGCCGCCTCGGCCTTTCGGCCATGCCGATCCTCCGGGTCGGCGACGATTATGAGACCAACGGCTTCAAGGCGTTCCTGGAAAACGGAAACGTGCCGACCGATGCTGTTTCCATGGTGCACGGCGAACGGACCTCGGTGTGCTACCTGCTCCAGGACAACATGGGCCAGCACATCACCCTGTTCTATCCGGGTGCCATGGACGGCATCCATTCAAAGCCGTTGGACGACGGCCTGTTCGAGGACGCGGGTATGGGTGTCCTCACCGTCGGCGCCCGCTGCGATAACGAGGAATTCTTTCACAAATGCAAACAGCACGGCGTACCCCTCGTCTTCGGCATGAAAGGCGATATGGACGCCTTCCCGCCCGATTTTCTCGACGAGCTGCTGCATTACTGCAAGATCATCTTCACAAACGAATGTGAGCGGGATTCCATCGAAAAAATCTTCGGCAAGGATATCCTCACCCTGTTCGACGAGGGGAACGCCGAGATCATCGTCACCACCCTCGGGCGGGACGGCAGCCGCTGCTATACCAAAACCCCGCACGGCATCGAGCAGGTCGAGATTCCGATCTGCGACTGCGCCAGGGTGGAGGATACCACCGGCTCGGGCGACGCCTTCATGGCCGGGTTCCTCTACGGCTATCACGGCGGTCTCTCCACCGAGCAGTGCGCGAAGCTCGGCACCGTGCTCTCTTCCTTCATCATCGAGAAGGAGGGCTGCTGCACCAATGCCCCCACCCTGCCCGAACTCGAGGAGCGGCTCCGCCGCTTTGAAGAAACCTTAAAGGAGATACGCCGATGAGCACACTCTATATGGGCGGAAGCCCCGAAACCGTGGCCAAGCATGTCCTGTTTTCCGGAGATCCCTGGCGAGTGGAGGTGCTGAAACAACACCTCGATAATCCGAAACAGGTTGCCTTCATGCGGGAATTCAACACCTATACCGGCACTTACAAGGGCCTGCCCGTCACCGTCACCTCGACCGGCATCGGCGCGCCCAGCGCCGCCATCGCGATGGAAGAAATGTACGAATGCGGCATGGAGGTCGCCCTCCGGATGGGGACCGTCATGGCCCTGCAGGACGACATGCTCGGTCACTTCATCGTGCCCATCGGGTCGATGCGGCGGGAGGCCACCAGCAAAACCTATGTGGAAGAGAGTTATCCCGCCGTGGCCGATGTAGCGCTGGTCAATACCCTCAACGAGACCATCGCCGATTACGGAAAACGAGTCCTCAACGGCATCAGCTGCACCATGGACGGTTTCTACAGCCAGATGCACGATTCCCGTTTCTCCAAGGAATGGGGCATCGACATGCAGCGCACTTTCGACGAACTGCGGAAGCTGCACGTCTCGGGCATCGACATGGAATCCGCCTGCATGCTGACCATCGGGCGGCTGATGGGGGTCAAGACCGCGGTCATCACCATGACGACCGTACTCGAAAACCTCAAGGACACCCTCAAGGGGCAGGAACGCAAGGACGCGGAGGATCTGCTCTGCCGCGTGGCGCTCGAAGGCCTCTACCGCTTCGCGGCGAAGTAATACGGTTCCCCATACCACTGTGAAAGGATGAAGATCTATGGAAATTCGCGAGTTGTTCGGCGTCGGCAAGAAATTCGTCATCGGCATGGTCCACTGTCTGCCTCTTCCGGGCTCGGTCGGCTACGCCGGAGATTGTGAAAAAATCTACGCCCAGGCGGTGCAGGATGCTCTTACGCTGGAGGCGAGCGGCGTGGACGCTGTCATCGTCGAAAATATGGGGGACGGCCCTTTCTCCGTCAAGCTCGATACGGCTCAGGCCGTCTCCCTCGCGGTCGCGACCGACCGTGTGCGGAAGGCCGTCAAAATTCCGGTCGGCGTGGACGCCGCCTTCTGCGATCATGAAGCCTCCCTCTCCATCGCGCACAGCACGGGCTGCCAGTTCGTACGCATCCCCGTATTTGTCGATACAGTCGAATTCTACGGCGGACTCATCACCCCCTGCGCCCGCGCCTGCATGACCTACCGCAAAAACCTGAACGCCGAGGACATTATGGTTCTGGCCGATATCCAGGTCAAGCATACCAACATGCTCCTCCCTCATGTGACCATCGAAAAATCCGCGAAAAACGCCGTGGACTGCGGCGCCGACGCGGTGATCGTGACCGGCTCCGCCATCGGTGAGACCACCCCCATCGAGATGATCGAACGGGTGAAGAAGGTCGTCAAGATCCCCGTCGTAGCGGGAAGCGGCGTGAACGCGCAGAACATCGACGCTCAGCTCTCCATCGCCGACGGCGCCATCATCGGATCGAGCCTCAAGGAGGGCGGCATTTTGAGCAACCCCATCTCGGGAGAGCTGGTACGCCAGGTTCTGGCCGGCCTGCGGCGATGAATCCTCTTCCCCCGCACAAAAACGTGCAGGCACGTTTTTCGACCCCCGGCCGCGGGGGGGCAAATCCCCCCGCACAAAAAACGTGCGGGCACGTTTTTCGACCCCCGGCTAAGGAATTTATACACCATTCCCTCCGTTAGAAAGGACTTGACACACTATGATGAGACCGATGAAGCTGGCCGGAAGCCAGTTGATGTTTGGGGACGGGTGCCTGGAATTTCTGAAAACCCTCCCCACCAAGAAAGCGATGATCGTCATCGGCGGAAGCAGCCTAGAGAAAAACGGGATGCTCGCCCGGGTGGAGGGCTATCTGCATGAAGCAGGGGCCGAAACCGCGGTGATCCGCGGCGTGGAACCCGATCCCTCGTTCGATACCGTGAAGCGGGGCGCAGACGAAATGCTGCGCTTCGAACCCGATCTGATCGTCGCCCTCGGCGGCGGGTCCCCCATGGACGCCGCCAAGACGATGTGGGTGTATTACGAGCATCCGGAGCTTCAGACGCTCGAGGCTCTGCTGACCGCCAATCCCTTCCCCACTCTGCGGAAAAAGGCACGCTTCTGCTGCATTCCCTCCACGGCCGGCACTGCAAGCGAGGTGTCCCGTTCGGTCGTCATCACCGACAAGGGCGCCAAACACGGCTTGGGGAACATGGAAATGATGCCGGACATCGCCATCTGTGATCCGCAGGTCACGGTATCGATGCCTCCCCATATCACGGCGGAAACCGGCATGGACGCCATGACCCACGCCTTGGAGGCGCTGGTCTCCAATCGGGCGAACTATGTCAGCAACATCCTGGCCGAGCGCGCTATTGTCGACATCGCCGCGGCCCTGCCGGCCGCCTACGCCGACGGGACGGACATCGCCGCCCGGGAGACCATGCTGAACGCCTCCATGATCGCGGGCATGGCCTTTACAAACGTCTCCCTGGGTATCGTCCACTCGATGGCCCACACCGTCGGCAGCCTCTTCCACGTGGCGCACGGCCTGGCGGACGCGGTCATTCTCCCCTACGTCATCGCGTTCAACAGCGGCGACGCCCGCGCCAAGACGATTTATGCCGCCATGGCGGATAAGATGGGCGAAGCCGATATGGCCGCGCTCATCCGACGCCTGAACAGCGCGCTCCACATCCCCGCCTCCCTGCGGGAACTCATTCCCGATGAAGCGGCCTACATGGCGAAGCTGGACGACATGGCCGCAATGGCACTGGCTGACGGCTGCACCAAGACCAACCCCATCATCCCCACTCCGGCCCAGATGCGGGATCTGCTGTGCCTGGTCTACATCGGCAACTGAGGAGCGCATACCGCTCGGAAAGGACGCGAAACCTATGAAACTGATTTGTTACCTGTCCAACGGCTATCCCTCCATCGAGGCGAGCATCGAGATGGCGAAAACCTACGTGGAGGCGGGCTGTGACATCATCGAAATCGATTTTCCCTCCCATAATCCCTATCTGGAGAGCGAATACATATCCGGCCGGATGGCCAAGGCGCTTGAAGCCTGTTCCGACTTCGAAGCGTATATGGCGGGCATGGCCAAAACCAAAAAGAACCTGCCGGACACCACCTTTATTCTGATGGTATATGAGAACACCATCGAAGAAATCGGATACGAGCGGTTCTCCGCCTTCTGTCTGGAAAACGATTTCCGCGACATGATCCTTGTAGGGATCAAGGACGACGTCATCAAAAACCGCCTGATCGCGGATGGCATCCGGGTGAGCTGTTATGTGCAGTACGACCTGCAGGACAAGGAGGTCGCCTATGCGAAGCAGTCGAACGGCTTCGTCTATCTTCAGGCCAAACCCGCCCCCGGTCAGGCTCGTCCCGAGTATCCGGAGCTGGCTGACTGCATCCGCTATCTGCGGGAACAGGGCATCCGGAATCCGATCTATTGCGGTGTAGGGATCCATCAGCCCGCCGACGCCGCCATGGCCAAGGCCGCGGGCGCCGACGCCGTGTTCGTGGGCAGCACCATTCTCAAACTCCATGACGAGCCCGAAAAACTCAAGGCGAAAATCCGGGAATTCAAAGCCGAATGCTAAGGAGGAGCCGTTATGGCCGAAGCCAACGCCTATAAAGCGCAGAGCATTTCCATCGTGACTCTCGGCGTGGAAAGCGTCGAACGGTCGGTCGCCTTCTATGAAGCGCTCGGCTGGGAATGTTCCCCCGACTCCGATCCGAAAATGTGCACCTTCATGCTCGCATCCAATATCGTGCTGGGGCTCGTGCCTTACGATTTTCTGGCGAACGACGCCTTGCTGCCCGTCGACCCGAAGACCCGCTATAACGGCTTCACCCTCGCCATCAACGGCGCGAATCCCGAAGAGGTGGACGCGCTCTTTAAACGGGCGATCGATGCCGGGGCCACCCCGCATCAGCAGCCGCAGTTCAAAGACTGGGGCGGGTACGACGGCTATTCGGGGTATTTTCTCGACCCGGACGGCTATCCCTGGGAGGTAGCCTGTGCGCCCTTCCTGCGGCTGTCGGAGGACAACCGCCTGCTTCCTAAAACCAAGGCCGAAATGTAAGCCCCACGGATTCCAAAACGTCTCCCGCATCGGTCGGGAGACGTTTTTCTGCATCTTCCTCTTTTTCAGCACCATACCGCATTGTCCCGGCTGCCGTTAAAGACATCTACCACCAGAATAAGCGGAAAGAGCAGTCACCGGACTCCAATCCCGCGCGCAGCTGACAATAGCCCGACGACTAAACGCCCCCCCGGATGCCGAATGGCATCCGGGGGGGCGGCATGGTCTGTTATTTCCAGAGATCCTCTCGCCAGTCGATCTCTTCCCGCTCCAGGAGAACGGCGCGGACCGGGGACCCGTCTGCGCCCGCAATCTTCATGGGGGCTGCAAAGAGGAAATAGGTGCCCGGTTTGGCTTTCGACAAATCGAGGCCTTCCAGCAGCACCATGCCCGACCCGAGAAGCTGGCGGTGAACGGCCGCCGTACATTCCGGGGGAGCGACCGACTGCGCTTCCACCCCCAGCAGTTCAATCCCCGCATCGGACAGGACGAACGCGGCGCTCGGGCTGATCTGTACGCGGCCCTTAAACAAGAGGCGGGGTTTGAGTTTCGGCAGCAGTTCCTCCGCCTGGGCTCCAAGCAGAAGTCCCTCCCCCTCCACCACGCTGCATTCGCCCATACAGGCCGACAAGGCGATTTCGTCGATGGCCTGTCCGTCCGGCACGAAATGCCGCGGGGCATCGAGATGGGTACCGTTGTGCAGACAGGCGTAGACGGCGGAAACATTGCACTCGTCTCCCAGTTTCATACGATGCAATTCTTCCATCCGGGGCGCCGGATCCCCCGGATACACCGGAGCCGCCAGCAGTTCCCGCGTAATGTCGATGTATTTCACAATAAGTCCTCCTTATATCCGATTTCAAAAGCATCGCCAATTCCGCTGCCATACATGCCCATCTATCCTCCACTCTCAGCTATCACATGGGCTTTTTCCATGGACTCTATTATACGGTTTTCGGTTCCGGATTTCCAGAGGAAATCGATAAAGTCCCCGCCATATCGGCTGAACTTCTGCGTCATTCGACGGTCTTGTCCCGTATTGGCATAAAAAACAGCCGGAAGGCTTGCATCCTTCCGGCTGGACTCGGCTGGTTTGCGTCAAATGGAAATCTCGTGCGCAATCCGATACAGTTCGAAATCAAAGGGTTTGCGCATCTGCAGCGCCTCTTCGATATCGTAATCGACAAGGTGATCGTCTTTGATGCTGACAACGCGGTTGCTCTTGCCGTCGAGCAGCAGTTCGACGGCGTGATACCCCATCCGGCTGGCGATGACGCGGTCCCGCACCGTCGGGCTGCCACCGCGCTGCACATGGCCGAGGATGGTCGCACGGGTTTCGAAACCGGTGGATTCCTCGATGCGGGCGGCGAGCTCCATGACATGGCCCACGCCCTCGGCCACCACGATGATGAAATGCTTTTTGCCAGTGGAGGAAATCCGCTTCATCCGCTCCACGATATCCCGATCGAAATCGAACGGAACCTCGGGAACCAGAATGCTGGTGGCCCCGGTCGCGATGCCCACGTTGAGCGCGAGATACCCTGCACGGCGGCCCATGACCTCCACAACACTGCAGCGGTCGTGGGACTGAGCGGTATCGCGCAGCTTGTCGATCATCTCGAGGCTGGTGTTGAGGGCCGTATCGTAGCCGATGGTCTGTTCGCAGCAGGAGATATCGTTGTCGATGGTGCCCGGCAGCCCAACGCAGGGAACCCCCCGCTGAGTCAAATCCTTGGCGCCGCGGAAGGAGCCGTCACCGCCGATGACCACCAGACCTTCGATGCCGTATTCATGGCAGGTATCCACCGCTTTCTGCATGCCTTCTTCGGTGCAGAATTCGGGGCTGCGGGCCGTATACAGCATTGTGCCGCCGCGGTGGATGATATCCGAGACACTGCGCAGATCCATCTCCACGAGATCCCCGTTAATCAGGCCGTTGTATCCACGGTATACGCCGTACACCTGCACGCCTTTGCTCAAAGCCGTACGCACGACGGCACGCACAGCCGCATTCATACCCGGAGCGTCTCCGCCGCTGGTCAGAACCGCGAGCTTCTTGATAGACATCGGTATCTCTCTCCTTATTTCCCGCGGCAGTCCGACGGCCGCTTTCCATAGTGCTTCTATTATACACTACTCGTATTCCGCTGTGCAAGTCTGGATTTTACCGAGAAATGCCCTGTAAAAGTCCAAAATCCGGTTCATTTCACCAATTCTGTCGGGGCTAGTCCACCAAAGCGACATTTTCCGCGCCCAAAATGGCTCTCAGCTCGCCTATCATCACATCGTTAACGTTCACCCAAAGGGTATGGGGAGCCCTCACCAATTTGCCGGAATCCGCAAAACGGAGATAAAGCGGCTCCTCCCCGTCGAATACCCGTATCACCAGACGCGCCCGTTTCCATTCCCCGGAATCGGAGGACGGCACTCGCAGGTAGAGGCCGTGCCGGGCGGACGGAAGCCGGCGTCCGTCCGGAGACCGGGCGGGCGGAGGAGAACTTGACGCCGGCGGCGCGGAAGACCCCGTCAGCCCCGGGATCGGCGTGGGCAGAGCGTCGGGCGGCGGGGCCTCATCCAAGCGGTTGACGAGAATCTTGGGATCCTCATCCTCCCGGACACTGATCCGTCCCCGTACGACCACGACGCGTCCGTTTTGCAGAATATGCGCGCACTGCGCTAGGGCTTTGGGGAAAATCACCAGCTCGATGGAGCTGTACATGTCTTCGAGAACGGCATACGCCATCTGCGCGCCCCCGCGGGTGGCCTTGACCTGCACCGAGGAGAGCATACCGAGAAGCAGGACCGTATCCCCATCGGCGTACTCGGCCGCTCCCTCATCCAGATCGTCCTCGAAGGCGGCCGCGATCCGGTCGGTTCGGGCCGCCTTCATCCGCCCGTGCAGGGCGGTATAGGGTTTCATCGGGTTGCCGGTCAAATACATGCCGGAGACCTCTTTTTCCATCGCCAGCAGCTCGTCATACGGCATTTCATCCACCGCAGGCAGGGCAGGCTCCGCCATGAACGAGGTGTCCGGATCATCGAAGAAACCAAGCTGCCCCGCCAGGTTGCGGCGGTTCTGATCGTCCAGGGTTTTGAGCACCGTGTCGGAGGATTCCAGCATCTGCCGCCGGTTGGCCCCCAGTCCGTCGAGAGAACCGCACTTGATCAGGCTTTCAAGCGCCCGCCGGTTGAATTCGCGATAGGCGGACATGCGACGGCAGAAATCGTAAAAACTGCGGAAAAGGCCGTTTTCTTCCCGCTCCTTGACTAGTTCCGCGATGAGTCCCCTCCCGAGGTTTTTCACCGCCAGCAGACCGAACCGGATATGGCCGTCCGCCGCGGTGAAAGCGGAAACGCTCTCGTTGACCGACGGCGGCAGCACCGGGATGCGCAGCCGCTCGCATTCCCCGATATACCCGGCCACCTTGCCCGAATCGAATACGCTCGTCAGCAAGGCCGCCATGTATTCCTGCGGATAGAAGCATTTGAGGTACGCAGTCTGATAGGACACAGTCGCATAGGCGGCCGCATGGGATTTGTTGAAGGCGTAGGAAGCGAAGGACGCCATGTCGTCGAAGACCGCAACCGCCACATCCTCGGGAATGCCGCGGCGTGCGCAGCCCTCCACCACGACCGTCCCCTCTTCATCGGTCAGCCCGTGGAGGAAGATTTCCCGTTCCCGCTGCATGACATCGTGCTTTTTCTTGGACATGGCGCGGCGGACCACGTCGGCCCGGCCGAAGGAATACCCCGCGAGCTCGCGGAAAATCTGCATGACCTGCTCCTGATACACGATACAGCCGTAGGTCACGTTCAGGATCGGTTCCAAGGACGGGTGGAGATACCGCACCTCTTCGGGATGGTGACGGTTGTGGATATATTTCGGAATCGAATCCATCGGACCCGGACGGAACAGGGCCGTCACCGCCACCAGATCCTCAAACCGATCGGGCTTCAGCTGATAGAGCACCCGCTTCATGCCGGGGGATTCGTATTGAAACACCCCGTCGCTGTTGGCCAGGGACATCATCCGGTAAACCTCCGGAGCGTCCAGCGGGATATCTTCGATGGCAAAATCCGGCTTTTTGCGGCGGATCATGTCGACCGCGTCGGCGATGACGGTCAGGTTCCGCAGGCCCAGAAAATCCATCTTCAGCAGGCCCAGCTCTTCGAGGATTCCCATGGTATACTGCGTGGCGACGGAATCCCCGTTGAGGCAGAGCGGCACGTATTCCCGCACCGGCTTCGCGGTGATGACCACGCCCGCGGCGTGGGTGGAGGCATGGCGGGGCATGCCCTCCACCTTGCGGGCCATGTCGATGAGTTCCCGGATCTGGGTGTCGCTTTCATATTGCTCCCGCAGGACCTTGGACTGGGAAAGCGCCTTATCCAGGGTCATGTTCAGTTCCCAGGGCACCTGCTTGGCCGCCGTGTCCGCCAATGCGTAAGGCAGCCCCAGCGCCCGCGCCACGTCCCGGATCGCAGCCCTCGCCGCCATGGTCCCGAAGGTGACGATCTGCGCCACATGGTCGGATCCGTATTTACCGATGACATAATCGATGACCTGCTGGCGCTTTTCGTTGCAGAAATCGATATCGAAATCGGGCATGCTCACCCGTTCGGGGTTGAGGAACCGTTCGAACAGCAGATTGTATTTGATCGGATCAATGCCCGTGATGCCGATGCAGTAGGCGCACAGGCTCCCGGCCCCCGAACCGCGCCCCGGCCCCACCGGAATATCGTGGTCCTTCGCGTACTGGACAAAATCGTGCACGATCAAATAGTAATCCACATATCCCATTTTTTCTACGGTGGCCAGCTCGTACTCCAGCCGTTCCACGATGGCCGGATCCGGATGCTCCCCGTAATGCCGGTGAAGGCCCTCGAAGCAGCGCTGACGGAAATAGGCCGCGCTGTCTCCCCCGGGCGCGTCGAAGCGGGGCAGCTGGGTCTTGCCGAAGGTCAACTCGACCTGGCACCGCTCCGCGATGGCCGCGGTGTTGTCGAACGCCTCCGGGATATCCGGAAAAAGCGCCCGCATCTCCTCCTCCGATTTGAGATAAAACTCCTCCGTCTCAAAGGCCATGGGATTGGGTTCGTCCACCGTGGTATTGGTCTGGATGCAGATGAGCACCTTCTGCATCTGCGCATCCTCTTTGGTCAGATAATGCGCGTCGTTGGTGCAGACGAGCGGGATCCCGGTTTCCTTCGACAGCCGGATAATCTGGGGACTGATGGCCCGCTGCTCCTCCAGCCCGTGGTCCTGCAGCTCCAGGAAAAAGTTCCCCTCGCCGAATATATCCCGATATTCGAGGGCGATCCGTTTGGCCCCGTCGTAGTCCCCCCTGGTAAGCGACCGCGGGATCTCCCCTGCGAGGCAGGCGGAGAGAGCGATCAACCCCTCGTGATACTCCCGCAGCAGCTCGCGGTCCACCCGGGGCCTGCCGTAGAATCCTTCCGTGAAGGCGGAGGACATCATCCGCACCAGGTTTTGATACCCCGTCTCGTTTTCGCACAGGAGGACGAGATGGGCGTGCTCGCTGTCGGTCCCGTGCACCTTATCGAACCGGGTGCGGGCGGCCACGTAAGCCTCACAGCCGAGAATCGGCTTGATTCCAGCTTTTTTCGCCTCTTTATAGAACTCCACCAGGCCGTACATCACCCCGTGATCGGTGACGGCGACAGCCTTCTGCCCGAGCGCCGCGGCCCGGGCCACCAGGCCCGGGAGACGGCAGGCGCCGTCGAGCAGGCTGTATTCGCTGTGGACGTGCAGATGTACAAAGGCCATCCGCCTTCCCTCCTTTCAGAAGAAAAACACCAGCCGCTGCCAGCAACAGCAGCCAGATTCCGATGATCGGCAGGGCGTATATCCATCTTTTGGGCTTGCCGTCTTCCCACATGCCTTCCGCCTGGCGCTCGCATTCTGCAAAGAGCGGCCCCGGAATGCATCGGATGGTCAACGCCGCGAGGAGCGGGAGCAGAAACAGATCGTCGAGATAGCCGAGTATCGGGATAAAATCCGGTATCAGATCGATGGGCGACAGCGCGTACCCGACCGTGACCGCCGCCAGAAGCTTGGCCGGCAGAGGGGTATCTTTCCGCTTCAACGCCAGGTAGAGGGCTGCAGTCCGGCGCCGCATCCCGACGGCCCAGTTCCGCACGCGGCTCGTCCGGGATCCCGGCCGCACCTTCCGTTTCATACGATAATCACAACTTTTCCGCAAACTCCAGAATCCGCCGCAGGCGATGGTTGACCCCCGAGCGGGTGAGCGGCCGGTCGAGCGTCTCCCCCAGTTCCCGCAGGGACAAATCGGGATTTTCCAGCCGCAGCCGGGCCAATTCCTGCAGCTCCTCCGGCAGGGCTTCGAGCCCCACCGTCCGCTCAATTTTCCGCACCGCCTCGTTTTGCTTCGCGGCGGCGGCGACCGTTTTATCTATGTTAGCGCTTTCGCAGTTGGTGACGCGGTTAGCCTTGTTCCGGATATCCTTGATCATCTTGACGCTCATGAGTTCGAGGGCCGCCGCGGTGGCGCCCATCAGCGTCAGGCAGTCCTCGATGCTCTCGCTCTCCTTGAAATAGACGACATAACTGCCGCCGCGGCGCGCCTGTTTGGCCGACAGCCCGAGTTCTCCCAGCAGAGTGGTCAGGTCCCGGCTCAAATTGAGATAGGGCACGCTGAATTCGAGGTGATAGTCCGCTTCGGGATTGGTCACGGTGCCGCAGGACAAAAAGGCCCCGCGGACAAAGGCCGCCGGGCATTGATCGCATTCGAGATTCGCCCGGTTGAGGCGCACACCCACGTCGGTGGGTGCGTGACCGAAACGGCTGAGGATCCGCAGCCGGTCGTCCGGTCCCGCGGCCGCGGCCGTGCACAGCCCTTTTCCTTCTGTTATCGCTAGGGAGGCTTGTCCGCTCTCCCCGAGCAGCTCGGCGTACAAGCGGGCCACCGTCTCATTTTCCGTCTGCAGGGATACGCCGAAGGAGGAAAAAGCGTGGCCGAACTCCGCCATGCCGTAGGCTTCCGCCGTCCGGCAGCAGGCGCGTTCTTCCCGGAGTTCGGCCAGTTCCGTTTTTACATCCGATGAAAAGGACACGATTTCCCCCGCCTTTCAAAGCTTGGCGATATCCCGATGGTTCACGATTACACGGTGTCCGCCGTCGGCAATATGCTTCGCCAGTTCCTCGGTCAGCGTCACCGAACGGTGTTTGCCGCCCGTGCAGCCGATGGCGATGACGAGCTGGCTCTTGCCCTCGTTGCAGTACAGGGGAATCAGATAATCGATGAGATCGTACAGCCGTTTCTGAAATCCCCGCGTCTCGTCCCGGTCGAGCACAAAAGCGCGCACCGACTGGTCCAGACCGGTCTGGTGTTTGAGCTCGTCCACATAAAACGGATTGGGCAGGCAGCGCACATCCATTACGAGATCGGCCTCGGCCGGATAGCCGTATTTGAATCCGAAGGACATGCACTGGATCGTCATGGCCTGGGACGAATCCCCCATAAACAGCGCGGTGATCCTCTCTTTGAGCTGTGAAGTGGACAGATGGGAGGTATCGACCAGATAATCGGTGCGGGCCCGCACAGGCTTCAGCAGCAGACGCTCGGCCGCGATGGCCTTGAGCACGGAATTGTCGTTCGCCGAGGCCAGCGGATGCTGCCGTCTCGTCTCTTTATACCGCCGGGCCAGCACCTGATCGTCGCATTCGAGGAACAAGATCTTGTAATCGCCGCACTGCCGTTTGAGATCGTCCAGGCCGTCAAACAGGTCGTTGAACAGCTCGCCGCCCCGCACATCCATCACGATGGCGACTTTGGACAGCTTGTTCTGCGACTGCATGCACAGCTCCGCGAATTTCGGCAGCAGCGTAGGCGGCATATTGTCCACACAGTAAAACCCAATATCCTCGAGCGCGTCTACCGCGCGGGATTTTCCCGCGCCGGACAGCCCGGTTACAATCACAAATTCCATGCTGAACCTCCACTCTTTCCCGTACGCCGCCGATGCAATCCACGCAGCATATATCCCGCCGTAAAAAACAGATATCTGTCGAATCCAACCCATCACCGGAGCCGGACGGCCTCATGCGGCTCCGCCCTTTTCAGCGGGACATTCCCCGGCCGACCGGCCGGACCTCCGGCTCCAGCCGCACGCCGCATGTGTCCAGCACGGTCTTCTGTACCCGCTCCGAAAGGCGCAGCACGTCCGCACAGGTCGCGCCTCCGGCATTGATGAGGAAACCGGCGTGCTTTTCGCTGATCTGGGCCCCGCCGACCCGCGCCCCTTTGAGCCCGCAGGACTCGATCAGGGTCCCGGCAAAATGTCCGGGAGGCCGTTTGAAAAAGCTGCCCGCGCTCGGATATTCGAGGGGCTGTTTGTCCCGGCGGCGGGACAGGAAATCCTCCATGCGGGCGGCGATGTCCTCCCGCTTATCCGGCGTCAGGCAAAACCGTGCCTCCACGACCACACCGCCGGTTTCCATCAGCACGCTGCGGCGGTAGCCGAGCTCGAGTTCCTCCGCCCGCAGCTCTTCCCATTCACCCGAGCGGGTGACGATCCGGACGCTTTCTAGTACATCGGACATTTGGCCGCCATAGGCGCCCGCGTTCATATACACGCCGCCCCCGACCGTGCCCGGAATGCCGAAGGCGAATTCCAGCCCTGACAGCCCGTGTTCCCGGGCAAATAGACAGAGCTTTTTGACCGGCAGGCCAGCCGGACAGACCACGCCGGCCTCTTTGCAGAGGACGGGCGGGGTTTCGGTCTCGATTTTCAGCACCACGCCCTCGATGCCTGCGTCGCTGACCAAGAGATTGGTCCCGTTTCCCATAACCATCACCGGCACCCCGGCCGTACGGCAGCGGACGAGAACCGCGGCGGCGGAATCGCCGTCCGGCACCGTCACGAACAGATCCGCCGGGCCGCCGATTTTAAACGATGTGTGGGCGGCCATGGATTCCCCCTCCGCCGCCGGATATCCCAGGGCCCGGAATTCCTCCGCCAATTGTGTCAGCTGCACAGGCATTCTCCTACTCGTATAGTCACCGCACCCTCAATGGGACGTCGCGTCCCGCAGATTCGCCGCGCCGATGATGCCCGCGTCGTTGCCGAGCGTCGCGACGCACAGTCGGGTCTGATGGGTGCTGAATTTGCTGTAGCGTTCCCGGGAGATGTGGGCTTCCAGGGGCTTCAGAAGGGTGTCGCCCTCCTTGCAGATCCCGCCGCCGATGCACAGCACCTCGGGCTGGAAGATGTTGATGACGTTGATCAGGCCGCAGGCGATATACTGAATATACCGTTCCACGACCTTCTGCCCCACAGCGTCCCCCGCCCGCATGGCGTCGAACGCCGTCCGGCCGTCCACCTGGTCGAGGGTGCCCGCGATCCTCCACATGGCGCTTTCGCTATGCGCCACCATGGCCTGACGGGTCTGGCGGATCAAAGCCGTAGCCGAAGCGTACGCCTCCCAGCAGCCGTGACGGCCGCAGGTGCACAGCTCCCCGTCGACGTTGATGACGATATGCCCGAGCTCGGCGCCCGCGAAGTTGAAGCCGCCGTAGATTTTGCCGTCGATGATGATGCCGCCGCCGACACCGGTGCCAAGGGTGATGCACACGCAGCTCTGCGCGCCTTTGGCGGCGCCCGCGAGCGCCTCGCCCAGGGCGGCGGCATTCGCGTCGTTTTCAATGTATATGTCGAGTCCCAGCCGCTCATGCATCATCTGGCGCAGGGGAACGTTTTCGAACCGCAGATTGTTCGCGTATTCCACAATGCCCGTATCCCCGTTGCAGGTTCCGGGGCTGCCGATGCCGATGTAGGCGACTTCGTCCATCCGGATGCCTGCATCCGCCGCGGCCTCCCTCGCCATCCGGGCCATGTCGTCGACGATGGCGTCCGCCGACCGGGGCAGCGCGGTTTTGCATTTGGCGGTGCCGACGATGTGATAGCCGCCGTCCACAACCCCCGCCTTGATATTGGTTCCTCCGAGATCGATACCGATTGTGTACATATGAAAAACCCTTTCTCGCTGTATGTTTTAGGGGCTGTGGCCCCGGTTCGGCGTTTATAAAGAGAGGCCCTTTTCCATGAGGAAAGCCCGGAACGCGTCCTCGCTGCCGTTGATGACGAGCTCAGGCGGGAACTCCAGCTCCCGCAGCAAATGGAGACAGCGGGGCACCTGGCCCACATATTCGTGGAAATGCGCGTCCGAATCGAGCGCCACCCGCACGCCGTAGCGTTTGCAGAGCGCCGCGATCTTCCGGCAGTTTTCCGCCGAATCCGCCCGGGCGCGGAAGGTGTTTTCGTTGATCTCCACCACCTTGCCGTTCCGGCCAAAGGCCGGGATCACCGCCTCATAGTCATAGGCGAAGACCGGGGTGCCCGAATGCCCGATAATATCCACGTCCGGATTCTCCGCCAGAGCGAGATAAGCCGCCGTACAGGCCTCGACACTGCCCGGCGCCAGCACGCTCAGATGCATCGAAGCAATGACGAGCTCGAGCTGCCGGAGTCGGTCGGTCGGCATGTCGATGCGGCCGTCGAAATCCATCACGTTCGCTTCCACGCCCCGCAGCACCCGCACGCCCGCGATGCGGTCCGGCAGGGCGTCCATATTCCCGAAGTGCCAGATGTGGGGGGAATCGGGGGCGCCCACGCCGTGGTCGGTACAGGCGATGGCCAGCAGATGCTGTTCGGCCGCCGCGCGGGCCAGCTCGGTCACCGTGCTGTAGGCATGGGTGGAGGCGATGGTGTGGCAGTGCAGATCCGCTATCACGCGGGAGAGTGTGTTCATGCGCCGGGGCTCCTTTGATTTAGAATTGCTCCCATTCGGTCTGAACTTCGGGAGGGGGCGGCGCCTGGTCGTCCATACCGAGGTTGTGCATCAGCTCCTGCGCCGCGTTGTATCCCATCTTTTTCTGACGGTTGTTCATGGCCGCCACCTCGATGATGATGGCGAGGTTCCGGCCCGGCTTGACCGGAATGGTCAGCATGGGAACGGTGATGCCGAGAATATCGGCGTATTCGCTGTCGAGCCCCATGCGGTCGTATACCTTTTCATTGTCCCACTGCTCGAGCTGGACCACCATATCGATTTTCTCCGTCACCTTGACGGCACCCATACCGAAGATGCGGCGGGCATTGACGATGCCGATGCCCCGCAGCTCGATGAAATGGCGGATATTGTCCGGAGCGGAGCCGACGAGCGTTTTGGCCGAAACCCGGCGGATCTCCACCGCGTCGTCCGCGATCAGGCGGTGTCCGCGCTTGACAAGCTCGATGGCCGTCTCGCTTTTGCCGACGCCGCTGTCCCCTGCGAGCAGAATACCCTCGCCGTACACTTCCACGAACACCCCGTGTCGGGTGATGCGGGGAGCGAGCTGCACGTTGAGGAACGCGATCAGCGCCGCCATGAAACCGGAGGTGGTGTCCCCGGTATGGAGCAGCGGTACGCCGTGCTTGACGCAGGCGTCCCGCAGATCGGGGAGAATGGGCAGCTTCCGCGTCACCACCACGGCCGGAGGGCGGCGGGACACGAGCTGTTCCAGCCGGTCCGCCCGCAGCGAGGGCGCGAGCGCCTCCAGAAAGCCGTGTTCGCTCTTGCCAAGCACCTGGACACGGTCGCTGTCGAAATAGTCGTAGTATCCGCCCAAGGCCAGACCCGGACGGTTGACGTCGCAGCAGGTTACCAGCAGTTCCTCGGGGCTGGCCGGCATGAACACCGTTTCCAGCCCGACTTCCTTTATGATTTGCGCGAGAGATACCGAATATGTGGTTGCCATTTTCCCGCCGCCTTTCCGGACAACGTCCGCCTGTATGTCCCCATCCGCGTGCACAATTGGCATTTTCCTAAAGGACACTGTGCTTAGTATACCGTATTTCGGGAAAAGATAAAAGATGCTTTCGCGTTTTTTGAGGTGAAAAATTTTGTTTCTTCTCGTCTTTCTTTTCGCTTAAGAAATTCTACAGAATTTCTCCCCTTGCATCCGATGAGCTTCCATTGTAAAATGAAAACGCCGGGATTTATGCAACAGCGCATACGGCAGGAGGAACTATACATGGACAGACTGAACGTCGGCCTTTTCAACGATTCGTTTCCGCCTACCATCGACGGTGTGGCACAGGCTGTAAAAAACTACGCGGACGTCCTGCATCGGAATCACTGCGATGTCACGGTGGTCACGCCCGAATATAAAGGCGTCAAGGATGAATACCCGTTTGATGTGTTCCGGTACCAGTCGATCCCGCTCGACCACCGCATCGGCTACCGGGCGGGCAATCCGTTCAATCCGGAAACCCTCATCAAACTGCGCCGCAAACATTTTGATCTGATGCATATCCACGCGCCCTTCGCCTCGTCGGTTCTGGTGGGCAACATCAATCACCGCCCCCGTGTCCCCACGGTGCTCACCTATCACACCAAATTCGATATCGACATCGCCAAGCGGGTGCCGCTCGACAGCATGCGGCGCCTCGCCATGCGGTTCCTGCTCGACAACATCAACGCGGTGGATGAAGTGTGGGTTGTGACCGAGGGCTGCGGGAAGGCGCTGCGCAACATCGGTTATAAGGGCGGCTACACCGTTATGGAAAACGGGACGGATTTCGCCTACGGGCGGGCTGCGGAGGCCGATGTGGACGCCCTGCGGGAAAAATACCAGATCCGGGAGGACGAATTCGTCTTTTTGTTCGTCGGGCGGATGATGTGGTACAAAAACGTCCGGCTCATCCTGGACAGCCTCGCGCTGCTCATGAAAGAAGGGGTTCCTTTCCGGGCGCTTCTCGTCGGCGACGGCTACGACGCCCCCGACATCCGCGCTTACGCGGCCACCTGCGGTCTGCAGGACCGCGCCGTTTTTACCGGCGCTATCTATGACCGGGAGGCTCTGCGGGCCTATTACAGCCTGGCGGATATCTTCCTCTTTCCTTCCACCTACGACACCTCCGGCATCGTGGTCAAGGAGGCCGCTGCCTGCGACTGCCCCACCCTGCTCGTCCGGGGAAGCTGCGCGGCCGAAGGGGTGGTCCACGCTGAAAACGGCTATCTCGCAGAGGAAAACGCCGATTCCTGCGCCCAGTCCCTGCTCGAAGCCTGCCGTGACCGGCAGGCCCTGCGCGGCGTAGGCCATAACGCCGGAAAACAGCTCTATCTCTCCTGGGACACCGCGGTATCCAGGGCCTACAAGCGGTATCAGGAGATCCTGAAAACCTGGCCGGGCCCGTTGCCCTACAATTCCAAAAATCGCTGGGTATAAACGAAGAAACAACAAACAGCTCCCCGCATACGCATCTGCGTACGCGGGGAGCTTTGCATGAATACGAAACAGCCCGCTCGCCCGGGCCGCCGCCTCTTATACAGAAGGCAGGTTCCGAACGATATCGCCTATGCCGGTTTTCTCCAAAAAAGGATCATTCCGGCTGAAGAAATGCGATGGATCGAGGCACGCAGGCGTCCTGCGTACAAAGCGTGAGAGGGGTTCCGTCGGGCAGACTATAATCGGTAAACCAGCACGAGAGCTCTTCATCGAAAGCCGGGTGAACCGGTCCGTCCGGCCAAACGGGGGCGACGGATGCAAAACCGCCGCCGATCCCCTGCCCCGTATATTTGAGATACGCCTCCTTGCGCGTCCAAAACCGCGTAAAAGCCCGATCCTGTTCCGCCCCTGAAGGCAGTCCTTCTATCCAATGCTGTTCTTCCACCGTATAAAATCGTTTGGCAACAGCCATCCTGTGCGGCCGGACCGTCTCGGCGTCCACGCCGATAGGATAGGCATCGACGGCACAAACCGCCCACCGGCCTGTATGTGTCAAACTGAACTGCACATGCGGCCGCCCCTGCACACAGGGTTTACCGTATTCGCCCGTCTCCAAATCCGGCGGGAGGAGGCCGAAATACAGCCGGAGCGCCTCCATCAGCAGCCAGCCCGCGCCCAGAGACCTCCGCCGATCCTCCTCCCGATGCAGGCGGGCGGCCTGCTCCTTCCGTCCGGCGGGAACAGCCTCCAGGCAGCGGCGATACAGCGCCTCCTGCTGAAGCGGGGTTACATCAAAAGCGTACAAACCGCTCATCGCCCGCCTCCCCTCTCCTTCACGTGATCCGGCGTGCCCAAAACCGAATCCTCCCCTTCGAGGAGGCGGAGCAGGTCTTTCACGTCCTTCATCCGGAGGTTTTCAACCTTGTGGCAATGCCCGAGTTCACCGTATGTATACACCAGAACGTCGCAGTTGCCGGCCCATTTCTGAAAGATGCTGTACCGGATACGGACATAATTGATGCGTTCCCGCGGAATGATGACGGTATGGAAGGTGTACCCGCGGGAATAGCGCAGGGTTATCTGCCGGGCCGACACCCCGATCCCGGCCGTGCATCGGTCGATGATCCGCAGAACCAGCAGCCAGACAAACGGAAGCGTCAGCATCAGCCCGAGAAACAGGATCAGCTGTTTCCATCCGGGGAAAATCCGGACCATCACCGCCGCCGAAGCCGGCACGAGGAGACAGGCCCAGAACGGCAGCATGGCATAACGGATGACCGATCCGCGCGGCGGCTGGATCTGCCGGGGACGTCCGGTCATGTCGGGCAGCAGCATCCGCATGGTCCGGCGGCAGGAACGGGTATCCGCCGCCGGAATGAGCACCGCCAGCGCCCCGTTTCCCTTCCCATAACCCACGCATTGGATAAAGACCATATACAGCCCCATCAGGCGGGTGAGGATGCTCTGGCGGTAATCGAGATAATTGACCGCGTCCACCCGGCAGGAATAGGTGCGCCTGGTCAGCCAGCCGCTGCGGATCGTCAGCGTTCCCTCGTCCCTTCGGACCGTAAAATGGATATACCGCACAAAGTTGCGGACAAACCCGATCAGCCAGCCGCCCAGCAGGATGAGGGCCAGCACGGCGCCCGTCTGCGGAATAAACGCCAGCAGTCCCGCGACGCCTTCCAGGCCGTTTAAAAGGCGGCGCTGGAATTCCTCCCCCAGAATATCGCCGGCTTTATTGACAAACGTCGCCAGAAAGATCACCCCGGTCAGGGTATTGGATACGATAATGGACAAAAAAGCCACATCGGTCCAGCGGGGACGATACAGGCGGGGTTTGGGCGGCTGACACTGGCCGCGGTGTTCCAAAAGGCGGCAGGCCTCTTCCCGGCGCAATGTTAGCTGGCAGTCCGCCCGCTGGAAAGATCCGGCATCCGTATCCGCCAGCAGATGCACCGCCCGGAAGGGGCGGAGAAAAAACGGTTCTTCCATCGTCAAGGTGGATATGGAGGCTTCCGGAATGGTGAAGGTCCGCTGAATCAGGATACCGCGGCGGACGGTCAGCCCCTGTTCGTCATAACGGTAAAACTGAAAACGCCACCGCAGATAAGAGGCCAGCAGGATGAACAGGACGACCAGCAGGTCCATCCATGTGCCGGCCAGCCAGTTATAGAAATCATGCGTAGTCGTCAGCAGATAAAACAGGCCGCGCAGGATGGGAATGAGCAGCAGAAATAGGTATTTTGAAACGAATTCAAGAATCGTGATCGGATGGGTCCGTTTTTCCATGGCAGCCTCCCTTCTCTGTATTCAGGATTTGATCAGGCGGCGGCGCAGCTCGGCTTCCTGTTCCTTGGTCAAGCCGGCCACCACCACAAAGCTGCCGGCCGCGAATACGATCAGATTCGTCAGCCCGCCAAGGCGCTCAAACGGTCCGTCAAACGTGGACAGGTATTTGACGCTGCTGATCGGCATCGCTTTGTGATGCGTATAGATGACGCCCGTATGCACCTCCAGACGGTCGCGCAGCAGCCGGTAGGAGAGCTTCCGATGCATTACGGGGAGAAAAAATACGGCAAAAAACAACCACAGCGCCGCCCAAAGACCTGTAAACGCCCAGGATATCCAGATCGGGATGGGGAGCTTCGCCAAAACAACACTGCCGGCCGCGGGCAAAACGGCCAGCAGAAGCAGATATCCTTCCCAGATCCAAAGGGCTTTGCCGGCCGGGCGCCCGGCTGTTTCATTGGCCATCTTTCCGCCTCCCCATATTAATCATCTTCGATTATACCACAGCTTGTTCCGGAACAAAACCTTTTGCGGCCGCATTTTCGCATTTTCCCGCATACATACTCCCGTATAGAAAATTGACTTTTTAAAGCATATGTTATAAAATACTGTGTGTTGGCGATCTGCGGTTAAAGACATACATATCCAGCCAGACCGCCTTCACCGTTAGCGCAAGGGGTAATATTGGTACATCTGAGGAGGAAAACGTCATGAAAAAGCTATGGATCCTTGTGGCTTGTCTTACAGTCTGTGTGTCTCTAGCGGCATGTGGGACACAGCCGGCCAGCAGTACGCCCGACAATAGCACATCCAGCAATACAGAAACCACCCCGCCGGAGTCGAAAACCACAGATCCGGCGGACACTCAGACCACAGCGCCAGAGTCGAAAACTACGGACCCTGCGGATACTCAGACCACAGCGCCCGGAAGCCAGACCATGGAGGCCTTCATCGCCAGCATGAAGGATCAGAACGATCAAATGTCTGCCGCTATGGAAAGCAGTGGTATGTCGCTCAGCGTATCGGCCAGAGGGAATGCTCTGGTATACAGCTACAAATACACCATTGATGTGGGAGATCTTTCGCTGATCAAGCCAACTCTCGAACAGGCGATGGAATCGAGTTCCTCCATGTTTGATGCGGTTTTGTCTTCCCTGCGTTTGACTGTTCCCGACGCGCAGTCCATTATTGTGGAATATCTTGATAAAGACGGCCAAGTGATTGTGTCCAAGGAATATAAGTAATAAAATGCCCCCTTCGTCCCCTTGCACGAAGGGGGTATTTTTATATGAATCGAATTTTTGATATTAGCCATATCGTCAATAAATATCCGATGTTATCGGACGAGCATGGCATCTGCGAATCCGAATTGCGGAAATTGCAGGATTCTGGCGTTTGACTCTTGACAAATCGAAGTCAATACGGTAGTATATTATTCGGCTCAGGCAGACCCCCTTAATTTGTGAGCTGTTTTTGCTAAATTTGGGCCCGTAGCTCAGCTGGGAGAGCGCACGGTTCGCATCCGTGAGGTTCGAGGGTTCGATCCCCTTCGGGTCCACCAATTGAAACAAAGGCGAACACCATGATAATATGCAGCGGTGTATTTGCCCTTGTAAAAGAAAAGGCCGGGAGCATCCATTGAAGGGTGCTTCCGGTTTTCTTTTTCTTCCCGGTCACTCCAACGAGTGGCCGGCTTTTTCCATGTTCACTTCAATTACTGCCTCTCTCACCTTCTTGCACTTTGTTATCCCATAGGATATGTTTGGTATTATTGCACGAATATCATTGCGCAATGCTAAGCAGCATTCACTAATACAGTTAATGTTTGTTAATTTTTCTCACTTAAAACATTATAATTGTTAAATAGATATAATATTTCATGTTGACATTGTTATATAATTCAGTCATATTTATATATTATATGGCACATATGAAATCGGACTAACGATATTCGTTCTTTATATCGGCATTGGGGGAAAAGGAACGTGAGAAAAAAACTTTTTGCTTTATTTGGTGTTTATGTTGTCACAATCCTTATCCTAACCTCCTGTACGAATTGTCGCCATAATACGGTCTATTTGAATAAAGGACAGCCATATTTGACTATTCTGCAACAGCAGAACAAGAAACTCGTTAATCAGTTTTTCAACGAAAATACACTATTGTCTCACAATGCGGATGGAACGTACGATCTGACGATGTTTTCATCACCAGTCTATATCGAAGAGGCCGGGACGCGCAACATCATTGACAACACCATAGAATTGATGGATAACAGTCCATTCAAATACACAAATCATCGAAACGACGTAAAAACCTGCCTACCTGAACAGCTGTCGGAAAACCAGGGCATTCAATTATCGTATAAGACCAAAAAGCTGACCATTTATCCCCAAACGGCAGAAAGCAAAAAGGCCAAAAAGGATAACCACACGGATCTATACGGACAAAAATCTGAACGTCTGCGTTATGCACATACATTTGATCAAAATGACTATATGGTGTTGATCGATGACTTCGGAGTCAACACCGAAATGGAAATCCAAAAAGGTGTCTCCGCATTGGAATACGTGCTGGAAATCGAGAATGTAACCGTTGATACCTCCTGTCCGGATTATATTCTGTTCCGGCATGTGAAAGACAAGGAAGCCGTGGCCGTCATTTACAAGCCGGTTGTGAAACGGAAAGACGAGTCTTTGTCCGAAAGCCTTGTCAAAAACACTTGCGAGATGTACATCGTGGATGAGGGGCAGAATCGCTACCGCCTGACCATCGCCCTTCCCAAGCCAACGGAAAAGCAGGCGTATCCGCTCATTCTCAACCAATCTTTCCACATGTACAAATCGAAGCAGCCGGATTCCGCCGTCTATTCCCTTTCCAACGCGGGGTATTATCTCAACGACAAAGTGGTATTAGGTCAGAGCGAAAAAGGAAACAGCGAGTTCAACATCCGGTTCGAGGCGTTGGATCTCGTCGGCATTCCGCCGGAGAATATCCTGTCCGCCACTTATACCATCAGCGAAATATCGGGCGGCACGGAACCCGCCACCATTCAAATGCGCCCGATCCTCTCTGAGTGGTGCAGCATCAACACCCGCTGGATAAATCGGCCGGATAAGACACTCGACTACTCACAAACCGTGGAGGTCACTCAAAGCGGCGATTACACCTTCGATGTGACCGAGCCGCTGCGGCTTTGGATGCTGAACAAGGGCCAGGAAACCGCGTATATCATACGGCATGGCTTTAACCTTGTGAATCTTACCCCACAAACACCTAAAGTTTTCGCCACAGCTGATAACGGCACCTTTACGACCTGCCTGACCATCCATCTGAAGACATGGGAGGAATTTAAATGAAACGGAAGACAAAGAAACTGATCCGGGTTCTGTCGGTAGGCGTTTGTTCGGCGATGCTCCTATCCCTTTTTCCAACGTCCGCACTGGATACACAGGAGGGTCTAGAGCCGCTGACAGAAGAAGAAACCGCCATTGCCGTGGAAGCCCCAACCTACTCTTTTCTGATCCAGTATGATTCTTTCCAGAATAAAGAGGCGCTTCTCACTAAGCTCCAGGAGCTCGAGGGAGAATTGGAGTTGGAGATCGACTATATGCGCTGCATATCGGCGCGGATCAATATGGATCAGCTGGCCGCCATCAAGGAGATGGTCTATGTAGAGCGTGTGGAGCGGAACTACGATTATAATCTTCTGACTGAGCCGGATCCGAACGCTCAGACAGATCCGGGAACACCGGACGGCAATAATGCCGAGCCGGCCGAAGCGGATCAAAACGCGGCCCCGGCTCTCTCGGACGAACTGCGCCGCTTGCTGGCAGGGGAGCCTCCTGTTTCGCCTGCTCCGTCGGCCCCAACAGAAGGGATAATCCCGGACGAATCCGCAGAAGCGGGACCTCTGTTTGATCAAGAGGCGAACTTCGAGGGGACTCCTGTGAAAGAGGTTCCGGTCGATGCTATTCAGATGGCTTTAGATCAGAACATCAAAGGTCAAAACGTTAAGATCGCCCTTTTTGATACCGGTATCTCTCCTCATCCGGATTACCAAATCGCGGGAGGAATCAGCTTTGTCGGGGATCCGTCGGATACGTCGGATGCGAACGGCCACGGCACCCAGATGGCTGGCATCATCGCGGCGTCGGGTCTCGATAATCCCGCTGTCAAGGGAGCCGCTCCGGACGCAGAGATGTACGCTGTCAAGCTTGTCTCCGGAGAGGGCTTTATCACCACCGCCACAATCCTTCTGGGGATCGGCTGGGCGATAGAGAACCATATAGATATCATAAATATGAGTTTCGGCACATATTTTTATTCGAGATTGTTGGAAGAGGCGATTGATAAAGCGCACGAGCATCAGATCCTGATGGTGGGCGCGGTCGGCAACGACGGCGGCTTTGCGGATGAATACCGCGTCATGTATCCGGCGGCCTATGAGCATGTGGTCGCCGTAGGGGCCGGCAGTGCCGGAGGTACCGAGAACTTCTCAAACAACAACGAGAAGTTGGATTTTGTTGCGCCCGGGCGTGTAGATACCACCGCTCTTGAGCAGGCGTATACCCATGTGGTCGGCACCTCTGCCTCGGCGGCGTATGTGACGGGTCTGCTGGCGAATCTGCGGAGCAGCGGCACCGTTTTAAGCAATCTCAGCGCCCTGCGTCTGGCCAAAGAGGCGGCGGTCGTGGCGGATACCCAGACGGATTACGTGGGCTTTGGGGAAATCCGTCTGGAAAAGGCACTGGAAATCCAGGAAAACGCGGCCTCTATCCGCGCACGCACTCTGGACACGGAGGCCGGTCTGGATCCGAACACAGACTCGAGCGCGGAGTCGGGTACAGACCTGAACGCGGGGCCCGTCAAGGCGGAGCGGAACAGCACCGCGTCCCTGGAAGCCCTCGCGGCGGTAGAGGCCGCCGCGCTTGCGGACGTCAACACGGAAATGCCCGTCGCTATGGCCGCCGGGAACTGCTTCGCCAATGAAATGGCAAGTGCACGTCAGGTAGATATTTTTGCTTTTTATCTAGGCCGTGTGAATTGTCCAGGCAATGAGGTGTGGTATAAATTTACAACCAACCTTTCAGGAGTTCATCCGAATGGTGGCAAGGGTCTCTATTACATTTCAACAGACACGGAAGAGACCACTTTTGATACGCAAATGTATCTATATGATGCATCCGGAAATCAATTGGCTTATAACGACGATGTAAGCTCCGGATATACGGCGTCTCAAATCGATTGCAGTTTGGACTACAATCGTACATACTATGTTCGCGTTTGTGGATATGGCTATGCTACCGGACAATTTGAGTTTATTGTGTATGGATATGGGGATGATGTCGGGAATTCCATAAATATGGCAACTTCATTGTCTGGTGTTTATTACAGTGACCAATCGTATCAGGGCATCATCAATTATGAGGAAGACATCGACTACTACTGTATTGTTCCTGCCCGGGATTGTGTGATGCAAATTTACACAGAAGGCACAACAGATACATATGGAACACTGTACAATGAATGCGGCGTGATATATGCCACTAACGATAATGGAAATGGGAACGGCAACTTTAAATTACAATATGAACTAAAGGGCATGCAGGCTTATTACATTTCTGTAAAGCAGGTAATCGACACCGGGACTGGACAGTATATACTAAAAACGAAGTTTATAAAGGACTCTTATTCCCATGTGATCAATGAACAGTATAATGTGGTTTATTGGCATAATAATGATCAATCCGATCCCCCTTATCCTGCGTGGCCATGGTCTCCGTATATTACCAATCATAAGCATAAGGTCTTTATAAGCGATAACGCTAAAGGAGAATATAGGGATAGGGTTTTGGATGACATCTATAATAAGAAATCTGCTTTCCAAACAGAGTTGCAAAACCCAACCGTCGATGGAATGCTGAGTTTGTTTGCAAGTATGTTAATCGACCTTATTCCATATTATGGATCATATATAAATTACGCAATCGATGCAGGAAAAATTGTTTTTGATGGAATGAACGCTGCAGATTATTTAACAAAACAGCAATATATTGGCGTAATGAACGACATTGACGGTAAGCCCACCCAGTATATACAAGGCATAGCAAGTACATTTTATAGCGCATATGATTTTGGAGATGGTAATATACTTCCAGTGCTTACCAACACCGTAAAATATACAGTTGGTACAGGAGGCTATTATGGAATTGATTATTGTCGGGGAGAATTTATAAAAGTGAAATTGAGATAAACTTAATTAATGCTTTAACGTCTCCCTGATTTCAGAGGTGATTTTGTGAAAAAAAGATGGTTCGTGATGCTTCTTTCTATATCTATATTAGCTATAATTGTGGTTGGATTATTTGTACATCAGAATAACAATTACTTAGATTCCGTAGATTCAATGCTGCCAATTGTTTTGGAATATAATGATGTCGTTATTAAACATCCTGATTTTAACTCTGACTATGTAAGCAGACTTAAGGATGCCAAAAGGCACATATATTGGGGAACTATTAATAGTCAAAAGCCCATTATAATAAATATTCCCTCCAAAGCCGAATTCAGAATTTATCCTAATGACGATACGTCGGTCTTGATAGAATATATCCCGCATTCTGGTTGGACCCAAAAATATAAACTGTCAGAATTTGGAGATTTTAAAAAGCACCTTGAAATCCTATACGAAATAACCAACAATGAAGTGTTTCAGTCAGATACCGCCCCATAAGAAGTTACGTAATTCGAAACGCCGGGAACACCCGTTAATTTGGTTGCTCCCGGCGTATTTCCGAAACCAAAAGGTCGAATCCAGTCGATTCCGTCTGGAAAAGGCA
The DNA here is from genome assembly GCA_902492895.1 of uncultured Oscillospiraceae bacterium. Classification (GTDB taxonomy): domain Bacteria; phylum Bacillota; class Clostridia; order Oscillospirales; family Acutalibacteraceae; genus UMGS1623. The sequence goes on along the minus strand of CABUNG010000023.1, from coordinate 2,853 downwards.
CTGGAAATCCGGGAAAACGCGGCCTCCATCCGCGCACGCACTCTGGACACGGAGGCCGTTTGGATCTGATCACAGACTCGAGCGCGGAGTCGGGTACGAACCTGAACGCGGAGCCCATCAAGGCAGAGCGGAACAGCGCCGCATCCCTGGAAGCCCTCGCGGCGGTGGAAGCCGCCGCGCTGGCGGACGTCAACACGGAAATGCCCGTCGCTATAGCCGCCGGGAACTGCTTCGCCAATGAAATGACAAACGCGATGTGGATACCATTTATAAACTGGCAGAGTGGACATATTAACTGCCCAGGCAACGAGGTGTGGTATAAGTTTACGGCCAATGTAACCGATGCCCACCCGAAGGGAAGTCCTGGTTGGTATACTATTTGTACCAACAGTATTGGTTATACGAACTTTGATACGGTGTTGTATTTATATGATTCGCCCGGTAATCAAATTGCCTATAACGACGATGCAGAAGGAGGTTTGCAATCGCATATAAACGCGCGTTTGACAAAATATCAAACCTACTATATTCGACTAAAAGGATACGGTAGTGCCACTGGTTTTTATCACATAAGGGTTAGCTATCTATCAGATGATCATGGCGATTCTGTAAGTTCAGCATCAAGTATATCAGGTGTTTACTATACCGATGCCTCTGTAGAAGGACACTTGCACTCAGAGGGGGACATGGATTATTTTTCTTTCGTACCCGCCCGGGACTGCGTGATGAAGATCTATACAGATGGCAGTACAGACACGACGGGCATCCTGTATAACGAATGCGGTAGTGTGTTGTACAATACCCAAACATCGTCCCTGCCTCCAATCGGAGCGCCTTATTATGGTTCGGATAATGACAATGGGAATGGAAACTTCGCCATCTATGCCAGGCTTGATGCTTATAAATTTTATTACATCGCAGTCCGCCACAGTGTACAGGGGCAAAATGGAAATTATACTCTTAAAACACAGTTTCTTAGGGATTACAATCTTAAATTGGACTTAACTGATATCAATGATTTAAGAACATACGTATTCTGGTATCCATCCTCTTACTTTGGATATGGTTCTCCAAGTAACGGGGGGCAATATTCATTTAATAGCCGCGTTTTTCTCAACCGTAATGTATCCGGGGATTGGTTTACCGATGTTGTATCAGAAAAAGAAAGCGCAACTGTTATTGAAAACTTGTTGGTTGAAGCTGGAAATGAAATTCTGATAGGCGGTGGCACTTCCCTATCCGCTATCGGCATCTCACCACCATTTTGGGCCCCCGCAGGAATTAGTGTTTTAATCGCTACTATCGTCAGTACAATCGATGAGTCTATATCCAATGCGGAATTGCAGAAATTTAAAAATTTAAGAAATCAACAGACGGAAGAACAGTACATTATAGGGGATTCTTATAATGTAACAGAATTCTGTGGACCTAATGTTGGAAATCGCTATTATAAAGATATGCGGTATTCCTTGTATTACGACAATTATTTCTATGGATACGATTATCAAAGAGGAACCTTTAGTTATGCGTATAGTTATCTGTTTGACTCAGACAAGGGGGGGAATTGATGAGTTCTTCCGTCTTTGAATTGAATTGTGATTTTTCAACTGCTGAGAGGGTATTGGAAAAAATTGCCGGCTCAGAAGATTATAAAGGAACAGTTTTATTTGACCAATTTCATGAAATAGACGAGAATGGCCACACCTGTTTAATCATGCTTTTCCATCAATATGCATATAGAGTTTCGTATAAATTGCAGGCAGATGCCGTTGTGGCCCTGTTCGATCGGTCTCCTAATCGGCCTATTCTGCGTGTGATAAGTTATGAAGGTAAGGGCATCATAAAAAAATGGTTTGATTTTTGTGATTATATGTGTACTGTATTTAAGGACTATATCGTAAAATGAGCGTGCAATATTTATATGCTTCTCGCTGCTTTTTATGAAGTTCGTGATACAACAACCCGCCGGGAACACCCGTTAATTTGGTTGCTCCCGGCGTATTTCCGATACCCAAATGTCGAATCCCGTCGATTCCGCCTGGAAAAGGTACTGGAAATCCAGGAAAACGCGGCCTCCATCCGCGCACGCACTACGGACACGGAGTCCGGTTTGGATCTGATCACAGACTCGAGCGCGGAGTCGGGTACGGACCTGAACGCGAGACCCGTCAAGGCGGAGCGGAACAGCACCGCGTCCCTGGAAGCCCTCGCGGCGGTGGAAGCCGCCGCGCTGGCGGACGTCAACACGGAAATGCCCGTCGCTATGGCCGCCGGGAACTGCTTCGCTAATGAAATGGCAAGTGCGTTGCCAATCACATTGGAACAGTGGCGATATGACGAATTAATTGTCCCGGAAATGAAATTTGGTATCGCGTTTTTTTACTGCCATTCACTAACATATAAGTCCATCCTCCGTCCTCCTACAGTGGCGGAGGATTTTTATACGCCTGTTTTGCTTTGTCTATAACTATATAATAAACTTTAGGAGTCTGTAACAAAACAGAGTGTCAAATTGTCTAATATATAGAAGTGCCGAAGGAGGGAAGGCCATGCCCAAAGTAAAGCAATGGTTTATGCAAGATGAGATGATACAAACTAATGACTTACGCATAACTCAATTATTTGAGATGTATAAAACAGACGTATTTCGCTTTGCCTTGTCCATGACGCGAGATACGTTTTTGGCACAGGATATAACTCAACAGGTTTTTTTAAATCTTATACAAAGCATCGATCTCATAGCAGATATTTCCTCAATTAAATCTTGGTTGTTGACAACGACCAAAAATATCACAATTAATATGTTGCGTAAGCGATCTTTCGAAGCAAGTCAATACGATATGCCCATGTCCG
>CABUNG010000022.1 GCA_902492895.1 uncultured Oscillospiraceae bacterium | reverse complement strand
CATGGGTCTGCAAAACCCTGATTCCCCAGTTCAAATCTGGGTGTCGCCTCCAAAAAAACGGGGTTCCGCTTTTGCGGGACCTCGTTTTTTTGTATAGACGACCTAGATTTGAATTGACGTTCAAGATCTGGGTGCCGCGTGTCTTCGAAAGGCGGCCGGATGCGCTGTAGGGTGCTCCAGGTGAAACGGCACCCCGGCGCCGAAGTACAGGATACGGGAGACGTTCACTCACCTGCGTGATCAAGTCCGGCCGTTCCGTATTTCCGGCTATTGCCCTGTGAAGATTTTAAAGAATATGGACTAGAACGGATGATACACCGAAGCTCCATCCATTTTGGCCCTTTGCTTGTCTGCTTGTCGGAAACTCCTTCACGGAATCGGACTTTCAAGTCCTTACCGCCATGAAACAGCCGGGGCCTGGTGACCGTAAAAGATCGGCTTCTGATTTAAGCAGAATTACAAAATGCGGTCTGTGTACGAATGGGTCTGTATTCATGATTTCCAGTAAATGGGTTTACAAATTGTAGCGACTATGGTATGCTAATATACGTGATCAGCATTCACGCCGGGAGGGAGGCATACCAATGGCTATCGAGCAAAATCAGGAATTTATAGAAGAACTCCGGCGTCAAATCGGGATGTGCGAGAATCAGGTGAACGCCTATTCAAACAAACGGGATAAAGATTCTCGCCACATGTGGTATTATTGGTATGGCAGACGGGAAGCCTGTGAGCAGATGCTCGCGTATCTGCAAAATAATACGGAACAGCCGGTCGGCCAATCGTTCGTATAACGTGTGAAAATTTTTTACAAATATAAAGTGCTAAGCCGTCCCTTCATGGGACGGCTGCTTTTATTTATACAAAATTTGTCTGGGAAAAGTCAGCGAGTTGTGTGCAGGGGAACGATCCGGTATATGTTCCTCTTTACTACAATCTATCTGAAGCCTCTTCTTGTTTTTGCCGGCCATCTGTGGTATCCTAAAACCCGGTTCTTTGTATATACCAAAGGCAGATTGCGTAAAATTTGAAAGAAAACCGCTCGCGGCCAACTTTTTCAAACACTGCGGCATCTATACAGTAGTATCGGCGAAAGGTGAGGGATGGAAATGGGAAAATCCGTGTTTGAACGGGGTGACCGGAAGCCGCTCATTAAAAATATCCTTGTCGGCGTAGTCGGCGTGGGGCTTTGTATATGGGGTATCGTGGCGCTGTTCGCGGTGCTCAACGGGGATAAACTGCAAAGCGGGACCGACAGTTCGGCGGCCAGCCGGCCAGAGAGCAGCGACGCTGCCTCGCAGCCACCCGCAACGTTGCCCCCGACGCAGCCGCCCACCGATCCTCCGGTGTCGACCCTTTCAACGCCTCCGACCGATCCGTCCAGCACCCAGCCGGAAGGCGTGGACGACCAGTATTTCGATGATGCGGTATTTATCGGTGATTCCCGCACCCAGGGTCTGATGCTGTACGGCGGACTGCCCAGCGGCACCACCTTTTATGCGGCCAAGGGGGTCAACGTCGGTACGGTCGGCGAGGCAACCGTCAAGGACGGCGGCGAAGATGTAACCATTTACGATGCCCTCAAACGCCATACTTTCGGGAAAGTCTATATTATGCTCGGCGTCAATGAACTCGGCTGGGCGTCCGAAAAAACCTTTATCGCCAGATACGGAGAACTGCTCGACGAGATACGGAATTCGCAGCCGGACGCCGTCCTTTATGTGCAGTCGATCCTGCCGGTGAGCAAGACGAAATCGGACAGCTCCATCTATACCAATACCCGCATTGATCTGTACAACAATCTGATCAAGCAGATGTGTGAGGAAAAACAGGCCGTTTACCTCGATGTCGCCGAGGCGGTGCGGGATGAAAGCGGTGCGCTTCCGGAGGAGGCCACTGTGGACGGCATTCATCTGAAAAAAGACTACTGCCTCAAATGGACGGAGTATATCCGGACTCATACGGTGCCCGGTTAAAGGGGACCGATCAAACTCATTAAGTAGAAGGAGAAACCACACATGAAAACAATGCGAATGGGCGCGCTGCTCCTGGGATTGCTGCTGGTATTGACCGGTTGTGCCAAAGATGAGCCGAAAGAAGCCGATCCGGCCGTTCTGGCGGATACCCTGCATACCACCCTGACGTTCAAGGACGAGATGACGGCCGGGAACGAAACGATGCTGAAGATGCTCTTTGAAATCGACGAAGCCGATATCGAGGCGTTCAAAATATACGAGAGTTCGGGGGCCACCGCCGAAGAAATTGCCGTGTTCAAGGCCAAAGACGAGAAGGCTGCCGACCGCATCTACCAAGCTATGCAGAAGAGAGTCGAAGAGCAGAAGACCGCGTTTGAAAATTATCAGCCGGCCGAGATGAAAAAGCTCCAGGATCCGCTGATCAAAAAGCAGGGCGTCATGGTTGTTCTCTGTGTTTCGGATGATACCCCTGCGGCGGAAAAAGCCTTCAAGGAGGCGCTCGGATAAATCGGCAGAGGAGACGGCGGCGTGGAAGGGAAACGGGCGGTCATCACAGATTTCATCTATGAAAACCAGGCGTCGATGTATCGCCTGGCGTTTGCCTATACCCACTGCCGGGAAGCAGCGCTCGACATCGTGCAGGATACCGTGGTGCAGGCTCTGACCCATGCGTCCTCCCTGAAGGCGGCCGAGGCGGTGAAAGCCTGGGTTTTCCGCATCCTGGTCAATGAAAGCCTCGCGTATCTGCGCCGCAACAAACGGTTCATTCTGGTCGAAGACTTGCCGGAAGACTTGGTGGAAGACGAGGATATCGGCCAGAAACTCGATGTTTATCGGGCGGTCGGCCGTCTGGATCCCAAACTGCGTACCGTCGTGATGCTGCGGTTTTACGAGGATATGAAACTGGAAGAGATCGCACGGATCACGGGCACCAATCTGAACACCGTCAAATCCCGTCTGTATACGGCGCTTAGCCGTCTGCGGGAGGATCTGGGCTGCGAGGTGCTCTGACACAGCTGTGAAAGGGGGAAACGGGATGAAGTCCATGCAGGATGCCAAGGCGGTCTATGACACCATTGCGCCGCCGGACGAACTTGGGGAAGCGGTCCGGGATGCGGTGCGCAGCACGCGGGGGCCCCGAAGCGCGCATGTGGCCCGCTGGTCGATGATCGCGGCCGCGGCGATGTGCACGGTATTCGTCGTGCTGGTGAATGCCAGCCCGGTTTTGGCCAATAATCTGTACGAGGTTCCCGTGATCGGCAATGTGGCCCGGGTTTTCACCTTCACGCAATATGAGAAAACGGAAGAGGCCGATGTCCTGAAAGTCAATCTTCCGGCGCTGGAGAATACAGGCAATTCGGATCTCGAACGGCGGATCAATTACGAAATTCAGTATAAAATGAATCAGCTCGTCGAGGAAGCCCGCCATCGGGCCCGGGCGTATAAGCAGGCCTTTCTGGAAACGGGCGGACAGGAAGAGGATTTCCTCCCGACCGAGATCTACGTCGATTACACCCTCTACTGCAACGACGGCCAGACCGTTTCCTTCGTCATCGACAAAGCGGAAACGGCCGCGAGCTTTTACGGGGAACAGTATTTTTACAACATCGATCTGGAATCGGGGCGGAATCTCACGCTCAAGGACATGCTCGGTCCCCATTATGTCCGTCTGATAAACGACAGCGTCAGGCGCCAGATGGAGGAACGGATGGCCGCGGACGATTCCCTGTACTACTACAAGGACGAAGAGGGAGCGTTCACCTCGATTCGGGACGATCAGCCGTTCTATATCAATGCGCAGGGCCACGTGGTCGTGGTGTTTGAAAAATATGAAATTGCCCCGGGATACATGGGTATCCAGGAATTTGAAGTGTTGCCCGAGGCATAGAGGTGGACTATGGTATTCAGCAGTCCGTTGTTTTTGTTTTATTTTCTTCCCGTCGTGCTCATTCTGTACTATTTGGTTCCCCGCGGACAGGTTTTCTGGAAGAACCTGGTGCTGCTGGTGTGCAGCCTTTTCTTCTATGCCTGGGGAGAACCGGTATATGTGCTGCTGATGCTGTTTTCCATCGCGATGGATTACGGCCTTGGTCTGTGGCTCGAGCATGAGAAAAAGCGCGGGGGTTATCCCGGGCGGATTCTGGCGCTCGCGGTCGTGATGAATCTGCTGTTCCTCGCCTTCTTCAAATATGCGAATTTCCTCATCGGCATGGTCAACGGCGTGGCCAAGGCGGGAATTCCGCTGCTGGATGTCTCGCTGCCGATCGGCATCTCGTTTTATACGTTTCAGGCGCTGTCGTATATCATCGACCTGTACAGGGGAGAGGTCGAGGTGCAGCGCAGCATTTTGAACTTCGGGACCTATGTCTCCCTGTTTCCGCAGCTCATCGCCGGTCCCATCGTACGAATCAAAACCGTGGCGGGCGAACTGCGGGATCGGGAAGAGTCGTTCCCTGATTTTGCTGCGGGTGTCCGGCGGTTTGTCGTGGGCCTGGCGAAAAAGGTGCTGCTGGCGAATACGGTCGGGGAAATCTGGCAGAAGATTTCGGCCATGGAGATCGATACCCTGCCGGTTCTCACCGCCTGGATCGGGCTTGCGGCGTTCACGTTCCAGATCTATTTTGATTTTTCCGGCTATTCCGATATGGCGATCGGCCTCGGCCGGATGTTCGGCTTCCATTTTGAGGAAAACTTCAACTATCCTTATGTGGCCACGAGCATCACGGATTTCTGGCGGCGCTGGCACATCACCCTGAGCACCTGGTTCCGGGAATACGTCTACATCCCGCTCGGAGGCAACCGCCGGGGTCTTGCCAAGCAGATCCGGAACATTCTGGTCGTCTGGCTGCTGACCGGTATCTGGCATGGCGCGGGCTGGAACTTTGTGGTGTGGGGCCTGTATTTCGGCGTGATCCTGATGATAGAAAAAATCGGCCTGCTCCGCCTGCTCGACAAAGTGCCGCCGGTTCTCCGGCATGTATACACCATGCTGCTCGTCATGATCAGCTGGGCGATTTTCGCTTTCGACTCCCTGGGGCAGGGGGTGCGGTACATCGGCACGCTTTTTGGGGCCGGAGGCCGTCTGTGGGACGGTCAGGGAATCTATCTGCTCTATTCCAGCGCGGTGCTGCTGGTGCTGCTCATCCTCGGAAGCACGGCGCTTCCCCGGAAAACCGCCGCCCTTGTAGGCGGCCGGCTGAAGGCGCATCCCGCGGTTCTGACGGCCGTGGAACTCGGTCTGATTCTCCTCGGCTTTGTTTTGTGCATCGCCTTTTTGGTGGACGCGTCCTACAATCCGTTCCTGTATTTCCGCTTTTAGGAGGGATTCCCGTTGCGTAAAGATAAAATCATATCGTTCGTGTTCGTGGGGATCCTCATCGCGGGATTTCTTTGGAACGTTCTGACGCCGGTGAAACCGTATTCGGAACGGGAAAACCGTTATCTGCAGGGGTGGCCTTCGGTTTCGGCCGAGCGGGTGCTGTCCGGCCAGTTCGGAAAAGATTTTGAGACCTTCATAACCGATCAGTTCCCGATGAGGGACGGCTGGGTGGCACTCAAAACGATGGCGGGGCTCGCCACCCTGCGGCCGGATAACGGACGGGTGTATTTCGGGAAGGATATGCGCCTGTTTGAAGTCCCGGCCGCGGCGGATGCCGCCCTGGAAGAAACCAACTGCCGGGCTGTGGCGGATTTCCTGGAACGGGTGATGCAGGCGGATCCATCTTTGAACGCCTCGGTCATGCTGGCTCCTACCGCGACCACCGTGCTGTCGAACGCCCTGCCGCTCTGCGCTCCCGTGGCCGATGAGGCCGCGCTGATTGACCGTCTGCGCCGGTCGCTTGGCAGCCGGGTCGTGTTCTGCGATCCCACTCCCGTCATGCTGTATGCGCTGGAGCGGGATCAACTCTATTACCGCACCGACCACCACTGGACCACCCAAGGGGCGTTCGTCGCCTATCAGTCCCTGATGAAAGCGCAGGGACTCACGCCGCTCGACAAGAAGGAGTTTACGGTCGAAACCGTGGCAGACGACTTCTATGGGACCCTGTACTCCAAAGCGAATCTCTCCCTGATTTCCCCGGATACCATACAGGCGTATCAGTCGAAAACGGCCAATCCCTGTACCGTCACATGGGACGGCGGCAAAACGGTGCGGGATTCGCTCTACGATCCCGCCAGCCTGGAGGGACGCGACAAATACGCCTATTTCCTCGGCGGGAATCATCCTCTCACCGAAATTGAAACAAGCGTCCGGAACGGCCGGCATCTGCTGGTGATCAAGGATTCGTACGCCCACGCCCTGATCCCGTTTTTGACGGCGCATTATGAAACCATCGATGTCGTGGATCTCCGGTATTTCAAAGAAGCGCTCGCTTCGTGGATGGATGGGCGGGAGATCACCGACGTGCTGGTGCTGTATAACGCCTCCACCTTTGCGGCCGACCGTCAGCTCGCTCCGGCGCTCGCGCGGTAAGAATCGCATAAGAAACCCCTGGAACGCACGGCTGTGCGTTCCAGGGGTTTGTTCGTTTGCATCAGTAGAGGCGGTTTTGGTCGTAGAAATCGAGTAGCGCCTGATAAGCGGCCCGGTTGAAATGCAGACCGTCCCCGGCGTCGAATTTGGCGTTCAGAGCGCCCTTGGAATTCTTGAGGACCGGCGCGCTGTCCAGATAAACGCCCCCTTTTTCCTCCACAAGCGCCTTGAGTTTGGCGTTATAAGAATCGATGGTGCGGTTCGACATGTTGGAATTCGCCGCGGTTTTTTCCGCGGAGACGGGCAGAATGGACTGCACCACCAAAAGGGTGTCGGGAGATGCGGCCTTGAGCTCATCGAGGAACGCGTCGTATTCGGACATGACCGTGTCCGTATCCATGAAGCCCACGCCGTTGATGCCGAAGGACACCACCATCCGGACCGGCTTGACGAGGGCGATGGCCTGCGCGATCGTCAGTTTTTTGCTGGTGCCGCTGAGTGTCAGGAACTTATCCGTGCGCGCGGACTTGTGGTTGAATCCGTCCACGGCATAGACGTTGCTCTGCGGAATGTATCCGTATTTCGTCAGGCCGTTGGTGCGGGAGTCCCCGATGAAAATGGTGTCGGCGACATATTCGTCAAACGTCTGGTCGGGATGGGGCTTGGCGCTCGACGAGGATTTGTCGCCTCCGGCCAGCCCCCCGATAAACGGGATGGTAAAGGGATCGTCGGACGTGCGCAGATACAGCCAATATGCGGCAAACAGAGCCCCTGCCGCGACCAGGCAGATCAGGAGCGATATACCAAACGCCCACCGGGCGGGATGCCTTTTTGGAGGTTGCTTTTTTACATCGGAAGAGGTCTTCAACGTCTTTGCCTTGCCCACCTTAACACGACCCAATTCTAATTTTTTCGCAGATACGATGTGTTGACAGTATAGCATATCCAGTTGGTCTCTGCAACAGCCGCCGCTTCCGGATCTGTAAAAAATCGGCTGTGCGGTTGATTATTTTTCCGCCTCATGGTACAATCTCGTAGAGTATTCCGATCGGGGCGGTCGGCGGAAACGGAGGCGGAAGATGCATGAAGCGTATCCAGCGCAAAGAAGCGGCAGAGGACGCGGTCCTGTCCTGGACATCCGTGTGCTATGACATCGCGGAAATCCTGGTGGTGTCGCTGGTCTGCGTCGTGGTCTTTTTCACCATGCTGTTCCGCATCGTGGGGGTCAAGGGCGACTCCATGAAGGACACCCTTTACGGAGGAGACCGGCTGATTCTCTGCCCTATTCTCACATCGCCCGAGCGGGGCGATATCGTGGTGGTCAACCGTTATACGGATGAGCCGCTGATCAAGCGGGTGATCGGGGTGGCGGGGGACACCGTGGAAATCGACGAAACCGCCCACAGCGTTCTTTTAAATGGGGATCCGCTGGACGAGCCCTATGTGCATTATCCGACCCCCGCCTATGATATGACAGAGGCGGTCACCGTTCCGGAGGGATATGTGATCGTCATGGGTGACCACCGTAACGACTCGCACGACAGCCGCGCAGCGGATATCGGTCTGGTTTCGGTGGAGGATATTGTGGGCCGGGCGGTTTTTCGGATCTGGCCGCTCAATCGGATCGGAAGCGTTTAGAAAGGGGAGACCGGCCTTGGAATATGGACAGAATATACAGTGGTTTCCAGGGCATATGACGCGCACGCGCCGTCAGATTCAGGCCTGCCTGCCGCTGATCGACGCTGTGGCGGAAGTGGTGGATGCCCGCATTCCGCTGAGCAGCCGGAATCCCGAGCTGGACGCGCTCACGCCGGGAAAGCCCCGCCTCGTGATTCTCAACAAGGCGGACATCGCGGATGAGGCGGCGACCGCCCTCTGGATGGATTGGTTCCGGAAGCAGGGCGCGGCTGTGATGGCGGCCGACTGCAAGGGTGGCAAGGGCGTCGGCCAGTTTTCGCCGCTGATCCGCCAGCTTCTGAAGGAAAAAATCGCGCAGTGGACCGCGAAGGGAATGCTTGGGCATCCGGTGCGCGTTATGGTTGCGGGAATTCCGAATTCCGGGAAATCCTCCCTGATCAACCGCCTCGCGAAGGGCGGCAAGGCCAAAGTGGAGGACCGTCCCGGCGTCACCCGGGACCAGCGCTGGTATAGCGCCGACGGGGGCATTCAGCTGCTGGATACCCCTGGGGTCCTCTGGCCCAAGTTTGAGGATCAGACCGTGGCGCGGCATCTCGCCTTTACGGGCGCCATCCGGGATCAGATCCTCGATGGGGAAGAGCTCGCCTGTGCCCTATTGGAGCTGCTGCGGGACCGGATTCCCGACGCGCTTTGCAGCCGGTACCGCCTCACCGGGGATTTGCCTGCGCAGGGCGGTGCACTGCTCGAAGAGATCGGCCGGCGGCGGGGCATGCTCGTATCGGGCGGCGAAATCGACACCGAACGGGCGGCGGCGATGGTGCTCGATGAGTTCCGGGCGGGCAAGCTCGGACGGGTGACGCTCGAGCGTCCTGTGTCCTGAATCTTTAAACCTTGCAGATAAGGCGGCGATTGCAGATGGAGCCATCTCCCGAAATCGAAGAGGAATCCGTGGAAAACGGCCGGCCGAGTGCGGTTTCTGCCGTATATGAATGGATAGAGGCCGCCGTTTTTTCGCTGGTGGTGGTTGTTCTCGTTTTTACCTTTTTGTTCCGCATTGTCGGGGTAGACGGCGATTCGATGCAGACGACGCTGTATCACGGCGACCGTCTGATCCTTTCGGTGCTGCCGCATACCCCGCAGCGGGGCGATATCGTCGTGATCAACCGCTATACCGACGAGCCGCTGATCAAGCGGGTGATCGGGGTGGCGGGGGACCGCATCGAGATCGATCCGGACCTCCTCCGGGTCCGCCTCAACGGGGAACTGCTTGAGGAATCCTATGTGCAGTTCCCGAGCGTGCCCTACGATATGACCGGGGAGATCACGGTCCCCGAAGGCACGGTGTTTGTCATGGGCGATCATCGGGACAATTCTCATGACAGCCGCTGGGACGACATCGGTCCGGTGCCGGTCGAGGATATCATCGGCCATGCCGTTCTGCGCCTGTGGCCTTTTACTAAGCTGTAATCCATACTACGAAAAGAAGGCGATCGCCGATGCAACCGATTTCCCATGAACAGGATCCCGCCCTTCTGGTTCCGCCGGAAGACCGGGATGACGATAAGCCGAACGGAACCGCGTCGCTTTACGAGTGGGTCGAGGCGGCGGTGTTTTCGCTCATCGTCGTGGTGCTGGTCTTTACATTCCTGTTCCGGATCGTGGGGGTGGACGGCCGCTCTATGCAGACGACGCTGATGGATAAGGATCGCCTGATCCTGTCGGCGCTGCCGTACACACCCGAGCGGGGCGATATCGTGGTGATCAACCGCTATACCAAGGAACCGCTCGTCAAGCGGATCATCGCCGTTGAAAACGACACCATTTCCATCGATGAGGAAAGCCATCGGGTGATCCTCAATGGGGAGATTCTCAACGAGCCCTATATCCAGGTGCCGACCTACCCGGAGGGACTGAACGGTACGGTTCAGGTGCCGCAGGGAAAGGTATTCGTCATGGGGGACAATCGGACCGCGTCGCTGGACAGCCGCGACCTCGGCTTCATCGATGTGCACGATATCATGGGAAAGGCCGTATTCCGCATCTTCCCCTTTGATCAGTTCGGCGGCCTGTATCCGGAATCCTGAGGAGGCGGCAGCATGACCAACATCGAATACGATCAGGCAGTGCGGGACAGTGCCGGCATCCGCCTGCTCTGCGGGGTGGATGAGGCAGGCCGCGGCCCGCTGGCGGGCCCCGTATACGCGGCGGCGGTTGTTTTCGATCCCGATCATATTCCGGAAGGACTGGACGATTCAAAAAAGCTTTCCGAAAAGAAACGGGAGCAGCTGTACGACCGGATTGTCGATGCGGCCGCGTCTTGGTGTGTGGCCAGCGCCTCGGTGGAGGAAATCGAAGAAGTCAACATCCTGCAGGCCACCTATCGCGCGATGCAGCGGGCGGTGGCAGGGCTGTCGGTCCCGCCCGAGCTGGTGCTGGTGGACGGGAACCGGCTTCCGCCCGGTCTGACTGCGGCGGCACGGACTCTTGTCAAGGGAGATGCCTTGTCGGCCAGCGTTGCGGCGGCCTCCATTTTGGCCAAGGTCAGCCGGGACCGGCTGATGGCGGAGCTGGACCGGACCTATCCGGAATATGCGTTTGCCAAGCACAAAGGGTATGGGACGGCGCTGCATATGGAGCGCATCCGCACCTACGGACCCTCTCCGGTCCATCGTCCGAGTTTTTTGAAGAAGATCGGGTAATACCGGCAGAAGGGGTGAACGGATGGCCGAGGTATCGAAAGGGGCGGTCGGAGAAATTCTGGCCGCTCGTTTTCTGCGCGATAAAGGGTATACGCTCCTGGCCTCGAATTACCGCTGCCGCTTCGGGGAGATCGACATAATCGCGGCCGACCGCGCGTATATTGCCTTCGTAGAGGTCAAAGCGCGCAGCGAAGGCGCGCTTTTTGCTCCCAGAGAGGCGGTCACGCCGTCCAAACAGCGGCGTCTGCTCAAAACCGCGTCTCTCTACCTGATGCAGCATCCCAGCCCGCTTCAGCCCCGGTTCGACGTGATCGAGATCGTCACCGCGGCCGGCAGTCCGATGCGGGTGGTGCAGCTCGACCATTTGATGGATGCGTTCGAAAGCGGCGGGCTTGGCTCCGCCTTTTAAAGGAGGATCCCCATGAGGTTGTTTGATCTCCATTGCGATACCCTGACCGAATGCTTCGATAAGCGGGAAAATCTGCTTGAGAACCGCCATCATCTCGACCTCGTACGGGGCGGGAAGATGGAGGCTTGGGCGCAGCTTTTTGCCGTGTGGATGCCCGATCATCTGCGGGGAGAGGCCGCTTTCGAGCGGTGCTGCACCGTGCTCGATTTCGCCCGGGAGCAAGCGGCGCGGTATGCCGACCGCCTTCAGATCGTGGAGGACGCCGCCGGTCTAGCCACGGCCCTGGAGGCCGGGCGCTGTGCGGGTATCCTCACCGTGGAAGGGGGATCCGCCCTTGCGGGTGAACTCCGGCATCTGGATGAGTTGGCACGGCGTGGTGTGAAGCTCATCACCATTACGTGGAACGGCTCGAACGAACTCGGACACGGGTGCCTGTCCGGCTGTCCGGACGGCCTGACCCCCTTTGGAAAGGCCGCCGTTAAGCGTATGGAGGAACTCGCGATTCTGCCCGACGTCTCCCATCTCAATGAGGCGGGCTTCTGGGATGTGGCCGAAACGGCCGCTGGTCCCGTCCTCGCCAGCCATTCGGTGTCGGCCGCCCTGTGCGCGTCTCCCCGCAATCTCCGGGATGATCAATTCCGCGAGATCCGGGATCGGAAGGGCCTGGTCGGGATCAATTTCTGCGCCGGTCAGCTGGGCGAGCAGACCTTTGAGGCGATCGAGCGGCATTTGGACCACTATTTGACTCTCGGAGGAGCGGACACAGTGGCCTTTGGGGCCGATCTGGACGGCACCGATCTGCCGGAGGAGTGGGGCGGCATCCAGGTCATGGAACGCCTGTATGAGTACCTATGCCGCAAAAACTACGACACCGCTTGTCTGGATAAGGTGTTTTTCAGTAATTGCTACGATTTTTTCCGCCGCACTTTGACAAAAGAGGCGGGTATAGAGTAAAATGAGGATGCCGCAGCCGGAACCCGAAAGGACGGCTTTGCCGTATGGTCCCGCCGGCGTCAGGAGGGTTATGAATCATGATGTATAACAGTACCCGGGACAGCCGGGTCCGCGTGTCGTCCGCACAGGCCATCGTCCAGGGCATCTCCCGGGACGGGGGCCTTTTTGTGCCCGAAACCCTGCCGGCGGTCACGGCGGCGGATATGGCTGCTATGACGAACATGTCCTATACCGACCGGGCCACGGCGATTTTGTCCCGGTTTCTGACCGATTTCACCCCTGAGGAGGTCGCGGAATGCACGAAAGCGGCCTATGCCTCGGGATCGTTCCGTTCTCCCGCCGTCGCCCCCGTCCGTACGCTGGAGGATGGAGTCCACATTCTCGAGCTGTGGCACGGTCCGACCTGCGCCTTTAAGGATATGGCGCTGCAGATCCTGCCACATCTGATGCGGGTCTCGTCCGTGAAAACCGGTGGGGGAGAGATCGTCATTTTGGTCGCCACCTCCGGTGATACCGGTAAGGCGGCGCTGGAAGGCTTCCGCGACGCGCCCCACACCCGGATCCTGGTGTTTTATCCCGAAGACGGCGTCAGCCCGATGCAGAAGCTGCAGATGACCACGCAGGAGGGCGGAAACGTCGGCGTCTGCGCCATCAAAGGCAATTTCGACGATGCCCAGTCGGGGGTGAAGGCCATCTTCACCGACGCGGCCGTGGAACAGGCCCTCCGGGACAACGGCATGCAGTTCTCCTCCGCCAACTCCATCAACTGGGGCCGCCTCGTGCCGCAGATCGTCTATTATTTCTCTGCCTACTGCGATCTGCTCGCGGCCGGGAAGCTGAAAATGGGCGACAAATTCAACGTCGTGGTGCCGACGGGCAATTTCGGCAACATCCTCGCGGCCTACTACGCGAAGGAGATGGGCCTGCCCGTCGCGAAGCTCATCTGTGCCTCCAACCGCAACCGGGTGCTGACCGATTTTCTCGCCACCGGAACCTATGACCGCAACCGGCCCTTCTATCCGACCACCTCCCCCTCGATGGATATCCTGATTTCCAGCAACCTCGAAAGGCTGCTGTATCATCTGTCCGGCCGGGACGACGCCATTATCCGGACCCTCATGCAGGATCTCGGTTCCAAGGGTTCCTATACGGTCCCGTCCGGCGTGAAGGAGCAATTGGCCGCGCAGTTCGATGCGGGCTGGTGCGACGATGCCGGAACGGCCGCCGCTATCGCGGATACCTATCGTTCAACCGGCTATCTCTGCGATACCCACACCGCTGTGGGCGTCAAGGTCTATACCGATTACCGTGCCCGGACGGGGGATACCACCCCGACGGTCATCGCGTCCACCGCCAATCCGTACAAGTTTTCGTCCAGCGTGCTGGATGCTTTGGGCAAGGATACGGCCGCTCTGGACGAGTTCGATAAGGTCGAAGCCCTGCATACCCTGACGGGCTGCGCCGTTCCGCCGCCTCTCGCGGATCTGCGAGGGAAAACGCCCCGGTTTCACGAAGTATGCGCACGGGAAGAGATGCCCGACGTCGTGTTCCGCATGCTGGGCATCCGATAACGCAGGAATGGAGTGCGATAATGTCGCTGTTCGCCATCGCGGATACCCATCTGTCCTTCAGTGCTCAAAAGCCGATGGACGTGTTTCCAGGCTGGACGGATTACACCGACCGGCTTGAGAAGAACTGGCGCTCGCTCGTAGGGGAAGAGGATACTGTCGTCGTCGCCGGGGACGTCTCCTGGGGGATGGACCTTGCGGGGGCGGCGGCGGATTTCGCCTTTCTCGACCGGCTGCCCGGACAAAAGATTCTGCTCAAGGGCAACCACGACTATTGGTGGACCACCCGCCGAAAAATGGATGATTTTCTGCAGGAGAAGGGGTTTTCCACCCTTCATATCCTGCATAACGATGCCTATGCGGTGGGGGATATCGCCGTGTGCGGGACACGCGGCTGGTTTTTCGACGCCGGAGCCGGGTCGGACGACGCGGATAAAAAGGTGCTGCTGCGGGAGGCCGGACGGCTGCGCGCGTCGATCGGAGCCGCGAAAAAAACCGGACTGGAACCGACGGTGTTTCTGCACTATCCGCCTGTATGCGGGGGGCAGACCTGTGAGGAAATCCTCTCGGTCCTTCGGGAGGAGGGGGTCCGCCGCTGCTTTTACGGCCATCTGCACGGCGGCGGCATCCGGCAGGCGTTCCAGGGAGAGCGGGACGGTATCCGTTTCAAACTCATTTCCTGTGACGCTCTGGCCTTCTGTCCGCTGCCGATCCGTTGATTTTCCGCAAAAGTTTTCGATTTATTCATGAAATACTCTGGCGTGTTCCGCCAGTTTATGCTATACTAAGGACTATTGCTGTGAGAGTAAGTAGGAGGATGTCAATCATGAGTTTGAAAAACGCCAACAAGGTAGACACCAACCGGGTTGAACTCGAGATCGAGGTGGATGCCGACCGCTTTGAATCCGCGGTGAATGATGCTTATAAAAAGAACGTGCGGAGAATGAACATACCGGGTTTCCGCAAGGGCAAAGCGCCCCGCCAGCTGGTTGAGAAAATGTACGGCACCGGCGTGTTTTACGAGGATGCGGTCAACGCGGTGTACCCTTCCGCTCTCGATGAGGCAATCAAAGAGTCCGGATATGAATATGTGGAAGATAAGATCGATTTCGACGTCACGTCCGTGGGGGCGGAAGGTCTGCTGTTCAAGGCCGTCATCACCGTGAAGCCCGAAGTCGAGCTGGAAGCCTATAAGGGCCTCAAAGCCGAGAAGAAGGCTGTCGAGGTCACCGACGCCGATGTCGAAGAGGAACTGAAAAAACTGCAGGACCGCCAGTCCCGCCTCGTCACCGTGGAAGACCGCGCTGCCGAGATGGGCGACACCGTCACCTTCGATTTTGAGGGCCGCGTGGACGGCGAGCTGTTCGATGGGGGCCAGGCCGAAAACTACACCCTGACCCTCGGTTCCGGCCAGTTTATCCCGGGCTTCGAGGAGCAGCTCGTTGGGAAGAAGACCGACGAGGAATGCGATGTCGAGGTGACCTTCCCCGAGGATTATCATGCCGCGGAGCTCGCGGGCAAGCCGGCCGTGTTCCACTGCAAAATGCATGAAATCAAGACCAAGGAGCTGCCGGAGCTTAACGATGAATTCGCTAAGGACTGCAGCGAGTTCGATACACTCGACGAACTCAAGGCCGATCTGCGGCACACCATCGAACACCGCCGTGAGCATGAAGCCGAAGACGCGTTCGAAAGCGAACTGCTCGAGCAGCTGATCGCGGGCTTCAAGGCCGAGGTGCCTGAGGCGATGTACGAGCACCGGATCGAGGACAGCGTGCGGGATTTCGACTATCGTCTCCAGTCCCAGGGCCTGAACCTCGACACCTATCTGCAGTACACGGGCATGGATCATGATGCGTTCCGGAACGGCTTCCGGGAGCAGGCGGAGAAGCAGGTGAAAATCCGCCTGGCCCTGGAGAAGATCGTGGCGCTCGAAAACATCGTGCCGTCCGCCGAGGAAGTCGAGGCGGAATTTGCGAAGCTGGCCGAGCAGTATAAAATGGACGTCGACAAGGTCAAATCCCTGATCGACGAGAAAGATCTGGCCAGGGATCTGGCGGTCGGCAAGGCGATGGATCTGATCAAAGAGACCGCCGTGGCCGGCGAAACCAAACCCAAGAAGACCTCTAAAACGAAAAAAGACGCGAAATAATCGGATTTTTTAGCCCGGCGGGGAATGAAAACCCGGTTGAGTGGTCATACTCATCCTTGACCGCCCAGAGCTTACAGAAAGGTCGATGCCGAATGAGCAGTCTAGTCCCTTATGTCATTGAACAAACCAACCGCGGCGAACGGAGCTACGATATCTTTTCCCGCCTGCTCAACGACCGCATTATCATGCTTTCGGACGAAGTGAACGACGCGACCGCCTCCCTGGTCGTCGCGCAGCTCATTTATCTGGAAGGCCAGGATCCGGACAAGGATATCCATTTGTATATCAACAGCCCCGGCGGTTCGATTTCCGCCGGTATGGCGATCTACGACACGATGAATTTCATCAAATGCGATGTCTCGACTATCTGCATCGGCATGGCGGCGAGCATGGGTTCCTTCCTGTTCGCTGCCGGAGCCAAGGGCAAACGCCTGGTATTGCCGAACAGCGAAATCATGATTCACCAGCCTCTCGGCGGCACCAAAGGGCAGGCCAGCGATATCAAGATCCAGGCCGACCATATCCTGTTCATCCGCAACCGGATGAACCGCCTCCTGGCGGAGATGACGGGGCAGCCGATCGAGGTCATCGAGCGGGATACCGACCGTGACAACTGGATGACTGCGGAAGACGCGGTCAAGTACGGCTTGGCCGACAAGATCGTCAATCATCGTTAAAATCTGCCAATGCGGCGACAGGGGGCGTGGAAATGCCGAAAAACGAAGAGGGGCGGACCTTCAGCTGTTCCTTTTGCGGAAAAATGCAGGATGAAGTCCAGCGGCTGATTGCCGGACCCGGTGTGTATATCTGCAACGAATGCGTTGAATTGTGCGAGTCCATTCTGGAAGAGGGCGGCAATTTTTCCCGCCGCCGCGCGGACGACGATGTCCCCGCCAGACTGCCCACGCCCAAGGAAATCAAGCAGGGTCTCGATGAATACGTGATCGGCCAGGAACACGCCAAGGTGGCGCTGGCCGTCGCGGTTTACAACCATTATAAACGGATCTATTTCGGCACCTCGTCCGATGTGGAACTGGGAAAGAGCAACGTGCTGCTGCTCGGTCCCACGGGTGTCGGCAAGACAGCGCTCGCGCAGACCCTCGCGCGGCTGCTGAACGTGCCCTTCGCCATTGCGGATGCCACGACGCTGACCGAGGCCGGCTATGTGGGCGAGGATGTCGAGAACATCCTGCTCCGGCTGATTCAGGCCGCAGACGGCAACATCGAGAAAGCGGAGCGCGGCATCATTTATGTCGATGAAATCGATAAAATCGCCCGCCGCAGCGAGAATCCCTCCATCACCCGGGACGTCAGCGGCGAAGGAGTGCAGCAGGCGCTGCTGAAAATCTTGGAGGGTACGGTGTCGAACGTTCCCCCGAACGGCGGACGGAAACACCCTCAGCCGGAGTTCATCCAGATCGATACCTCCAATATCCTGTTCATTTTGGGCGGGGCTTTCGACGGTATCGAGAAGATCGTGGAAAAACGGGTGGCCTCCGGCGCTATGGGATTCGGGAACGAGGTCAAGTCCAAAAAGGATCTCGAGCAGGGGCAGCTGTATGAACAGCTGGTGCCGCAGGATCTGATCAAGTACGGCCTGATTCCGGAACTGGTGGGCCGTATGCCGGTCATCACGACCCTGCAGCCGCTCGACGTGGACGCGCTGGTCAAAATTCTGAGTGAACCGAAAAACGCGGTTCTCAAGCAGTACACGCAGCTTTTCAGCCTGGACGACGTCAAGCTGGAACTGACCCCCGATGCGCTGGAAGCCGTCGCGGAGGAAACCCTCAAACGCAATACGGGTGCCCGCGGGCTCCGTTCCGTCATGGAGGATTTGCTGACCGATCTGATGTTTGAGGTCCCGTCCGATCATACGATTGAAAAGGTGGTCGTGACCCGCGACTGTGTGCTCAAAAAAGCAAAGCCTGAAATTGTGAAAAATCCGGATAAAAAGCCGAACCGGCTCAAAACCCCGGTCAAGCGTACACCGCGGCGGAAAGTGACCGCCTAGGTGCCGGTCAAACACACGGTAGCAAAAGGTCAGCTGCCGGACGCATCTGCGCCCGGCGTCTGATCTTTTGCTTTCCATATACAAGCAGGTGTATGTCGGATTGTATGCCTTTCGAGGCTGAACGCCGCGGACAGCGAATCGACACAAGCGCCGCGGCGCATCTGCAGGAAAGAAAGGATTCTAACGATGGGAATTAAGAAACGAGTGGCCCGTGTTGCCGAACTGCCTCTGCTCGCCCTGCGCGGTTTGGTTATATTTCCGGGTATGCTGCTCCATTTCGATGTTGGACGGAAAAAATCGATGCTGGCCCTCAATGAAGCGATGACGGGGGATCAGCTGATTTTCCTGGTCGCGCAGACCGATATCGCCGATGACGATCCGGGACAGGATGGTCTTTTCGGCGTCGGTGTGGTTGCGAAGGTGCGCCAGGTACTGAAAATGCCCGGCGAGACGCTCCGGGTGATGGTGGAAGGACTTTACCGGGCCAAGGTCCGGGAGTTTACCGGTGAGGACCCGTTTTATCTCGTCCGCGTCCATGAAATGCTGGAGCGGCCGATCGCGGAAACACTGCGGGCGCAGGCGCTGCTCCGGGAATGCCGTACATACTTCGAGCAGTACGCCGAGCTGGCGGGCAAAATGCCCGCGGACGTGCTGACGGGTGTGGCGGCCGCCACTGACGTGGGGTATCTCGCCGATTATATCGCGTCCAATACCCCCATGCCCGCGGAGGAAAAGCAGCGGATTCTCAGCCTGGCCTCGGTGGAGAAGCGGGTAGAGCTCCTACTGACGCTGCTTGCACGCGAAACGGATATCCTCGAACTGGAACAGGATATTCAGGAGCAGGTGCACGAATCCATTGACCGCAATCAGCGGGAATACTATCTGCGGGAGCAGATGCGGGCCATCGCGGCTGAACTGGGGGATGGAGACAACCCTCTCGAGGAAGCGGACGAGCTGCGCGAAAAGATCGGCGCCCTGGAAGTGGCGGAAGACGTACGGGATAAATTCCTGAAAGAATGCGATAAGCTTGCCAAAATGCCCTCCGGTTCCCATGAGGCGACGGTGGTGCGCAATTACCTGGACACCTGCCTGTCCATGCCATGGAACACGAAATCCAAGGACAGCCTTGATCTGGCTGCAGCGGAAAAGGTTCTCAACCGGGACCACTACGGCCTGCAAAAAGTCAAAGAGCGAATCCTCGAAATTCTGGCGGTCCGCCGCCTGACCTCTGGAGCCAAAGGGCAGGTCATCTGTCTGGTCGGCCCTCCCGGCGTGGGCAAGACTTCGATTGCGCGGTCAATCGCGTCCGCTATGGGCCGGAAATATGTCCGGGTCTCCCTCGGCGGCGTGCGGGACGAAGCGGATATCCGCGGGCACCGCAAGACGTATATCGGCGCCATGCCGGGGCGGATCATGACCGCCGTCAAACAGGCCGGTACCAACAATCCTCTCATCCTGCTCGATGAAATCGACAAAATGGGGCATGATTTCCGCGGCGATCCGTCTTCGGCTATGCTCGAGGTGCTGGATACCGAACAGAACAGCACTTTCACCGACCACTATCTGGAGGTGCCGTTCGATCTGTCCGATGTGCTCTTCATCACCACGGCCAACGATGCGGACGCCATTCCGGCGCCGCTGTACGACCGGATGGACGTCATCCCCCTGTCGAGCTATACGGCGGACGAAAAGTTCCACATTGCGAAGGAGCATCTGCTCAAAAAGCAGGTCAAGCAGAACGGCCTCACCCTCCGCCAGCTTCGGCTCAATGACGAGGCGCTGCGCCTGATCATCGAGGGATACACCAGGGAAGCCGGGGTGCGTATGCTCGAGCGCAACATCGGAAAAATCTGCCGCAAGGCGGCGAAAACCCTGGTCTCCGGTGAAGCGAAGAGCGTGACGGTCACGCCCGAGAATCTGAAAGATTATCTCGGGCCCCGCCGATTCAAAGAGGACGTCCTTCAGCGCCAGGATGAAATCGGCGTGGTCAACGGTTTGGCCTGGACGGCCGTCGGCGGGGAAACCATGCCGGTCGAGGTTGCGATTTTGGACGGCAACGGCAAAATCGAGCTGACCGGTTCTCTCGGCGATGTCATGAAGGAATCGGCCCGCACGGCGATCAGTTATGTGCGCTCCAGAGCTTCGGAATGGCACATTGAACGGGATTTTTATAAAACCAAGGATATCCATATCCATGTGCCGGAGGGGGCGGTGCCCAAAGACGGCCCCTCGGCAGGGGTAACGATGGCGACGGCCATGGTCTCTGCCCTGACCAATATCCCGGTCCGCCGCGATGTGGCAATGACGGGTGAAATTTCCCTGCGCGGGCGGGTGCTTCCCATCGGCGGACTTAAGGAAAAAACCATGGCGGCCTATACGCATCACATGAAAACCGTGGTGATTCCGGCAGAAAACGAGCCGGATCTGGCGGACATTGACGAAATCGTGCGCGAAAACGTCCAGTTTATCACCGCCAATCACCTCGACACCGTTCTGCGTGCGGCGCTCGTGTCCCCGCCCGAAGCGGGGGTTCCGGCCGACGGCGGCGTGCAGGCGCCGGTTCTCCCGGCTCCCCGCGGAGACAAACCGGCCGTGTGCGTAACGCAGTGATACAGCAGGAGGAACAGCCGATGAAATGGACATCCGCGGTTTTTGAAACCTCGGTGGGGAATGGCAGCCAGCTGTTTCCCTCCACCTTGCCGGAAGTCGTGTTTTCCGGTCGATCCAACGTCGGAAAATCGTCTCTGATCAACCGTCTTCTGTCCAGAAAATCTCTGGCCCGCACCAGTGCGACGCCGGGGAAAACCGCCACCATCAATTTTTTTCGCCTCGATACGGTCCGGCTGGTGGATCTGCCGGGTTATGGCTATGCGAAGGTGTCCGACACGGAAAAGAAAAAATGGAGCGCCGTTATCCGGCAGTATTTTGAGGACGATCGGGATCTGCGGCTGGTGGTGCAGCTGGTGGATATCCGGCACGCTCCCTCCGCTGACGACCGGGCGATGATCGAATTCTTCGTGCAGGAAGAGATTCCGTTCCTGATCGCCCTGACGAAAGCGGACAAGCTCAACAAAACGGAGCGCGCGGCCCGCCTCGACGCTTTCGCCGCCGAATGGGCCGCATATGAAGGTGTCAAGTGGATTCCCTTTTCATCTGTAACGGGAGAAGGCGCTGAGGAACTGCGTGCCATTCTCGAAGACGTGACCGCCTGACGGCCTATCGCTCGTGTGCCGGACAAGGGAATCCGGATGTTTCAAAGAAAGGATGACACGCATGTTTGTATCGGACTGCCTGGATGTCAATGCTCAAGGGCATCTGACTGTCGGGGGCTGCGACGCGGTCTCGTTGGCGGAGACCTTTGGTACGCCGCTTTATGTCATGGACGAGCCGTCCATCCGGGGGGCTCTGCGGGAGTTTAAGACCGCGATGGACACCTACGCCGCAAACGGCGGACGGGTGGCGTACGCCAGCAAGGCCTGTAGCTTCAAGGAACTGTACCGCATCGTAAACGAAGAGGGCTGCGGAGCTGATGTGGTGTCGGGCGGCGAGCTCTATACTGCGCTGCAGACGGGGTTTCCGGCTGACCGGCTGTATTTTCACGGTAATAATAAGTCCGACGCCGAGCTGCGCATGGCGCTCGAGTCCGGGGTGGGGCGGATCGTGGTAGATAACCCCGAAGAGCTGCGGCGGCTGTCCGCTATGGCGGGCGCTATGGGCAAAACGGCGGCGGTGTATCTGCGGATCACCCCCGGAGTGGAGGCGCATACCCACAGCTTTATCCGGACGGGACAAATCGATTCCAAGTTCGGATTCACTCTGGAAAACGGCGAGGCTCTGCGGGGAGCCGTCGAGGCTGTAAAGCTAAATGCCATTACGCTCAAGGGATTTCACTGCCACATCGGCTCTCAGATTTTCGATGACGAGCCGTTTGTTGAAGCGGCCGATGTGATGCTGACGTTTATGCGGCAGGTCCGCGAGACGACCGGCGTGACGGTCGGGGAGCTCAATCTCGGCGGGGGCTTCGGCGCCATGTACACTTCGGACGACACTCCAAAGTCACGGGAGGCGGTTGTGCGCCGGGCAGCGGAGGCCGTAGAACAAAAAGCCGCCGCCCTGGGCTTCCCCTGTCCGTTCCTGGTCATCGAACCGGGGCGCTCGGTGGTGGCCGAGGCCGGCGTCACCCTCTATACCGTCGGTCATGTCAAGGAGATCCCCGGCGTGCGCACCTATGTGAGCGTGGACGGCGGCATGACGGACAATCCCCGCTATATCCTGTATCAGGCGCCCTACACGGCGCTGATCGCCAATCGGGCGGGCGCGCCCGCAGACAAAACGGTGACCATCGCGGGCCGCTGCTGCGAAAGCGGTGATCTGCTGCAGGAAAATGCTCCTCTGCAGGCCTGCGAACCGGGGGATACCCTCGCGGTTCTGGCCACAGGGGCGTACAACTATTCCATGGCCTCGAATTACAACCGCCTGCCCCGTCCGGCCGTCGTGATGACCAAGGACGGCAAGGCCCGTGTCGTCGTCCGGGCCGAGACTTACGAAGACCTGGCCGACCGCGATGAATGAAGAGATGGCGGCCTTTTATGAGGCTGTATACCACCTTGCGGCGCGTATTCCGTCGGGTTTTGTCGCTACATACGGGCAGATTGCCTGGATGCTTCACGCCCCTCAGTGGTCCCGCCAGGTGGGGCGTGCCATGCGGCTGGCTCCGGCCGACCGGGCGATTCCGTGCCATCGGGTGGTCAATGGCCAGGGAAGGACGGTTCCGGGATGGCTGGAACAGCGCCTTCTGCTCGAGCAGGAGGGAGTCGCGTTTCGCGAAAACGGCTGTGTCGATTTGAAGCATTACCGGTGGAAACCCATCGATGGACACTCGGATAAAGGAGAATGAAGGATGAAACGGGTATATCGGATATTTCCGGTGTTGCTGGCGGCGCTGCTGGTTTTCACAGCCTGTAAAAGCGAGCCGGAGCCTTCGTCGAGCGAGGATTTCAGCCTGCCGGACATTACCGAGCCCACCTTTGTGAGTTTGGATATCGCTACGCTGCTGACGGCGGAGGAGGTGTCCGAAGTGGTGGGGGAGACAGTCAGCGGTCCGGAGGTCTATCATGTGGACGCGTCCATGATCCGCTTTACCACGGAGGATGAAGGGCACCACATCGACGTGATGGTCGCGGACGCGACGAGGGCGGAATTCGACGAGATGAAGCAGGGATATACCGATCTCACCGAGGCGCCGAACCTTGGCGAAATCGGCTATTGGAGCGCAGAGACCTCCACTCTCGTGGTTTACCGCGAACCTTATATGCTGGGAATTGTGGTCGGTTTTCCAGGCAAAAGCGACGAACAGCTCGTTCTCGCCCGGCAAGTGATGACCCTGGTTCTGCAGCGTCTCCCCTGATATCTGCATGTTTCGGGGGACTTTCCTGCAAAAATCCCGTTTTCTCTTGATTTTCCTACGGGTATTCGATATAATAACGAAGATACAGGGTGAGAGACCCTATTTTGTATGGCTGGAGGAGTCAATGTGAAAAAGATCATGAAAATGGCCGCGGCTGGTTTGGCGGCGGCCGTGATGGCGCTGTCCCTGGCCGCCTGCGGCGGGGATACCGGTTCCGGTTCGTCCACTCCCGCTTCGAACACCAGTTCCGCGGCCGCAGCCAAGCTGAACCTCGTTAAGGAAGGTACCCTGGTCATGGGTACGAATGCGGAATTCCCGCCTTTTGAATACAAAGAAGGCACTGGGTTTGCCGGCATCGACGTGGACATCATGAAGGCCGTTGCCGACAAGCTGGGCCTCAAATTCGAGGTCGAGGATATGGCGTTTGAATCCCTGACCCAGTCTTTCGGCAAGATTGACGTCATCGCGGCCGGCTTCACCATCAAGCCGGATCGGGAAGAGACCTGTGATTTCTCGGATAAATATTTCAACGCCACCCAGACCGTCATCCTGAAGGCGGACAGCACCATCGCCACTCTGGACGACCTCAAGGGCAAGAAGATCGGCGTCCAGACCGGCACCACGGGAAAAGACAAGGCCGAGGAAGTCACCGACGCGGCCAAGGTTACCCAGTACAACAACGGCTCCCTCGCTGTTGAGGCGCTGGTGAACGGCCAGATCGACGCCGTCATCATCGACAAAAACCCGGCCATGGCGTACAAAGATCAGCATGGCGACGCCGTCAAGCTGCTCGAGGGCCTGTTTGAGGAAGAAGAGTATGCGCTGGCCGTCAAGAAGGGTAACAAGGAACTTCTCGACGCGATCAACCAGGCGCTCAAAGACATCAAAGCCGACGGCACCTTCGACAAGATCGTCGAGAGATATATCCCGAGCAAATAAAGACCTGACTGCGAAAAGCCGGCTGTATCCCAACGGCCGGCTTTTCCCCGTTTTGCGGGGCAGGAGATAAAGGAGGGACGGTCTTGGGGGCTGTCATAAACTGGTTTGAAAATTTGGCGAATTCGTTTTCCAACGCCATTTATGTGACGCTGATCCAGGAAGATCAGTATAAGCAGCTGCTCCGGGGCCTGGGCAAATCCCTGGAACTGACCGCGATCGCGGCCGTCATCGGCGTGCTGCTCGGTCTGCTGCTCGCCATCGCAAAACTGCAGGACGTGGACAATCTCACCGGCAACCCGGTGATCATCTGGATCCGTAAAATGGTGGCCGGCTTCGCCAATGGGTACATATCGGTCATACGCGGAACCCCGGCCGTCGTGCAGCTGATGGTCATCTATTTTATCCTGTATCTCCGCGTTCTCAATAAACTGCCGTTTTTCAGCGGCGTTTCCGACGTCGTCATCGCGTCCATCGCGTTCGGCATCAACTCGAGCGCCTACGTCGCGGAGATCATCCGCGCGGGCATCCTGGCCGTGGATAAGGGGCAGACCGAAGCCGGCCGCTCTCTCGGCCTGTCGGGTGGGGCGACGATGATCCACATCGTCATTCCTCAGGCGGTCAAGAATGTGCTGCCGGCCCTCGGCAACGAATTCATCGTCCTGCTCAAGGAAACGTCGGTCGCGGGCTATATCGGCATCGCCGATTTGACCAAGGGTGCCCAGTCGGTGGGCAGTGTGACCTACAACTACATTGTGCCCCTGCTCTGCGCGGCGTATATTTATTTCCTGATGACGACCGTGCTCTCCACCGGACTGAATACCCTGGAAAGGCGGATGCGTAGAAGTGATTGACGTACAGAATTTGCACAAGTATTTCGGTGAGCTCGAGGTCCTCAAGGGCATCGATGCCCACGTGAACAAGGGCGAATGCGTCTGCGTGATCGGGCCGTCCGGCGGCGGTAAATCCACCTTTCTGCGCTGCATCAACCTTCTCGAGATGCCCACGAAGGGGGATATCGTCATCGAGGGCATCTCGGTGATGCAGAACCTGCGGCAGATCGACCGGCTGCGGCAGAAGGTGGGGATGGTGTTCCAGCAGTTCAATTTGTTCCCCCACATGACCGTGATGCGCAACATCACCCTGGCGCCGACCAAGCTCAAAAAGACGCCTCAGGCCGAGACGAATGAGCTCGCCATGGAGCTGCTGAACAAGGTAGGCCTGGCGGATAAAGCGATGGAATACCCCAGCCGGTTGTCGGGCGGGCAGAAGCAGCGGGTGGCGATCGCCCGCGCCCTCGCGATGGATCCGGATGTGCTGCTGTTTGACGAACCGACTTCCGCGCTGGATCCTGAAATGGTGGGCGAGGTGCTCGAGGTTATGAAGCAGCTGGCCAAGAATAACGCCACCATGGTGGTGGTGACCCACGAAATGGGCTTTGCCAGAGAGGTGGGGGATACCATCTTCTTCATCGACGGCGGCATCATCACGGAAAAAGGAACCCCCGGCGAGCTGTTCGGTCATCCGCAGCACGCCCGGACAAAAGAGTTCCTCTCCAAAGTGCTGTAAGGGGGGACGAGCATGAAAACCGCGCTGTTTATCTATATACTGCTGGGTGTTCTCTCCATCGTCCCTCTGATCGCGTTCAATATCCGGAAAATCTGGGTTAAGCGACCGCCGGACCCTGTGCGGTTCAAGCCGGTCCGGTTTGGCGTGATTCTGGTGCTGTGCCTGTTTCTCGGCACCTTTTTGACGGTATCGTACCAGATGACGATGAAAAACCGGTTCGAGATTTTTCTCGAAAAGGTCGCGACGGAGCACAGCCGTGTCCTGTTGGGCGACCAGTCCTGGGACGATTTCAAGGCTTTTGTCGTGGAGAACGGCTCGTCCGACGTGAAGGACAGCCTGGACGCGGTTCCGGCCGCGCAGCCGGTCGCGGGTGCGTATGAGGTCCGGTTCCAAATCAGCAAGGAATACACGCCGAAATACTGGAACGGCAAAGAGGGCTTCGCGACGGTTGAAGACGTGGAGGACAACAATCCCCGGTATCTGATGTATAAGCTGAACGCCGGCGATGAGACGGCCTATTACGCGTTCCGTCTGCGCCGGACGGGAGAGGATTGGATCATCGAGTGGTTCGGTGAAGCCAATGAGACCCAGATCAAAAAGATCGGGATGCCGTCCGACATCAACGGCAAATGGTTTACAGTAAAACCGTCGAAAAACAAGTGATATCAAGATGAAAGGCGTCTGCAGCTCTGGCTGCAGACGCCTTTTTGTAGGGTAAAACCACTCGCTAGGCGAGTGGTTCAGGAGAGCCTAAAGCGATAAAGTAGACAGGAAAACTCCTTTTGCTAAAATGAGAATGCGGTCTGCCAACTGCATTCGAAAGCAAAGGGAGGACATTCAGAGAGAAACGAGAAGCCGTAGGAAAAATTTTGAGACAACTCTGCGAGTGGAAGGGAGTCAAGATAGTGAAAGCGGAGGTGTGTCCAGATCATGTGCATATGCTGGTGGAGATTCCACCGAAACTGTCGGTATCGAGTTTCATGGGGTACTTGAAGGGAAAGAGCCGTACGATGCTGTATGAACAATTTGGGGAACTGAAATACAAGTATCGGAGCCGGGAGTTCTGGTGCCGGGGATATTACTTGTGTATGGTAATAGCACAAAATATCCAAATGCTTGATTTTATATCATAGCAAAAATTTGGCGGCGAAGGAGCTTCAATCTCCTTCGCCGCCTTTGAAATAGAAGGTCATTTTTCGCCGTCATTCCGAAACGACGGTCATATTGTCATTTTAAGAATATTCATCATAACGGGGGAAATAACGGGGGAATTACATTCCTCAATGGGGAAAATATGGGGGATTTGATGCCCGATTTTGCGCGGTCATTCCGAAAGGGTGGTCATAATCATATCGAAAATGTTTATTCAGCTGACTGTTTGATGTTTAATTGGTATCATTCCGAAATGTCATCCTTTGAACATCAAACGGCCGGAACACGCCAACGGCGTGCAAATATAAATCAATAATAAATCTATTGGGAATCATATGCACATCCATACGCACTTCCACTTACTTACGGCGATCACTCCAGCCATTTGTGACCGCACCTTTTTACTCAGCTACTGTTCTCGTTTGCTCTTTTTAACATTTCAATTCCTCCCTAATTTAAACTGCTCCTTTGTTTATCAAAAGATTACGCCTGTAATATAAATAGCAGTGTTTTCTAAAGCAAGTAATTAGCATAAGGAAAGATTTTGAATTAGAATCCCGATTCTTCGTAGCATCAGACTATCAGACTGTGCAGATTAGAAAATATTTTAGAAATTCTTCAAAACTACTTTCTTTTTTCAAGAAATATTGGTATAATATTCGAGCCAAACAATCTTAATAACAAAAAAGAAGAGGTACTCCTTTTTTAGTGGGGGTATTGTACCCTTTATGCTTGCAATTCAATTTGAATACGGTAAAAACGTAATTCCACTTGAATTGCAGGAAGGGCTACCTTTTGTATTTAAGATTGTTTGGCGACAATCGGAGTTGCGTTTTTCGGTGTGTGCGGCTTCGGTTGCACACACTTTTTTATTTACAGGAGAAAACACAAGATGAAAAGACTCACATCCCTACTTCTCGCTCTTATGCTGATCCTTTCGCTTGCAGCTTGCGGCGGGGAAACGACACCAGACACCAATGATGGAACAAATCCATCGCAAAGCGAAAGCAATAACGATGAAGGCAAAACAGATAACGATGTATCCTTTAACGAGGTTGTAGCCGTTGACAATGCCGAATGCACAATCAAGATTACCGAAATCGATCTCGACAATATGTGGGGATTTACATTAAAGGCACAGCTTGAAAACAAATCAACAGATAAAACATATATGTTCTCTGTTGAAAGTGCAGCAATTAATGGCGTACAGTGTGATCCGCTGTTTGCGACAAAGGTTGCAGCAGGCAAGAAGTCAAATGAAGAAATCAGTTTTCCGGGTGAAGAACTTGAAGAAAACGGTGTTGACGATTATACCGATATCGAATTAACTTTCCGTGTTTATGACAGCAACGATTGGGAAGCTGATGCAGTAGCCAAAGAAACTATCCATATCTACCCTTATGGCGAAGATAAAGCAACCAAGTTTGTTCGTGAGGCACAGGCTTCTGACAATGTACTCATCGACAATGAATATGTTACCGTCATTGCAACTGAGTATGAAGACGATGAAATTTGGGGATATACCGTTAATCTGTTTTTGCTGAACAAAACCAATAAAAATGTAATGTTCAGTGTTGACGAGGCTTCTGTAAACGGATTTATGGCAGACCCATTCTATGCAACATCTGTCTCCGCAGGAAAATGTGCATTTAGTTCTATGGCTTGGTCTGACACCACCTTAGAAGAAAACAGTATTACAGAAATCGAAGAAATCGAGTTCAATTTCCGTGCATACGATGAGGATGATTGGTTTGGCAATGACTTTGCCAACGAAACAATTACATTGAATCCTTAAATGGCAATAATGCCCGATACATTTAAGTGTATTGGGCATTATTTTTTAGTAGATTTGAATTTTGTGCCAACACATAGCACAATTACGTGGATACAGCGGGCAAGAATGCAAGCCGTATAGCGGAATACATTGCGAACCAATTAAAGGAAGATGAATTAGGCGAACAGCTTACCATGAGTGAACTCGGCCCGTTTACGGGCGGCAAGTAACATTCCTTGCACGGCTGGCAGACCGTACTTACACGTTTGACGTGTCCGTGAGGATCATAGGGCTTTGCCCGTTTGTGTAATACCACCGGCTCCGCCGGTGGATGCTTATTTATAGATGTCACTCCCCGGGCGGAACGGATATCCGAATGACGCTGGAATAAACGAAACCGGCCGCCCCACAACGGGGCGGCCGGTCTGTATCAGGAGGAACGGACCGCCGGAACGGAGCCGCCCCAAAAATCCGCCATACGGCGGGATATGGATTCCGGGGCCCGAACCACCTGGAAGCCGTTCCAATGGGCGGGGAAGAGACGGCGATAGGAAAACGACGTGAAGCGGTCGTCGATCAGCAGCACCAGCCCCCGGTCGTTTTCGCCCCGGATAACCCGGCCGGCCGCCTGATGCACCTTGTTCATACCGGGGATCTGATAGGCGTAGGCGAAGCCCATGTGGTTCTGCTCCTCGAAATAAGCGCGGACGACCTCTTGTTCCGGACAAATCTGCGGAAGCCCGACCCCTACCACAATGGAACCGATCAGGCGGTCACCCCGCAGGTCGATGCCCTCCGAATAGATGCCGCCAAGAACACAGAAACCGAGCAGGGATTCCTCCGGTTCGGCCTCGAATTGGTTCAGAAATGCCTCCCGTTCCGCCTCCTTCATGTCGGTCGTCTGCCGGACGGTACGCTGTTCGGGAAACAGCGCGGTAAAAACGTCGTATACCGCCCGCATATAGGCATAGGACGGGAAAAACACCATGTAATTGCCCTTTTTTGCCTGTACAGCCGCACCGATCATCCGCGCGACCGGTTCGACGCTGTCTGTCCGGTCCTGATACCGGGTGCTCACCCGGTCACCGACGAGCAGGCAGAGATTTTCCCGCGGAAAGGGGGAGGGAAGGAGCAGGGACTGCGCCTCTTCTCTGGCGCCAAACAGCTCCTGATAATAGGACATCGGGGTCAGGGTCGCGGAGAAAAAGACGGCCGCCCGCCCCTTGGACAGGCATCCGGCCAGCAGCGCGGAAGGATCGATACAGAACTGTTTGACCGTCGTATCGCTCTTGGAAAAGGTGAGAAGGGACCGATAGCGGCTGTCGTACAGATCCGCGATTTTCAGGTAGCGCAGCACATCGAAATAGAGGGACAGGACCGCCTCTTCCTGCGGGGCGCCCGGATGCTGCTTGAGCCACAGGGCGGTTTCATCTGCCACCCGGTTGAGGGGCGGCAGAAGGGTGTCCACGGCCTCCCTCTGCGTGACGACCCGTTCCTCGGCATCCCCCTGACGCAGGGACAGAAAGGCCTTGTTAAGTGCGGCCAGGGCCCGGGCGAGCTCTTCCTTTTTGTCCAAGGTTTTTTTGACCGCCCACGCCGCGGCTTTGCTGAACGAGGCGGAATACATCTCCCGGGCCCGGTCCACGAGGTTGTGCGCCTCGTCGATCAAAAAGGTGTACCCGCCCCGAGGAAAATCAAAAAAGCGGCGGAGATAGACCTGAGGATCGAAAAGGTAATTGTAATCCCCCACGATGCAGTCGCACCAGAGGGTGGCGTCGAGCTGCAGCTCAAAGGGGCAGACACGATGACGCTCGGCGCAGATCTCGACCGCATTCCGAGAATAGAAATCGCAGCTCCCGAGCAGGTCGTAGAGCGCGTCGTTGACGCGGTTGAAATGCCCCTTCGCATAAGGGCAGCTGTCCGGGTTGCATTCCCCATTTCGGTTGCCGTCCGCATCCCGGCAGAAGCAGATTTTGTCCTTGGCTGTCAGGATGATGGTGCGCAGCCGCAGCCCCTGTCCGGCCATGTTCTCGCAGGCGTCCATGGTAGCCTGGCGGGTGATGGTCTTGGCTGTGAGATAAAAAATTTTGTCCGTGTGGCCTTCTCCGAGAGCCTTGACGGCCGGATAGAGGGTGGAGATGGTTTTGCCGATGCCGGTTGGCGCCTGGCAAAAGAGCTGCCCCTCGTCCCGGACCGTCCGGTAAACCGTCGCGGCGAGCTGCCGCTGTCCCGGCCGATAAGCCGAAAAGGGGAAGGGGAGGGCGCGGATCGACGCATCCCGCACCTGGTTCCAATCCTCCTGCATCTCGGCCCACATCTGGTACTGAAACAGCAGATCCATATAAAAGGTTTCGAGCTGTTCAAACGTATAGGAGCGGACAAATCGGCGGATTTCCCCAGTCTCCCGCCGGCAGTAGGTCAGCTGCACATCCAGGCGGGGAAGGGAGCGCTGCAAGGCGATTATATAGGCGTAGCATAGCGCCTGCCCCCAGTGCAGACGATTTTCCCCGTCGATTTCCTCGAGCGGCAGAGCGGTGGTCTTGATTTCGTCCACCAGAACGCCCTCGTCGATGGTGAGGATGCCGTCGGCGCGGCCTTCCACCGTGTAGGTGATTCCCTCGTATTCCGAGGTCAGGGAGAGGGAGACCTCGGCTTCATAGCGATCGCCCTGTTCTTTCTGGATCCGCCGATGGATGCGGGAACCCTCGGCCATGCTGTCCGGATCGGCGCCCCGGTTGTCGATATCGCCGTCCCGCAGGACGAATTCGACCAGCTCCCGTACCGACAGCCGCACGGCGAGTCCCTCCTTGAAAAAGAAAATATGTTCTCTATAATGTCCAGTATAGAGCAAATGACGCATATTGTCAATGAAATTGGAAAAACGTTTGTTTTTTAAAAAGAAACAGAAAGCGCTCATATTTCAGCCGGTTTCGGGGAAACTATAAGCGAACCCAAGAAAAAGGAGGGGAAAAAGAAATGGAGAACAACAACTGCCAGGCCAACAAATCCATCGAGTGCACCGTTCAGCAGTGCCAGCATCATTGCGGCCACGAGAACTACTGCTCGCTGAATAAGATTCAGGTCGGAACCCATGAAGCGCATCCCACCGTGGTGGAGTGCACCGATTGCAATTCCTTCAAAGTGAAAGAGTCCTGCTGCTAATAAAAAAGGGCCGGTAAAGGGAAAACCTTTACCGGCTTTTTTCTTTATCCAAGCATTTTCCTTGTGTTTTTCCCGGGACAAGAGTACAATTGAGAAAAATGAAAAAATGGGAGATACCACGAATGGAATTGTCCAAAAATCAGATTATACCCTTAGATATAACCGGCACAACGGCCGAAGGAAGCGGCATCGGCCGCGCGAAACTGGACGGAGAGGGCAGCGGACTGGCCGTGATCGTCCCCTTCACCGCGGTGGGAGACCGCATCCAGTGCCGGATTCTGAAGGTTGAAAAAAACCTGGCCTATGGCCGTGTCGAGGAATTGGTTACGCCGTCCGGCGACCGTGTGCAGGCGGAGAGCGATTGTCCGGTTTTCGGACGCTGCGGCGGCTGCGCCTGGCGGCATGTGACCTATGACGCAGAGCTGCGGTATAAACAGCAGCGGGTGGCCGACGCCCTGCGCCGTATCGGGGGTCTGGACGTGGAGATCCGGCCCATCATCGGCAGTGAAAACGCCGAACATTACCGCAACAAGGCGCAGTATCCGGTCAGGCCAGGGCCTTATCGTCCCATGATTGGATTTTATGCGCCGCGCAGTCACCGTGTCGTGGAACAGCACGCCTGCGTTCTGCAGCCGGCCATTTTTGAGACGATTGTCGAAATCGTGTTTCAGTGGGCTAAAAAAACGGGGCTGCCGATCTATGACGAAACGACTCGGAAGGGCATCCTCCGGCATATTTACATACGGGAAGCCGAGTCGACGGGGGAAATCCAGGTTTGCCTGGTCTGTGCGTCGGGCAAGCTGCCCGATACCCATGAACTGATCGAAACGCTGCGGAAACGGGTGCCGGGACTTCAATCGGTCGTGGTCAATCTCAATCGGGAGGATACCAACGTCGTGCTGGGCGGCAACGGATTTACGCTGTGGGGACAGGATTTCATTACGGACGAGCTGTGCGGCCTCCGGTTCCGTTTGTCGCCGCGGTCGTTCTATCAGGTCAACCGCCGTCAGGCGGAAACCCTGTACGGTATCGCAGCCGCGTTCGCCCAGCCTACCCCCGAAGATACGCTGCTCGATCTCTACTGCGGGACCGGGACGATCGGGCTGTCTATGGCCGGCCGGACCGGGGAAGTGATCGGGGTGGAAACCGTGGCGGAAGCGGTGGAGGATGCCCGGCGGAACGCGGAGGAAAACGGCATCGGGAACGCGCGGTTCCTCTGCGCCGATGCGGGCGACGCGGCGGCACAGCTCCGCAGGGAGGGCGTCCGGCCGACCATTGTGGTGCTGGATCCGCCCCGCAAAGGCTGTTCGCCCGCCGTCATTGATACCGTCGCGGAAATGGAACCCGGAAGGGTGGTGTACGTCTCCTGCGATCCCGCCACGCTGGCGAGAGATCTCAAGCGCTTTGCGGAGAAAGGGTATAAAACCGAGGCGGTTCAGCCAGTCGACATGTTCCCCAGAACGCCGCACGTGGAGAGCGTGGCGAGGTTGGTACGGCAATAGAGCGTGACTCGAAATAGAGTCGGGAGTTGAGAACATGGCGAAATATGTTATCCGTTTTATGCCGGAGTATACGGCTCCATCCTTGTGGCCCGTAAACCGGGCGGCTCATGCTGATTTCGGCATTCCTATCCACTATGATCAAGTGGGTTTGTCTGACGCCTTGACCAAGAAATTGGAAGCTTTCGACCACAAGATCATGGGGATTATTGATTGGAACGACCCTGCCGGTAAATCTCCTATGACGCCTGAAGAACGAAAAGCGCTATATCAAGAAGGAAAACGGCTCATGCAAGAAACGATCCAAGAACTTGGAGAGGATTTTGAGGTCATTGACGATTTGGATTGGATCAAAGGAGAAGAGAACCGTTAGCCGCATGTCCTTTAAAGGATTATTGGTTCCCACCCCGCAGCACGTCGTCCCGTTTCCGCACCCTCCGGAAAAGCAGCAGCGAAACGAGCGCGGCGGCGGTTTCCGCGATGGGGAACGAGATCCAGATGCCGGTAAGCCCCAGCGGAAACGACAGCAGAAACGCCAGCGGCAGGGTGATGAGGAACTGGCGCAGCAGGGAGATGACCAGACTCTCTTTCCCCATGCCGAGAGATTCGAACAGGGCGGAAAACACCACGCCGACGGCGGATACGATAAAGCTGGTGCACAGGATTCGCAGGGCGGGGATGCCGATGTCGAGCACGTCCGGGGAAGCGTTGAACAGCCGCAGTACAGCCCCCGGCGCGATCAGGAACAGCAGGGTGCCGGCCGCCATGATGAACAGGATCACGAGAAGGGAACAGCGCAGAGTTTCCATCACCCGCTTGTGATTGCGGGCGCCGTAATTGAACGAAAGTATGGGCCGCATCCCCTGGACAAGGCCGTTCGCCGGCATATAAACAAAAGTCTGCAGCTTGTAATACGACCCGAACGCCGACACCGCAAATTCCGAAAACCGTCCCAGAATCGCGTTGAGCCCCATCACCAGCACCGAGGCGATGGACATCATCACGGTCGAGGGGATGGCCACGGCGTAAATGCTTTTGACGGTCCGAAACGAAAACCGGAAACCCCGGATTTTGGCTTTAACGTCGGTTTTCCCGATAAAGAACAGCAGGAACGAGAGGGCCATGGCGCTCATCTGGCCGATAATGGTGGCGACGGCGGCCCCTTCCACTCCCATGGCCGGCACGCCGAACAGGCCGAAAATAAAGATGGGATCGAGGAGGATGTTGATGATCGCACCGGCTGCCTGCAGCAGCATCGGGAAAACCATCCGGCCGACCGATTGAAAGATTTTTTCAATGGTGATGTGAAAGATCGTGCCGCAGGATAAAAAGACCACGATGCGGGTATAGGCGGTGCCGAGGGAGAGAACCTCAGGCGAATCCGTGAACAGCCGGAAAAACGGCTCGATGAGGAACAGGCCGAGCAGGATGAACAGCAAGGAATGGACGGCGGCCAGGATGAAGCCGTGGGTGACCGCGCTGTCCGCTTCCTCCCGCTCGCCTGCCCCGAGTTTCCGGGCGATATAGGAATTGAGACCCACCCCTGCGCCGACAGCCAGGGAAAGGATCAGATTCTGGATGGGAAAGGCGTACAGGACGGCGAGATAGGCCTCGTCGCTCACCTGGGCGACGAACATGCTGTCCACGATGTTGTAGAGCGACTGGATGAGCATGGATAAAACCGGGGGAAGCGACATGCTCATCAGCAGCGGAAACACCCGTTTCGTTCCCATTTTCGCGGCGGCGAGATCGGTCATATTTCAAACATCCTTTCATGAAAAAAAGGCCCTATTCTTCCAGTTTTGTACTCAGAAAACCGGAAAAATATATAGCCTTTGAAAAAAGCGGTTATTTTATTATAAGAGAAAACCCAACGGCGTTTAGTGTAGCACAGACCGGCGGCGCCTGTCAACCGTCTTGTCAGAATCCGCCGCTTTTGTTACAATAAGGCGCAGAAAATCGAGAGATTGGGTGACAATTATGAAACTGACAAGCCGTTTAGTCGATGGTACAGGCGATCTGGCCGATGCCTTCGCCATTCGTGTCGAGGTATTCTGCGACGAGCAGGGATATCGGATCGATCAGGAGCTGGACGAACTGGACCGGAAGCCGGACACCTGGCATCTGATCCTTTATCTTTCCGGAAAACCTGCGGCGACTGGCCGTCTCTATCCCAAAGAGGACGGCGTCATGGGTCTCGGCCGTCTGGCCGTGCGCAAGATGTACCGCGGGCGCGGACTCGGCGCCCGGCTGGTGGAGGAGCTGAACCGAAAGGCGGTATCCCTGGGGGCCTCGCTCTCGCAGCTCGACGCACAGAAGCGCGCCTGCGGATTTTATGAAAAGCAGGGCTATCGTGTCTGCGGAGAAGAGCATATGGACGGGCATGTGCCGCACGTGCTGATGGAAAAGAAGCTTTCCGAATCCGCTGATGAAAAATAGGCAAAAAATTGTCGAATTCCTCTTGACATTCCGTGATATTGTGCTAAAATGGGAGAATCTTCCTAAAGAAAGCAGGTGAACCATATGACAAAGACGTTGCAGAACGGCGGTCTGCATATCCGTGTATTCCGATGTTGTATGGTTCGCGGCGGAGGGCTTGGCGCGCGTGCGCAAAGCCCGATGGCGTTCTGAATCCGACACATCTGGAAACAGATGTGTTTTTTTATTTTTCATAACTAGCGGAGTCCGGAACTTTAGATACCATTGTGTACCGATGCGAAGGCGGCATTTCGCTGTTTTCCGAAACCGTCTATTGGAAAAGCGTCGACTGCGATGGGCTGATAGAAGCGGCGGAGATCCGGATGAAACGCCTACGATCCGGATTTCCGGAGGACTGAACTTCAGGAACATTGACAACCGAACCGATTTCCGATACAATGGAAATCTATGAGCGGGCCGGGCAGCCGCGTACCTTTGCGGGTATGAGGAAAGTCCGAGCTTCACAGGGCGGGATAACGGCTAACGGCCGCCGGGGGTGACCCTAGGGAAAGTGCAACAGAGAGATACCGCCGCGCTTCGGCGCGGTAAGGGTGGAAAGGCGAGGTAAGAGCTCACCGGCGCATGGGAGACCATGCGGCCCTGCAAACCCTATCCGAAGCAACGCCGACCGAAGCGATACATTGGCCCGATGTGCTTCAACGGGCGGCTAGAGCTGCATGGCAACATGCGGTCGAGATAGATGGCTGTCCAAGACAGAACTCGGCTTACAGGCCCGCTCATCTTTTTACAAATCAGGCCCTCGGGGCCTGCATATACGGAGCCGGCAGGCGCTTTCGTATGTGACGAAGGCGCCTGTGTAGAAAAGGAGGGAAGAGGACATGGACGATTTATGGCGGCCGATCCCCCAGGAAGTCCGGCAGGCCCTGAAGCGGCGGGGCCCCGATCCGGAGGGGGTGCTGGCCACCGCGTGCTGTGACATGTCCAAAGAGGGGGAACTGCGGAATATCTATCTGTTTTTGACCAAAGACACCCTGCTTCTGGCGGTGTCCGACCGCTCGGGTGAAATGGCCTATGCGGGCTCTCCGGCCTTTCGCCATCGGGAGCCGGAAGGGGTGCGGGAATGGATATCCATTCCCCTGCAGGACCTGAAGAAGCCCCGTATCCTCAATCAGGTGGTGGGCGGATTGCTCACGGCCGAGCGGGACGGTGTCGAAACCTGGATCTGCCGGTTTTCGGGCAATAAAATGCGGGAGGTCCAGCGCTTCTGCCGCAAGCTGGAGGCGCTCATCGAGGAAAAGCCCTTTTCGCCCGAGCGGGAGCAGCCCGACGAATACTGCCCGAAATGCGGCGCCCCTTATCCGGACCGGGGGCGGGCGATCTGCCCGAAATGCGCGGAAAAACACACGGTTTTCGCCCGGATCCTGCGATATTTCGGGGATTATAAGGGACGCGTGGCCGTCATGCTGCTCTGCGTGGCCCTGTCCGGGTTGTTCAACGCCTTTCTGCCGTATCTGAGCGGTTCGGTCCTTTACGACCAGGTGCTCGGCCGTAACGAGGACCTGGCCGCGTCCCTCGGCATGGCGGGGAATTTTACCCTGATTCTGCTGATTTTGGTCCTCACATCGGCGGCGGCAAAACTTCTGCAGAACCTGACAGGGATCATACACGGCCGGATGACCGCCTATATGGTGCCGGGAATCGTCTGCAAAATGAAGGAAAAGGTCTTTGAATCGCTGCAGCGCCTGTCCATCGGTTTTTATACCCGGCGCCAGACCGGCAGCCTGATGCAGCGGGTCAACGGGGACGCCCGGCAGGTGATGCAGTTCTTTATTGACGGTCTGCCCTATCTGATCTTCAATGTCCTTACCTTTCTGTTTTCCGCCGTTCTCATGTTTCAGATGGATTGGCGGCTGGCGCTGGTTGCGCTCTTCATGCTGCCGCCGCTTTTCTGGGTCAGCTACCTGCTGCTTCCGCGGTACTGGCACGCGAACGGCCGCCGCTCCCGTATGGTGCGGTCTCTGTATTCGCTCCTCAACGACAACCTCACCGGCGCCCGGGTGGTCCGCGCGTTCGGCCAGGAGGACAATGAGAACGCCCGCTTCCGGAAGGTCAACGAAAACCTGCGGGCGGCGGAGATGAAGGCCGTGCGGTACGGCAGCCGCTTCGATATCGCGTACGGGCTGGCCAAAGAGATCCCCACCCTGCTGGTGTGGGGAGTGGGGGCCCTGATCATCCTGTCCGGTCCCGGAGACTTCACCTACGGCAAGCTGATCACCTTTGTCAACTACCTCGTCATGATGCAGGGGCCGATGATCTTTTTCTCGGACGTGTTCCGCTGGTGGTCGAGCAGCATGAACGCTGCCCAGCGGGTTTTTGAAATCATCGACGCCGTTCCCGACATCGCGGAAAAGCCGGATGCCAAGCAGCTGGAACTCAAGGGCGGCGTTTCCCTTTCCAACGTCTCCTTCAGCTATGAACCCAACAAACCGGTTCTCAAAAACGTCTCCTTTGAGGTCCGCCCTGGGGAGATGCTGGGTATCGTCGGTAAATCCGGAGCCGGAAAATCCACCTTGGTCAACCTGATCTCCCGGCTGTACGACGCGGACGAGGGGGAGATCCGGCTGGACGGGACGGATATCCGGGACATCGCGTTTTCCTCCCTGCGGGGGGCTGTGGCGATGGTCAGCCAGGAAACCTACATCTTCATGGGAACCGTATCCGAAAACATCGCGTATGCAAAGCCGGATGCGACCAGGGACGAGATCGTGCGGGCCGCGATCGCCGCGAGCGCCCACGGCTTCGTCTGTCGCCTGCCGCATGGGTACGACACGGTGATCGGCTCGGGAGGACGGGAGCTGTCGGGCGGGGAGAGGCAGCGCCTTTCGATCGCCCGGGCGATTCTGGCCGATCCGCAGATCCTGGTTCTCGATGAGGCGACCGCCTCGGTGGATACCGAGACCGAACGCGCTATCCAGGATTCCCTTGACCGGCTCGTGAAAGGCCGCACGACGATTTCCATCGCCCACCGCCTGTCCACCCTGCGGGGGGCCGATCATCTGATCGTGCTGGATAACGGCGAACTGGTGGAAAGCGGCACTCACGCCGAGCTGGTGGCCAAACAGGGCGTATATTACAAACTGCTGCAATTGCAGACCAAGGCCCTCGCCATGCGGGGGATCGAATAGAGGACATTCGATGTGGTATATTCCGGGAGGGCCGGACGTCTCATCCGTGAGATGGCATCCCGCGATGCCGGGATGAGGATACCGGTTCGATTCAAGGCTTTTCAATAAAAGAGGAGGGAACGCTATGTGCCCTGAAACCGACATACTGGAACAGGAAAAGAAAACGGTGGCGGATATGATCGCCATCCGGCCGCTCGACGGGAAAAACGCGGTTTTTGAGAGGACGGCGGGCGGGTTCGTCCGCCTGCGCTACACGGCCCCGGACGGCTCGGTCCGGGAATTCCCCCGGGTGTCCATCCACCGCTGCTTTCCATTTTCCGATCCGGATCATTATATCTCGGTCCGGGAACCCGAGGCGGACGGCCGGGAGATCGGGCTGATTGAGGACATCGCTCGGCTGCCGGACGACACCCGGCAGATGCTGGAGGAGCAGATGGCCCTGCGGTATTTCACGCCGCTGATCCTATGCATCCACAGCATCAAAGAGGAAAACGGGTTTTCCTATTGGGATACCGAGACCGATCGGGGCGCCTGCCGCTTCACCGTGCGGATGGGCGGCGGCAATGTCTATCCGATCGGAAAGGACCGGTATCTCATCAACGATCTGGATGGCAACCGCTTTGAAATCCCGGATCTAGGCCGGATGACCGCCCGGGAGCTGAAAATGCTGGACCTGTTTGTTTAACCGTGGACAGAACCGGGAGGGGATTATGCTGTTTCGGATGAAGGAGTTCCCAGAGGAGACCGGTCTTCATATCGGCAGACAGGGGGTTCTCCTATATTTGACGGAGACGGACGGTTATTCGATGCAGTGCGGAGCGGAATCCGGACGATACTGCATGAAAATCAGCAAGACAGCCTGTCCGCATTGGAAATGGGCGGTCTTGGATTTTCTGGAATACCACAAAGAGATGGGACGGGAGGTTGTGCTGTCCATACAAGAGCGGGATCTGCAGGAAGCACGGCAAGCCTACAGGGGGCACTCTCATACGGAAAAACGGCTGCGGGAGGGTGAACCGGCCGTCTTGGTCCACAGCACGCCCGTCTCTCATTGGGAGTCGATACGATCGGACGGATGCCTAAAAAGCTGGAATCTCTTGAAAGCCGAGAGGACGGATTGGGAAGCGGCACCAATTGGCCGATTGCTGGGAGACCCGGAAGATTTCTGTGACTATGTCATGCTTTCGGATGGCAGCGTATCCGGAGAGATTGTCGTATTGTCGAAGCAGAAGGGGTACATTCTTATGGAAGAAGAGACCACTTATGAAACCGGCGTGCGCCTGTATTTCGATGCCGAACGAATGGCACGGGACGGCCTGCTGGTGCGGGATGGGGGGCATTTGAAGGTAAAGGACAGGCTGCCCCTGGATCCGTATCTGCTATGGGCCGGAGACTGGAAGCGAGCCGGATTGCCCTCGCCGGTTTCAACGCCCCGTGCATTCACGGCGGCCTGCAACGACAGGTTCCGGCATCTGTTTCAAAAGCCGCTCGCAGCCGAATAGGAACGGAAGAAACAAAGAGGGGGAGGTTCCATGAAGTTACAATACGCCCTGCCCGCGTGGGCGGCCGCGCTGACGGGGATCGATCCGCAGGCTGTGCGGTACTGCGTCCCCTACGATCTGGCGCCGGACGGGACGCTGCTGAAAGACGGCTGTCTCGTCGTGACCCGGGAACGCCTGCTCGTCCTTGGGAATGAGCGGGTGCTGGATGAGGTTCCTCTGGAAAAGGGAACCGGCATCGTCTGCTCGCCGCAGGTAGACTGCGGCCTGCTGCTGGCCCGGCAGGAGGACGGGGAACGTTTTCTCTGCCGCTTTACGATGCGGCATATGGTGCGGATTTCCTATGTGGCCAAGGGTGCCACACTGTTGGCCGAGGGAATCGACCGGCTGGTGGAGAGCCGGGAACGGGAGCTCCACTGCGAGAAGTGCGGCCGTATTCTGCCGGGCGCAGCACTCTGCCCGAAATGCGACGGCGGGCGGAGCCTGGGGCTGAAGCACTACTGGGATTTGTGCAGCCGGTATACCCTGCCGCTCCTGCTGCTGACGGTATTGACCGGCGTTGTGGCTGTCATCAATGTCGGCACCCAGTTTATCCAGCGCGATTTCATTGACAACGTGCTGCGTCCCGCGACCGGAACCCTGGCCGATGTGGCCCGCTTTTTCGGCATCATGCTGGTGCTGACCCTGATCACCATCACGCTGAACATCAGCAATACCCTGTGGAGC
The DNA here is from genome assembly GCA_902492895.1 of uncultured Oscillospiraceae bacterium. Classification (GTDB taxonomy): domain Bacteria; phylum Bacillota; class Clostridia; order Oscillospirales; family Acutalibacteraceae; genus UMGS1623. The sequence continues at coordinate 2,435 of CABUNG010000022.1, read as the reverse complement.
AACCACCTGGGTACCCGGGTCAGCCGGGATCTGCGGGCCCGCGTCTTTGATAAGATCAATCAGCTGTCCCTCTCTTTCTTGAACATCCGGCAGGCGGGAGAGCTGATGAACCGGACGGTGGAGGACACCAATCGGGTACGGGAATTCATGCAGCAGACCATGGCGCAGATGTTCACCAATCTCTTCACCATGGCGGGGGCTTTTATCCTGATGCTCGTCATGAATTGGAAGATGGCCCTGCTCGCCGTGGCGTTCGCCCCGCTCGCGATGCTGCTTGTCCGGCTTTTCCACCGCAAAGAGCATCGGATCTTCCGCCAGCAGTGGATCGTCGACGACCGTCTCAACGATCGTCTGCAGGACGTCATTTCGGGGATTCGGGTGGTGAAGTCCTTCGGTCAGGAAAAACGCGAAACCGAACGGTTCCGGCAGGCGGCGGGACGCCTGATGCAGATCCAAAGGCGCAACGAGATCTTTTGGGCGACGCTCTATCCCTTCGTGACCATCCTGATGACGGCCGGGACCTATTTCGTCATGTATTTCGGAGGCGTTCATGTCCTGGAAGGAAGCATGACCCCCGGTCAGCTCATCCAGTTCATCGCGTATACCGGTATGCTGTACGGTCCGCTCGGCTACGTTTCCCGCCTGCCCCGGATGCTGGTCTGGCTGGTCAATTCTCTGGAACGCATCTACGATATTCTCGACGAGGAGCCCGATATACGGGACTGCCCGGACAGCAAGGACCATCCCATCGAAGGAAACGTGGAACTCGAGAACGTGACCTTCGGGTATCGTTCCTACGAACCCGTCCTGGAGGGGATCGATCTTTCGGTCAGGCCAGGCGAGATGATCGGCTTGGTCGGTTCTTCCGGAGCGGGCAAGTCCACCATCATCAACCTGCTCATGCGGCTGTATGAGGTGGATGACGGCGAGATCCGGATCGACGGCAGACCGCTGGCCGAGCTCTCCAAACAGAGCCTGCACAGTCAGATCGGCGTTGTGCTGCAGGAGACCTTTCTGTTCTCCGGAACGGTTTTCGATAACATCCGGTATGCGAATCCGGCGGCGGATGAACGGCAGGTGATCGAAGCAGCCAAAATGGCCAACGCGCACGAGTTCATCACCAAGCTGCCGGATGGATACGATACCTACGTGGGCGAAAAGGGATATACCTTGTCGGGAGGGGAGAGACAGCGGATCGCGATTGCCCGCGCCATTCTGCACAATCCGCGGCTGCTCATTCTGGATGAGGCCACCAGCAGCCTGGATACCGAGACGGAATACCAGATTCAGGAAGCGCTCGGCCGCCTGATCAAGGGGCGTACCACGTTTGCGATCGCTCACCGGCTTTCGACGCTGCGGGAAGCGGACCGCATCGTGGTCATCGATAAACACCGCGTCGCTGAGGTGGGTTCCCACAACGAACTGATGCGTCAGAAAGGGATATATTACGGCCTGGTCATGGCCCAGCTCGATATGCATAAAGTGAAAGTGTAAAGACAGCGGCGGAAGCTTGACCTCCCGCCGCCTTTTTATAGTTCACGGAATATCAAGCCAATCCAACGAAAAGGAAGGTCGGACGCCCATATTTCCGGAATCGATGAATCGGCTCAGGAAACGAGCTTGCTTTTCGTCCCGTCATATTCGGCGGGGATGCACACGCTTGAACGGATAGAGCGTTGCTGCACATATGGATTGCCTTCGTTCGTTTTTTTCTTTTCATTTGCGGATAATACTGGTATAATAGACGCGTATCCGTGCGTTTTGACGCGTGCGGCGGAATCGTAAGGAGGCGGCGGCATGAACATACGGGAATTGCTGGACAGCGGGCGGGTTACCCTGTCCTTTGAGGTGTTTCCCCCGAAAGCGGATGCGGATTTCGAGCCGATCCGGGAGGCGGTTGGCGCTATATCGGCCCTGCGTCCCGATTTTATGAGCGTAACCTATGGTGCGAGCGGCGGTACTTCGAAAAATACCGTGCGCATCGCTTCTTACCTGCAGAATCACTGCGGTACGGCCGCGCTCGCGCATCTGTCCTGCGTCTCGTCCACGAGACAGGAGGTGGCGGGCATGCTGGACGAGCTGCGTGAGAACCGGATAGAAAACATCCTGGCCCTGCGGGGCGATATCCCCGAGCAGGGCGCCTTTCCTCTGCCCGGCAGCTACCAGTACGCCTATCAGCTCATCGAGGATATCCGAAAAACAGCCCCCGACGTCTGCATCGGCGCGGCCTGCTATCCGGAAGGGCATGTGGAGTGCGCGAGCAAGGAACAGGATATCCTGTATCTGAAGCAGAAGGTGGAGAGCGGCTGCGATTTTCTGACGACGCAGATGTTTTTTGACAACAGCGTCCTGTACAGCTTTCTTTACCGGATCCTCGCTAAAAATATCGAGCTGCCGGTCATCGCGGGGGTCATGCCGGTGACGAACGGCCGCCA
>CABUNG010000021.1 GCA_902492895.1 uncultured Oscillospiraceae bacterium | reverse complement strand
AACTCAATTAACGGGTCGTTCTCTCTTTTCGCGCTGTTTAATTTTCAAGGTCCCACATCCGATTGGCATCGGATGGCCGGCGTTCCGCCGACAGGTCTTTTAGTATACCATCTTTCAAAGCCCTTGTCAATAGCTTCCGCTATTTCCCAACAGGCTTCTCGCAGACAGCTTTAATAGAATACCACACGCTTCGCGGAAAGTCAACAGCAAATTTCAATTTTTCGGGTTCTTTTTTTCGATTTTTGTCTTTAAGAAAAATAACCTATATATTACAATATTATTGTACCGCTGGGTTTGGAGTTGAATCCTCCGCCGGATTTTGGTATACTGAATGTGTTATTGCTTATTTGGAACAGAAATGAGGCCGCCCTATGCCAATTCGGATATCGGACAATTTGCCGGCCGCAAAAGTACTGGAGTCGGAAAACGTGTTCATCATGACGGAGAACCGCGCCGTTCACCAGGATATCCGGCCGCTGAAAATCGTGATTCTCAATTTGATGCCCAATAAAGTAGAGACCGAGACACAGCTCCTTCGCCTCTTGGGCAATACGCCTTTACAAGTGGACATCGATTTGATGCAGACAGCAACGCACACCTCCCGCAACACCTCCAAAGAGCATCTGCTGGAATTCTATCAAACCTTCGAGCAGCTGCAAAACCGTCGGTATGACGGCATGATCATCACGGGCGCGCCCGTCGAAAATCTCGATTTTACCGAAGTGGATTACTGGCCTGAGCTCTGCACGATTATGGACTGGTCGCGCACCCATGTATATTCAACCCTGCATATCTGCTGGGGCGCTCAAGCCGGGCTTTATTTCCACCACGGCGTTCCAAAGCATCCGCTTTCTTCCAAAATGTCGGGTGTTTTCCGCCACCGGCCGCTTGACTCCAATCATCCTCTTCTGAGGGGATTCGACGAGTACTTTTATATGCCGCACTCCCGTTATACCTCGATTGAAGCGGAGGACATTGAAAAACATCCCCATCTGCAGCTTCTCGCCATGTCGGAAACGGCCGGGGTCGCCGTTGTTTCGACGCGCGACGCGCGGCAGGTCTTTATCACAGGACATTGTGAGTATGACCGCTATACCCTGGCGGGCGAATATCACCGAGATGTCCTGCGGGGCCTCCGTCCCTCTCTCCCCCAGCATTATTTTCCCGGGGACGATCCGGAAGCGGTTCCCCCCATGATCTGGCGCAGCCACGCCAACCTGCTTTTTTCCAACTGGCTGAACTATTTCGTCTATCAGCAGACGCCATATGATCTGGAATCGCTTCATCATACATAAAAGAGGCGGACCCCGGAAGGGTCCGCCTCCTTTTTCATCCGCCGTTTCAAGCCGCATGATCCGAACGATTATTTGAGCACATCCTGCGTGTACATGGATATCTCTGCCAAGGGGATGGGGAATTCCACCGCTCCCATATAATGAGGGAACCAATCGGTTTCCTGAATCACGATTACCAAATCGGTATCGGTTACATAAAAACATTCGTCACCCTGGATACCGGTAAAGGCCCCCAACAGCTGAGATTCCAATCCCCGATCCCGCAACTGGCGGCGGATGTGTTCATCCAGGACAGTTTGATAGGTTTCTTCATTCTTAAACAGATCTTTCAGCCGATAGACTTTTCCGTCTCCAGATGAAAACGTCAAACCGGTCACGATTGTACGGCCATTGGCTCCGCCGCTGTACAAATAATCATGAAACAGGAGGCTTACCAAGCCGCGCCCATTTCGTTTCACCTCATAGCCAAATACCCCTTCTACAGCACGCCCCGACCCGTCGTCGGGTGACAGTGCCAACACGGCCGCTTTAGCTCGGGCGAGAGCCGCTTGCTCCATTTCCCGCATCTGCCTGTTCAGCCGCCTTTGAGCCCCGGCGTCCGGCATGGCGGATATCTGGGGAGTGGAACCGGAAAACCGGACGCGGGGAAGCTCCGTTTCTTCCACGATCCCGCTGATGACCACGTCTCCAATATCGGCCGACGGCAAGGTTTCACCTTGTATGGGCAAAATCAAAACGGCCGCCAAAAACGGCAGAATCATCAGCGATTGTCGAAAATATTTCACAGCTTCCTCCGTTCCTGCTTGAAACGGCAAGAATAGCATGTGCCAAAAGATTCGCTTAACACCAGGAGAATCCTTCTTAAAACGGCAGTTATTTCTTCAAAAAATAGTAAAAACCCCGCCTGCGGTGGCGGGGTTTTTACTAAGTTAGAGGGGTGTTTTGAGGAGGGTAGAACGTACTCGCTGAATGAAAACGGTCCGGTGCGGCTCCATTCCGTTTTCGAGTACAGCTACATTATAATAGATGGTTTCGTCTTTTGTGTGAATGAAATATGAATAAAATATGTTTTTTCATGGGATTTTGCAAATGCCTCTATTATGCCGCAAACAAATGTTTGCATTTTATACAAGACTATGCTATACTATATAAAAACATGTCATCGTTTCAAAAAGAAAGGATGTTCCGGTTATGAAATCCTTGAATGAAAAGCAGCAAAAGATTCTGACATTTTTGAAAGAACGGGCGCAGGATGGCCTCCCCCCTACAGTTCGGGAAATCTGTGCGGCCGCCGGCATTAAATCCACCTCCACCGTGCACGCCTATCTCAAGGTTCTCGAGGAAGAAGGCTACATCAACCGGCAAAGCGGGCTGCCGGGTGAAAATGTCGCCCGTGTCCCTCTTTTGGGCAAAGTCACCGCCGGTCTGCCCATTCTTGCCGTTGAAGAGGTCGAAGACTATGTCCCCTATTCCGGCGGCGGATATGAACCCGGTGAGCTCTTCGCCCTGCGGGTATCCGGAACCAGCATGATCAACGCCGGTATTCTCGACCACGATGTCGTGATTGTCAAAAAAACGCCGGTTGCGGAAAACGGCGATATTGTCGTCGCGCTGATCGGCGACGAGGCCACGGTCAAACGGATTTTCATTGAAAAAGACCACATCCGCCTCCAGCCGGAAAATGACGCATTTGAACCCATTATCGTCAAGGAAGTCGTTGTCCTCGGCAAAGTCATCTCGCTTCTGCGGTATTTTTAAATGATAAAGGAGAATACCCGCTGTCCGGAATGGGTGGTCAGCGCCTGTCTGTGCGGCGACTCTGTGCGCTACGACGGACGCGCCTTTTTCTATCCGCCCCTAGTAGAATTGGTCGAGTCGGGGCGGGCGCTGAAAATATGCCCGGAATGCCTGGGCGGCTTATCCGTCCCCCGCGCTCCCTGCGAACGGCAGGACGACGGCCGGGTCCTGGACTCCGGTAACCGGGACAGAACGGCGGCCTTCCAGTCGGGAGCCGAGCAGGTGTTGGCCCTCTGTCTCCGGCATGGCATTCAGAAAGCTGTTCTGAAAGAAAAAAGCCCGTCCTGCGGCGTGCGTTTCCGCTATGACGGATCGTTTGCCGGCCGGCTTATCTCCGGAGAGGGGATTACCGCTCAACTGCTGCGCTCTCACGGAATCGCCGTGTACAGCGAAGAGGATCTTCCGGATCTTTTCGTGTATAAAAGTTTGACATCCCGTGAAAACTCGTTTATAATGAAGATCCCTTGAAATGGGGGCGTAAAGGTTTCGACGGGGATTGTGAGCCTTGGTAAGCGAGTAGCGGTGCGGGCCCGCTTTAAAATCCGCAACTTTTAAAAACAAACGACAACAACACTGTTGCGCTCGCGGCCTAATTAGGCTGCCGTCTCTACCCGGAATACCGCGGCCGGGATAGAGGCGTGATGAAGCGGTGAACGTGAACGGGGAGGTGCCGCTGTCCCCGTCATGAACAAGGCGGCTACCGTAACTGGAAGCCTGCCGTTCGGCGTCCGGTGAGGGGAATCCCAAAAGATCGGCTGCACTCGGAGAAAGCCTCGGCAAGTGATTTTCGGACAGGGGTTCGATTCCCCTCGCCTCCACCAAATAAGAACGCTAATTTTGATACAAAGTTAGCGTTCTTTCTTTTTGCCCGAAAGACCTTATTCTACGGGCTTTTTCAGCCCTGTTGCAATTTTTAATAGAGTTTTTAAGCCGTTACGGTAGCGTTTCGTGGCGGCTTTTTCGCATTTTTCAAGGGAAAACAAGTCGATTCTCAAAAAGTATTCGTTCATTTTTAGGGGTAATCGTTCAAAGATAGCAAATGGGCAAAGAAAAAGCACATTGCGCCCCCCGGTTAGAGGTTCAATGTGCTTTTCGACATCGTATTCATTAAATCAAGCAAGGCGGCACAGAGATTGACGCATAAGCCCTCAAACACGAAAACCGCAGGTTTAGCTGCTTGCGGTCTTTTTCTGTGAAAAAACTGATTACCTTTTTAGAAAAATTACCTTGATTTTAGTTGGAGCTCTATGACCGTCGAGTCCTTGCTCAGGAGAGCGGTCAGGTCATCGGCAGACAATCCCTCAATGTGTCCCAACTTGGTATAGCTCCACGAGTTGGATCCGAAGAACGCCACCAGCTGATTCCCGGAGTACAGAACTATATCTCCCGGTTGTGTTGTCATCTGCACATCGTTTCTGGAAAAGCTCTGCGGAAGGCTGCCCACCTGCTCAAAACCGCCGTAGGCCGAGGTGTTTACGACTATGGGAGCGTTTTGCGCATAGGCAAGCAACTCCGAGACGGTATCATTCTCCTCCCATTGTACCTCTGCGACTGTACCGTCAATCGTCAGAATCAGGTTCTGTTCCGCCGCATCAGTGTCTGAAGTGATGCTTTCTTCTGTCGGCATTTCGGTTGACACCTCACTTGGTGATTCCTGCGGGATGCGGCTTTCACTTGGAGCCGATGATGGTTTATCGAGCTGTACTCCTTGTTCGGAACAGCTGGTCAGACAAAGCACCAAGACCAATAATGTGCAAAGCCATAATATACGGCGTTTCATTTCAGATATTCCTCAAAGAAGGCTTTCAGTTTCTCAAAGGGAATCACATCCATCTGATCATAGAGATCGGTGTGATTGCCACCGGGGATGATAAGTAGTTCCTTGTTGTCATCGGTCAGCTTGCTGTAAGCCGTTTCGCTGAAATAGCGAGAGTGTGCCTTCTCGCCATGCACCAACAGCACGGCAGAACGAATCTCACTGCTGTACTGCAAAATCGGCATATTCAAAAAAGACAGCGAGGAAGTCACATTCCAGCCGCCGTTGGAGTTGAGACTGCGGGAATGATAGCCGCGCGCGGTCTTGTAGTAAGCGTAGTAGTCCTTCACAAACTGCGGCGCATCCTCCGGAAGTGGATCTACCACGCCGCCCGCCAAAGCGTAAGTATCGTTTTTGTAATCTTCGGTGCGCTGAGCGTTCATAGCTTTTTTCTTTTCAAAACGTGCCTGTTCGGAATCCTCCGAGTCAAAATAGCCGTTGGCAGTCACGCGGGTCATGTCGTACATGGTCATGGCTGCGGTCGCCTTGATACGAGTGTCGATGGCAGCGGCGTTGATCGCCATGCCGCCCCAGCCACAGATACCAATGATACCGATGCGCTCGGGGTCTACATTGTCCTGCACAGAGAGAAAATCCACCGCCGCACAGAAATCCTCGGTATTGATGTCAGGCGAAGCCACATACCGGGGTGTGCCACTGCTCTCGCCGGTATAGGACGGGTCGAAAGCAATGGTCAGGAAGCCAAGTTCCGCCATCTTCTGCGCATACAGGCCGGAGGACTGCTCCTTCACTGCACCAAACGGGCCGCTGACGGCAATGGCGGGCAGCTTTCTGGATGCATCTTTCGGTGTGTACATATCCGCTGCCAATGTGATGCCGTAGCGGTTGTGGAAGGTCACCTTTTGATGATTGACTTTGTCGCTTTGAGGGAACACCTTGTCCCATTCCTGTATTAAATTCAGCTTGTTCATGCTTCAAATCCCCTTTCCAATCTGATAAGCTTTATCCAGTGCGGGATGACCGGCGATATCGCCGACTTTATTCACGCCGCCTGCAAACACTGTATCTACCAATTCGCAGCGCTCGAAGCAGTCTACCCAGCCCTGCACAGCTTTCTCTGTGCCCTCGACAGTTTCAGAACTGTCCTCTGCCGCTGTCGCCAACAGATAGGCCTTGGTGAAAGAATAGTCGGTATCGAACAGTGGATTTGCGCGGTCGAGCATGGTTTTGAGCTGACCGCTGACACTATAATAATACACAGGCGTGGCAAACACTAACACATCGGCATCGTGCATTTTTGCGGTAATCTCCACCGCATCGTCCTTAATGACGCAGTGTCCCAGCTTCAGACAGGCAAAGCAGCCCTTGCAGAAGCTGTACTGCTTTTCTCGCAGATACACGGTTTCCACGTGATTTCCGGTTTTCTCTGCGCCTTTGGCAAAGGCCGCCGCCAATATCTCCGAATTGCCGCCCTTGCGAGGACTTGAAGAAAGAATCAGTACATTTTTATTCATTGTAAATACACTCCTTGCGCTTCGTTTTCTTTGGTGTTATACTTATGATAGCACCTAAACCTAACTTCAGGTCAATGTATTTTTGAAAATTTTCGGAGGATTTTTTATGTACTCGATCGGACAGGTAGCAGAGATGTTCGGTTTGCCCATCTCTACGCTACGCTATTATGATAAACAGGGACTGTTCCCGAAGATGGATCGGGTATCCGGCATCCGCAAATTCAGCGAAACGGAAATTGAGGCGCTCCGTGTCATCGAATGCCTGAAAAAGGCCGGAATGGAGATCAAGGACATCCGGCAGTTTATGGACTGGTGCGTCGAGGGTCCGTCCACCTATCCGCAACGAAAGACCATGTTTGAAACGCAGAAGGCGCACATGGAGGCGGAGATCGAGCGGATGAACCGGACACTGGATATGCTGAAGTTCAAATGCTGGTACTACGAGCAGGCGATGAAGGACGGCAACGAAAATCGGCTTGCGGCGATGATTCCCGACCACCTGCCGGAAGAGATTCGCCAGATTTATGAAAACTCACACAAAGAATAAAACTATCCTGTCTGTTTTAGGTGGGCAGCGTAGCAAAATGATGCATCCCCCTTTTTCCAAAACTACACTTCCTAAATGTTTTCTATCAAAGTTATGGTTATTTGCCAAGCAATAACACAATATTGTGAAAGGAAAGGTGACTTTGATTCGTCCTTTCTTGTTTACCCATTTTTTGAAAATTAGAAAATCTGGGATTAAAACTATGGTTTAATCGTTCTCTTGAGATTGTGTACATAGCGGAAAGGAAGGGCGGTTTCGGTCACCAAACACACGCCGCCGCAAGCTGTATATCACTTGCGGCGACTTTTATGCAAAAAACTTCTAATTTATAAAGGAAGGGATAATCTATGAAAACAGGTTGTCAAGTATATCTAACAGGGTCTGTCGAGGCGGTGGAGTTTTACCAGAGAGCTTTTGATGTGACATTAGGGATGAACTTTAAAAACGACGACGGCACATTTTCGCACGCTTCTTTAATGTCTGGTGATAATGAAATACTTGCAATCGCTGAAAATAAGAACAATCCGCGGAAGCCTTCTATGGAGAATGGAAATGGGATGTCTTTTAATTGTTATGGATTAGGGACACGAGAGGCCGTATTGAGAGCTTTTGATGTATTAAGTGAGGGGGCATTAAGTAATGAGAATCCAAATGGCCCGGGACCTCTGCCATGGTGTGATTATTGCTTCTACTTAACAGATAAATTTGGCATTCATTGGTGGGTTGCAATATAACATTTATCCTTTATCCACTCTAACGGGTAAAGGTATTTGTAAAACTCTCGCATCCTTTTCGCGGTGCATCTTATACGCGTTTATTACCGCAACCATACCGTCACAGCCATCCACGAAGTACATGTTCCACAAAAAGAAAAGACAGGCTTCGGCCTGTCTTTTCTTTTTCGTGTTCGGTTTGCATAGCTACTGTCCGGCTTCCCTATCTTGCGCCAGCATCACCCGCCCGCAGGCAGCCAAAGTGGAAATTCCGCATCGGACCCCCACTTTGGCTGCAGCTTGAGGACCCTGTATGTTCCTCAAGCTGCAGTCGCTTTTTTTACGGTTTCAGCTCAGATCCGGGCCACGCCGGTTTTGCGGGCCGCGTCGGCCACAGCCTCAGCAACCGCCTTGGCGACCGAACGGTCGAGGGCACTCGGGATGATATACTCCGCATTCAGTTTGTCATCCGTGACAAAACCCGCAATAGCGTTTGCTGCGGCGATCTTCATCTCGTCGTTGATATCGCTCGCCCGGACGTCGAGCGCGCCGCGGAAAATGCCTGGGAACGCCAGCACATTGTTGATTTGGTTCGGAAAATCGCTCCGGCCGGTACCGATCACGGCCGCTCCGGCCTCTTTGGCCAGTTCCGGCATGATCTCCGGAACCGGATTGGCCATCGGGAAAAGAATCGGGTTCGTATTCATCGATCGTACCATTTCGGGGGTCACACAGCCGGGCGCCGATACGCCGATGAAAACATCCGCGCCTTTCAAAACCTCGGCCAGCGTTCCCTTGCGGCATTCCTGATTGGTGATCTCCGCCATCTCCGCCTTTTCCGCATTGAGTCCCTCGCGGCCCTTGTAGATCGCTCCCTGCCGGTCGCACAGCACGACGTCCTTCAGGCCCATGGCGATAAGCAGGCGGATGATCGCGATGCCGGCAGCTCCCGCACCGCTGGTGACCACACGAATTTCGCCGATCTTTTTGCCGGTCAGTTTCAGCGCATTGAGCAAGGCTGCCAGCGTCACCACAGCCGTGCCGTGCTGGTCGTCATGGAAAATCGGAATATCGCAGGTTTCCTTGAGACGGCGCTCGATCTCAAAACAGCGGGGCGCCGAAATATCCTCAAGGTTGACTCCGCCGAAGCTGCCCGCAAGCAGCTGGACAGTCTTTACGATATCGTCCACACTTTTCGAACGCACGCACAGCGGAATGGCATCCACATCTCCGAACGCCTTGAACAGGGCGCATTTGCCCTCCATAACCGGCATACCGGCCTCCGGGCCGATATCGCCGAGGCCGAGAACCGCCGTGCCGTCCGTCACTACGGCCACGAGGTTGGACCGACGGGTCAGATCGTAGCTCTTATTCACATCCTTCTGAATTTCCAGGCAGGGCTGGGCGACACCAGGGGTGTAGGCCAGGGAGAGATCCTCCTTAGTATTCAGGGGTGCACGGCAGACCACCTCGATCTTGCCCTTCCATTGTTCATGCTTTTTCAGAGATTCCGCAGCGTAATCCATGACGTTTGCTCCTTTCATCAGCCAATTTCCAGCGAGGACAAAACGCCCCGCAGAACATCCGCACTCTTATTCAGTTTCGCCAGCTCATCCTCCGTCAGAGGGGGTGTGAGCGTGCCTTCGATCCCCAGATGCCCGACCACATGGGGCAGGCTCAGGCAAACATCGGACAGGCCGTATTGCCCTTCGAGAAGGCCCGACACCGTCATGACCGCATGCGTATCCCGCAGGATGCCGTTGCAGATATGCCGGACCGCCAAAGCGATCGCATAAAACGTCGCACCTTTCAGGCCGATGACAGTGGCACCGGAGGTGCGCACATCCTCTTCGATATCGCGAAGCTCGTCTTTGCCGCAGTGGTTGTGACGGTCACAGATATAGGTGCAGTAATTCGTCATCGGCATCCCCGCGATCGTGGTCAGCGACCAGGGAATCAGGGACGAATCTCCATGCTCACCGAACACATAGGCGTGGATATTCTGCGGATTGAGGCCGACGTGCTTCGCCAGTCTCGCGCGCAGACGGCTGGAATCCAGCATCGTACCCGTCCCCATGACCTGTGAGGCCGGCAGACCCGTGCACTTGATGAGCGCATAGGTCAGCACATCGACCGGATTGCTCACCACCACATAGACGGCGTTGGGGGCAGCCTTTACTACGTCCGGCATCAGGCTCTTGATGATATTGACGTTGCCCTGGGCCAGATCGATACGGGACTGACCGGGTTTGCGGGCCGCGCCGACGGTCACGACGACAATATCCGACCCCGCAGCGGCGGAGACGTCACCGTCGTGAATGTCCACCGGAGGGCAGAGAGGCGTTCCCTGATGAATATCCAGGGCCTCTCCCTTCGCTTTATTCCGATTGATATCGACAAGGACGATTTCCGACGCCATGCCGTCGACAGCCAATGTATAGGCAATGGTTGCGCCGACATTTCCGGCGCCGAGGATCGTGATCTTTTTTCGCATGTGGCATCGCTCTTTTCTTTTATGGAATGTGCCCCGGTTCCCCGCGGCGTATCGGTTTCAGTGTAGCATATGCGGGGAAGCTCCCGCAATCGGAGACGATTGGAAATGAAAGCGCCGTTCGGCATTTTCAGACAAATACGAATGAAACCACGCCGTTTTAGACTCCCAAAAATTTCCGCGTACGCGCATCATTGTAACACAACTGCACAAGGGATACAAGGTTCTTTTTTTAGGATTTTTGTGGTCCATCTTTAGCAAATTGTGTTGTTTTCTGTCAGTTATCGTTCCACTCCTTCTCTATTCTCTCATATCCTTATTGAGACGGAAGCGGCTGCGATGAAAGGTCAGATAGCCTTCATCCCGCAGCTTCCCGAGAACCGCCGACATAGCGCTCCTTTCCACGCAGAGATAGTCCGCCAGTTCCTGCCGGTCGAAAGGAATCGAAAATTCCCGAGATCCTTTCAAAAGCGCCTGTTCCTCCAGATAAGACAGCAGCTTATCCCGGGTGGTGCGTTTGCTCAGATGTTCGATCCGCCGATTGAGCATCCAGTTTTTATCGGCCAGAATGGCGAGCATATTTTCGATCAATTTGGTATGATGGCGGCAGGCCGACGCGCAGGTCGTGATGATTTTGTGGTAATCCACCAGCATAACGACGCTGGGCTCCTCCGCAGTCACTGTAACAGGGAACGTTTTTTTGTCCCCGGAAGCGCAGGCGAATGTCTCCCCGAACAATTCCCCTGGACTAAGTTTCGTTAAAATCGTGCGATTGCCGCAGGCATCGTCTTTGACTATCTGCACCCTTCCCTCCAGTACAATCCCCACCCGTTCCGCTTTCTGGCCGGCGAGAAACAGAATTTGACCGGCGGCCGCGCGCTTGATCTCGGACTGCAGGCAGGACAGGACCGCTTCGATTTCCCGAGGCTCGAGGCCCCGGAACAGCGGCACGGTGCGGCATATCTCTCCGTTCGTCTGCATGGTTTTTCTCCTTTCGTTGCAAAAACAACATACATATAGGGCAAAGTATAGTATGCTCCTGTCAGAAATACAAGTGTCAGGAGGACTTTTTATGATACGCAAAATCATTAAAATCGATGAAAACCGATGCAATGGCTGCGGCATCTGTGCCGAAGCCTGTCACGAAGGAGCCATCGGCATGGTGGACGGCAAAGCCCGCCTGCTGCGGGAGGACTACTGCGACGGTCTGGGGGATTGCCTGCCGTCCTGTCCCACGGGGGCCATCACCTTTGAGGAACGAGAGGCCCCGGCTTACGACGAGGAGGCTGTGAAAGCCGCCAAGCAGGCAGCCGCTCCCCTCCCCTGCGGCTGTCCGGGCACACAGGCGCGCCGCTTGGAACGAATGCCCCGGGAAACGGCAGATATCCGCGGAAACGAGGGCCCTGCACCGAGCGAGCTGCGGCAATGGCCGGTACAAATTCGTTTGGCTCCGGCCAGGGCGCCTTATTTCGAGAACGCTCACCTGCTCATCGCCGCCGACTGCGCGGCTTACGCTTACGGGGCTTTTCACCGTGATTTCATCCAAAACCGTATCGCGCTCATCGGCTGTCCCAAGTTGGACGCGGTCGATTATGCGGAAAAACTGACCGAAATCCTGGCGCAAAACGCCATCAAAAGCGTAACAGTGGTTCGCATGGAAGTCCCGTGCTGCGGCGGCATCGAACAGGCCGTGAAAAGCGCCATGCAGGCGAGCGGCCAATGGATCCCCTGGCAGGTGATCACCCTGTCGACCGACGGACGGAGACTGGAATGAGTCGCCGCCGTATCGAGGAAATCCCGCTGTCCGAGACGTCTTTATTTTATGACGGACCGATAACCATATCCGGGATAGGTCCGGCCGGAACCTTCCAAGGCTTCCATACAGACGCCATGCCGTCGTGACAAGTGCGGAGGAATATGCTACACGATCCTCATCACGTATACGAGAAACGGAGGACCGGCATGAAGGATTTCACCAGACAAAACCCCCGGTTTTCGCTCTGCGGGCTGAACTGCGCTTTATGCCCGATGCATATCAGCAGGATCTGTCCCGGATGTGGAGGCGGCGTGGGAAATCAATCCTGTTCCCTGGCGCGGTGCAGCCGGGAGCACGATTCTGTGGAATACTGTTTTTTATGCCCGGACTATCCCTGCTGCCGATTGGAGAGCATCGACGCCTTCGATTCCTTTATCTCCCATAGTCGGATGAAAACCGATATGGAAAAGGCACGAAGACTTGGCCTGGAGCCTTATCAGGCCGAACTCGACGAAAAAAGACGGATTCTCGATGAACTGCTTGCGAACTACAACGACGGACGGAAAAAGAGCCTGTTTTGTCTGGCGGTCTATCTTTTGGACCTGCCGGATCTGCGGGCGGTGATGGCGGAATTGACCGCTGCCATCGCGGAGAGTACTCCGCTCGGAGAAAAAGCCGCCCTTGCGGCGGCGCGGATACACGCCGCGGCCGACCGGCGGCAGATCGAATTAAAGCTTCGAAAAAAACCTAAAAAAACCGGGGAAATCCCTGCCGGCTGATCTTTCTCCGGACAATCCGAAACCAGAAGCCCGGAAGCCGCTTTGCAAGCGAGCTTCCGGGCTTCTTTCCTCTTCGTATTCAGAAAACCTGCATCCGAAGCTGCTGGGTTTTGTAATCGTATTTCCAGTCGTCATACTGGCAGCCATCCGGGATCCCCAGATAGCAGACGTCCAAGTCACTGCGGCTCCATTCCGTTAATCCAGCCAGATTCTGCCGGCCAAAAGGACCTTGTGCCACCGTCAGCCAGGCCTCCACCCGTGAAAAACGGAAACGGGAGGCCAGCCGGAAACGGACCGGGAATTCCAGGCCCGCCTTGAGCGCGCAATGGTATACAAAGGCCGCTCCCCATCCGAAAGCCAAATCATCTTGCACGCTATCTTCCGGAAAATAACGGATAATCTCCATAAAGGCGGGTTCCGCCGCCTCTTCCCGCATTCCCCGGGCGGCCAGATTTTGCGCTGCTTCCGCCAATCTTTCCCGCCTGAACGCGCTTAACATGAGTAATAGCACGCCTGCGTGTTGAAGTCATCCTTTTTTCGCATCCGATCCGGGTAGATCGGGGAATTTTTCGCATACTAACCGGGAGAAAAAACCATGGGAGATGATGAGATGGACAGCTTTGAGGACTATTTGGCGAGAATCGAAAACCCCGACCATCGCGCACGCTCCAAAGAGGTCCTGGATTGGGTCGGCGCGAGCTTTCCGCAGCTGCAGCCAAAAATCGCCTGGAACCAGCCTATGTTTACCGATCACGGCACCTTTATCATCGGCTTCAGTGTATCCAAAACCCATCTGGCCGCCGCGCCCGAGCGAGAAGGCATTTTGCGCTTTTCCAGGGATATTGCGCACTCCGGCTACGATCATAGCCAACAGCTGTTCCGTATAAAATGGGGACAGCCGGTCGATTATGCCTTGCTCCGAAAGATCATCGCGTTCAATATCGAGGAAAAAGCGGCCTGCAGAACCTTCTGGCGCAAATCTCCATAAAAGCCGGACTCATGTATGTATGCACATCCATCCCTCGTGATTGTCTACGGATCGGTACCGGACGATCTATTCAAGCCCTGCCTGGAGACTCGGACGCCTCTTCTACCCTTCCCCAGCGCCTTCCAGCTGGCTCACCGAAAGGGGGATTTGCTGATGGGCGGCGGCATCAGCGACGGAGGCGGCAGAAGCTATTTCAAAGGTACAAAGGGCGCGAAACACTCACGCAACACGATACATGTGGGGAGACAGGGTAAACATAATCCCGGACATATCAACTATCAGCCTGGCCGCGTTTTAGAACAGTGTATAGTGAGAGTTTCCAAATACCCTCCTCATGATCCTCCTTGGCCTGAAGGTGACAAAAGCCGCCGTTTTGTCATAGCATGGAAAGGGAGGTGATTCTATATGTCCAATCCTTGCGCACTCAGTCAAAATACCCAGGCATACATCGAACAATATCGAGACATTCTGCACACCATGATCGAGCAAATGTCCGCTGTTGAGTTGTCGGAGAGTCTTTCAGGCAGTTTTATCGAGCAAATGATTCCGCATCACCGTGCCGCTATTGACATGTCCGAAAATCTGCTGCGGTACACGTCCAATATTCCTCTGCAGAACATCGCCTTGAACATTATCTCTTCTCAGAAAGAGAGCATCGAAAATATGACAGCGGCGTTTTCCGCCTGTCAGTCTTTTCTCAACACGCCGCAGGAACTGGCCTGCTACCAAATGCATAACGAGGCCATTCTGAAAACGATGTTCCATGAGATGACCTGCGCCTGCGCCGACAACAACATCGACGCCAATTTTATGCGGCAGATGATCCCCCATCACAGGGGAGCGGTCCGTATGTCGGAAAACGCGCTCCGCTATCCCCTTTGTCCCGAGCTGGTTCCGCTGCTGAACGCCATCATCACCTCGCAGAAACGGGGTATCTGCGAAATGCAGCGCCTGCTGCGGTGTGAAACCTGCCGATGACCAACACACAGAAGAAAAAGAGCGGAACCAGCGGCAGCCGGTTCCGTTCTTTTTATGGTGTCAAGACCACCCCTGGGATGGTCATCGGAACAACGCTATTCCGCCGTTTCCGTTTCCAGAATACAGAACATACCGGTTTCCGGAACGCAGAGACGGGAACCGCTGCCGTCCTTCGATACTTCGACCGTTCCGCCGCCGAGCACGCGGGCCGATGTCACCGGATAGGGCGTGCGGATCTCCACCCGCCCCGCGGGGGTGAAGGGCATGCTCTCCTGCTCGTTGACGGCCGAAAAATAGCGTTTTCCGTCTTTTTTCCAGGTCAGAACCTCCACAAACGGCGAAGCCGCCACCTCGTACTTCAGTCCGCCGCACAGGGAACGCATCAGCCGCGCGACCACCTGACGGTTCATATAGGAACGGGCGAGTTCAATGGGCGCGGCCACCCACAGAATCGTGCCTTTACCCACCCGCTTGCGTGCCATGCTCACGAAATCCGTGTGGATACCGGGCGGGTTGGAATGGATAGACGAAAACTCCTTTTTTCCGGTCATGGTGTAGGGCAGCACCAGGGTCGCCAGAGGTTCGATCTCTCCGGCGAAGCGCATTTTCGCCTGTGTCCCCGGAACCGCGAGCGGATCCGCAGCCGTGAAGTCTCCGAACAGAGGAATCCCGGCCCCGGTTGGGGCCATATAGGTGACATTGTGCTCGGTCTGTCCCAGGTACTCCGCCTCCAGCAGCTCCAGCAGGCGGGGATGTCCCGGCCGGCCGGTCAGATATACGGTGCCGCCGTTCTGCAGATGCCGTTCGATATGCTGCATCTCGTCGTCCCGGATCCGTGCCACGCTCGAAACCGCCAGCACGCGGTTCGGAATCTCCCCGAGCTTCTTGCTCGGCAGCACGTCGAACGGGATATGATCCATCCGCAGGATATGCGCCAGCTTAACCTTGGCGTCCATATATTCGCCGTAGCCCCACACCCGCGCATCTTGGATGTCCATGCCCGTCTGGGTCCGGTCAAACCGCGAATCGCTGGGGACCCAGATGGTCACATCCGATTCGTAGTTTCCATTGATATAGGGGGCGTAAGGTTCCAATTCCCGGAACGCCTTGGCAATCGTTTTATAAGCGGATTCACACAGGGTGCCGTCCGGGTTGATACCGTCGCAGACGGCGAATGCGCCGTTGTGAACCAGGGAGATGATGCCGTACTGCAGGAATTCCTCCCATGTCCGGGTGGTCGTGTGCGCATACAGATCCGGATCGCAGCGGGAGGTGTGATACACAAAGGGCAGGGTCCTCGACAGGTTGCGGCTGTATTTGCAGATGAACGATTCCTCGAGGTATCCCCCGTAGAGATCGCCGCCCACGTATTCGCACTGTTCCGCCAGCCGGTCAGACGTCGCGCCGACCCACATGCTGCAGGGGGCCCCGCCGACGTTCAGCTCACAAGTACAGGCGGGATTGGCGGCTTTGACAGCCTCGATCGACAGCGCGGTGAATTCCGCCATCCATTCGTCCCGTCTGCGGGCGAAATCGATGAAGGCCGGATCATCCCAATCGACCTTGGTGGGGATTTCGCGGCCGGTCTCCCGATAATATCGCTCCCGGCAGGAGGCGCAGTGGCAGATCTCAGGCCAGAACGCCATATCCAAAAAGATGGTGTCGAATTTGTATCGGGAATTCATCTCGGTCAGGCAGCGGCGAACCTCCTCCCGGTATTCGAGGTTGTTCGGGCAGACGATGCCGTACCGCCCGCGGCGGAACATGCTGAGGTTGTCGTAATCTTCGTAATCCCGCGAGCCCTTCCCTTCCGCGTTGATCTGCCGCCAGGAGGGGTGATGCTCATAGGCCCAGTTATCGAAGATCTGAGAGAAATACCCCATGACCGCAATGCCGTTCTGATGCGCGAGCTCGGTCATCCGCCCCACGTAATCGATCCCCCGCAGGCCCTTATGGGTGCGGCCGGTCTCGGACGGATAGTGCGCCAGACCGGTATGGGTGATGCCCTTGACCGTGATCATCTGGGTGCCGGTTTCCTTGAGAGTTTCAAAAATTTTGTCGGGATCCAGTTTAGAAAAATACGCCTCATTGGAATCGTCGATGTGCATATCCAGAAAAAGGCGCCGGTAATTGCCTTGTGTCCACATGTATGGTATCTCTCCTTTTTCGAATGGTGAGGATCAGCGATAGAGCGGACCATAGTGCCGGCAGGCGGCATAATCGGCCGCCTGAGCGTCCAGGACCCCGAACGACGTCCAGGCGTGGGGCCGGAAAATCGAATCCGACGGAACGTTATGCATATTGACCGGAATCCGCAGCATGCTGGCGAGGGTCAGCAGATCGGCCCCGACATGGCCGTATACCGTTACGCCGTGATTGGCGCCCCAGTTTGCCATCACGCTGTACACATCGGAAAATGCGGCGGTGCCGGTCAGCCTGGGACAGAACCAGGTGGTGGGCCAGGTCGGATCGGTGCGCCGGTCGATCGGCACATGGATCTCATCCGGCAGGTCCGCCGTCCAGCCCTCGGCAATTTGCAGGACAGGACCGATCCCCTCGACGATATTGAAGCGCAGCATCGTCACCGGCATCTCGGCGCGGCAGCGGAAATGGCTCGAAAAGCCGCCGCCGCGAAAATAGCCGTAGTTCGCGCGGCACCAGTCCGTCGCGTCCAGACAGGCCTGCCTGTCCTCGTCCGTCATCTCCCAAAACGGCTTCATGCAGCCTTCGCCGCGGCTGTTTCTGGCCGCGCCGCTGCCGTCCAGGGCGGTGGCGCCAGAATTGATGAGATGAATAAACCCGTTCGAGGCCACCCCGTCCGGTTTATAGCCGGTGACCGTTTCGCAGGCCTCCGGACTCCAATAGGTCCGCACGTCGTGAAAGCAGGGAGCGGTATGGGAGACAAAGGTGCCGAGCATCATGGCGATTGCATTACAGGTATCGTTTTCGGTGGCGAACGGCGTGGGCGCCTTCGGCCCGTTCCAGTCAAAGGTGGAGGCCAGGATCGCCTCGGTGAAATCCGCGTTCGGCAGCCAGTCGGTCCACATCCGCTGCCCCTGGAATCCGCCCGCTACAGCGTTGCGGCCGAGGGCCTCTTCTTCCCATCCGCGCGCGGCGAGCTTCGGATTCCCATAGAGGATGTCGCGGATGACGATGGTCATTTTTGCGACGAATTCCCAGTCCCTGTCCGGAGGAATGACCTTGGACTTGGCGATGATCTCCGGCAGTTCCCGGCCTGCATTCAGGTCATATCCTTCCCGGCAGTTGGCTTTGATCCATCCAAGAGCGCGTGCATATTCCTGCGGATCATAAATCTCCAGCGTGATCCGGCGGAGGATTTCGGTCAGATCCACCCATTCCGGACGGATACCAAAATATTGCTGCAGGATATTCGCGTCACAATAGCTTCCGGCAATTCCCATGGACACGCCGCCGAGATTAACGTACGCCTTATTCCGCATCCAGCCGGCCGCCACGGCACAGCGGGCGAAGCGGAGGATTTTTTCCGCGACATCCCCGGGAATCTCCGTATCCCCCATCTCCTGTACGTCCCGGCCGTAAATCGAAAAAGCAGGCAGGCCCCGCTGGGCGTGGGCGGCCATCACCGCCGCCAGATAAACCGCGCCGGGGCGCTCGGTTCCATTGAAGCCCCAGACCGCCTTGATGGTGTTCGGATCCATGTCGAAGGTTTCGGTTCCATAACACCAGCAGGGCGTCACCGACAGGGTGGCAACAACATTTTCCGTGGAAAACTGATCGGCCACCATGGCCGCCTCGGCTCCGCCGCCGATGGTGGTGCAGCCGATCACGCACTGGACCGGAGTGCCGTCCGGATAGCGCAGCCGGCTCTGAATGAGAGCGGCGGCGCTTTCCGCCATCCGCATGGTGGTGTCTTCCATATTCTCCCGGACACCGCCCCGGCGTCCGTCAATCACCGGCCGAATGCCGATTTTAGGATATAACATCGTGGAAGTCTCCTTTTTATTCCGATTCCAGCATCGCCGTGTAGCGGGCATACGCCTTATTCAGGCCAGGGGTCGGATTCGGCCCGACCGTTCTGAGGGGCTGAGTCTGGCGGATCAGGCGGCGGCCGGCGGCGATGTCCGGCAATTCGCCGAGCGCGATGAGCTGCAGAATCACATTGCCGAGTGCCGTGGCCTCGGCCGGTCCCGCAACGACAGGAATCCCGAGGCTGTCCGCCGTCAGTTGGCAGAGCAGCCGGTCCTTTGCCCCGCCGCCGAGAAGATGCAACACCCGAAAGGTGCGTCCCGTCATCCGACTGAACTGGTCGAGCGCCACCCGGTATTTCATGGCGAGGCTTTCGTAGATGCACCGCATGATCTCCCCGGCCGACTGCGGCACCGGCTGCCCGGTTTTGGCGCAGTACGCCTGTACCCGTCCCGGGATATCCCCCGGGGGCACGAAATCGGGCGCATCCGGATCGATAAAGGAGCGCCGCGGTTCGGCGTCCAAAGCCAAGCGTTCCAGATCGGCATAGCTGTATTCCCGGCCCTGGCGCCGCCATTCGCGGCGGCTCTCCTGGATCAGCCACAGGCCGCTGATGTTCTTTAAGTAATGGATCCGCCCGTCGGCGCCCAGCTCGTTGGACAAGCCCGCCTTTCGGCTTTCCGGCGTCAGAATGGGCCGGTCGAGCTCGCAGCCGAACAAACTCCAGGTGCCGCAGGAGACAAAGGCCGCCTCGTCCGCTTCCTCCGGCCGAACCGGCATGGCGGTTACGGCGGACTGGGTATCGTGCCCGGCCACGAGAATACTCGGGATTCCCCGCACCTTCGTCAGAAGGCTTCCGCTTTTCCGGATGGGCGGCAGCAGACTCTCGGGAATGCCGTACCGCTCGAGCACGTCCCGATGCCACTGTCCGGTACGGGGATCGAGCATCTGGCTGGTGCAGGCAACCGTCGTGTCGCAGCAGACCGGGCCGCCGAGCGCATACCGGAACAGGTCCGGCATGAACAGGAGCTTATCGGCTCTGGCCCATATGTCCGGACGGCGCCGGCGCACCGCCAGCAGCTGAAACAATGTATTGAAGGAGAGCATCTGCAGGCCCGTCGCCTCAAAAAGCGCGTCCGGCGGCATCCGTTCTGCCGCCTCTTCCATGGTGCCCGCCGTATACCCATCCCGGTAATGAACGGGGGCGGCGATCAGCCGGCCGTTTGCATCCAGCAGACCGAAATCCACGCCCCACGAATCAAAACCGACGCTGTCGACCATTCCCGCCTTATCGAAACCGGCGGCAATCTCCTCCATCAACCGGTCGAAATCCCAGGTCAGAAACCCGTCCCGTTCCACCGGAGTGTTGTCAAATCGATGTACCTCCGTCAAGCTGAGCGGCTGCGCTGCGCACGGATCGAACCGCGCTTTGATAGCCCGCCCGCTCGAAGCCCCGAAATCAAAAGCCAGAACCGTCTTGCTCATTGTGTTACCACCCTTTTCTCAACGAACGGCCGGCTCTTTATCGGTTTCTCTGTCAAATTTTTCATAGCCCGGATGGCGGCCGGTGATCCCGTAATAGTCCCGCAGGCCGATGAGCCTGTCGATATTATCCCGGCTGATATCCCGGCTTCCGCCCAAAATAATGGCGTTGATGGTGACCTTGGCCCAATGCTCCAGGCTTTCCATCCGCCAGAAAGCGGTCTTAACATCCTGTCCGACGGCCAGCGCCCCGTGATTTTCCAGCAGCATCACGTCATGGTTTTCCAGGTACGGTTCGATGGCGTCGGGCACTTCTCCTGTGCTGGGGGTTCCGTATGGCGTCAGCGGAACGGCGCCGATAACGGATACGTTTTCGATCATGTTGTACATATCGATCGGGCGGTGCGCGACGGCGAATCCAGTTGCGCAGGGCGGATGAGCGTGCACGACACAGCCCACATCGGGGCGCTTTTCATAGCAGCGCAGATGCATTTTGATCTCCGAAGAGGGACGCAGCCCCTCCCCCGCTTCCAAAACGACCCCCGCCGCTGTGATACGGATCAGGTCCCCCGGTGTGATGCTGCCCTTGCTCATACCGGTCGGGGTACACAAAAAACTGCCGTCCTCCAGCCGGGCCGATACATTGCCATCGTTGGCCGCCACCCAGCCGAGCTGCCACATTTTGTAGCAGACCTCGCATACCTGTTCCCGGATTTGATCTATGTTCATATCGATTATCCCTTTCCATGAAGTCCGGGCGGCTATTCGATCTTTTCCATATCCGCGACTTCTTTGGTGTATTCATAAATTCTGGAAGCTTTTTCGCCGATTTTGGCGCAGCAGTTGAGATGCAGCAGATCAATCAGGGTGATCTGCGCGACCATCAGCTGCATGTCGATGTTCATGAACACCATACTATTGCGGTGCGTGGTAAACAGATTGTAATCGGCGATTTTCGACAAGGGGGACACCGCATAGTCTCCGAGGCTGATCACCGTAACGCCGTTCTGCTGAGCCAGCTTCGCCGCCTCCACGATGCGTTTGGTCCGCCCGGAAGCGGAAACCAGGAACAAGACGTCGCCCGGCTTCAGGCGGGAGATGCACATCATGCCGAGAGTCGGATCCTTTTCCGTCGTGCAGTGAAGCCCGCAACGCACGAATTTCCCATACGCATAGTAAGCGCTGATTCCCGAGTTTCCGGTTCCGAAGCAGAAAATCGATTCGGCCGCAATCAGCTTTTCGGTCACGGCATCGATCACCTCGCCGTCCAATATGGAAAATGAACTCTGCAGAGTTTTGATCACCATATTGTAAAGACTCTCCTGGATGTCGCCCACGGACATGCCCGGTTTGATTTCGTTTACGGTCACCAGATCGGAAACGCTGCAGGCGTTTACCACATCATTTTGGAGATCGGCCTTCAGCTCTTTGTATCCGGCATACCCGAGTTTCTTGCAGAAGCGTCCGATGGTCGCGTAACTGGTGCCCGACTTTTCCGCCAGTTCTTCGATCGTCAGCCCCAGTACCTCTTCCATATTGTTCAGGATATAATCCGCAAGCCGGCGCTCCGCCGATTTAACACCCCTGTATATGCCGTTGATTTTGAGCAGGCAGCCGCCCTGCCGGTGAAACGTAAACTCCAACATGCTAAAACACTCTTTCTGATTTTATTTTTTATGTATGCACGGCTGACAGCCGCCGCTCATAAAACAAAATCATCGTCCGGCTGGCGGAGGGAATCGCCTCTAGACGCCGATTCCCTCCGCCGCTGCGGATTACGCTCTCGCTCTGCGGCGTGTGTACACCAGTACTCCCGCCGCCGCGCTCAGAAGGGCCGCGAGACCCATCCCTTCACCCGCGCCTCTTTGGGCCCCGGTTTCCGGATTGTCCCCAGGCGTCCCTTCGCCATACAGCGCGATCTCATCGATGCCGGTCCTCATCGCCGCGCCGTCATACAGGAAATACGCCCGGAAGAAATTGACCGCGCCGAGATCGATTTTGCCGCCCTGCTCTTCCGCAAGGTTCATCGGCAGATACAGCTCGTTCCAGCCGTCCTGATAAAGGAAATCCAAAACGTTCCAGTGCAGCTCGTTTTTGTCCGCTTCGCCGCCGCTGGTCAGCTCGATTTGTCCGCCGGTCAGCTTCGAGAGGTCTTCCACATACACATACAGCTTCAGACAGCCGTTCGGATAGCGGCTCAGCTTCAGGGCCGGATCGAATACGCGGGCAAAATTGCTGGCATCCTTCGCGCTGCTTTCGAAATAGGTGCCTTTGACAGGCGAACCGGAGGTTTTGGCCGCGATCCCGGTATTGCCCCAGTCGGCTATCTTTTCCACGGGATCGATCGTGATTTTTTTATCGGTGAAAAGCTTGGAATAATCGGTCGGCAAGGCGTCCTCTCCGGCCCCTTCCAGGCAGGCGTAAATGTCCGTTATACCGGTCTTCATGGTTCCCGTATACGCGATATAAACACGGAAGTAATTGATGAGCTGGAAGTTCGGGCGCCCGCCCTCCTCAATGGCCTCGGCCAAGGGCAGATACAGCTCATTCCAGCCGTTTTTCGTCAGGTAATCCTTCACGTTCCAGTGAATTTCCTGGACATCCGCCGCGCGGCTGCCTGTCAGCTCGATCTGGCCGCCGCTCACATTCGCCACGTTGTCCACATACACAAAGATATGCAGGAAGCCGTCTTTGACATAGCGGCGCAGATCCATCGCCGGAGAAAATGCCCTGGCATATACCGCGACGTCTGCCGTCTCGGCGCCGATATAGGCCCCGTCTTCGGGTCCACCGGCCGTGTTGGCCGCGGTGCCGGTGGGCAGCCACTTGCCGGTTGAGGTCCCCTCATCGATGGCGAGCTTGGTACCGTAGACCGGTTTTTCTTCTTCCTCCGCCTTTTCCAGGCAAAGAGTCGGATCCATGAGTCCGGTCTTCATCGTACCGGTATAGGTCAGATACACCCGGAAGAAATTGACGGCCGCAAAGTCCGTGTCGCCTCCGGTTTTTACCGCGTTCTTAACCGGCAGGAACAGCTCGTTCCAGCCATTTTTGCTAACATAAGGTTTCAAATCCCAGCCGGTCTCCAGCGAATCGCCGAAACCGCTGCTGGTCAATTCCGCCTGCCCGCCTGAAAGAAGCTCCTTGTTCTCCACATAGAGCCACAGGTGCAGATAGCCCTGATCCTTATATTCGAGGAAATTAGCCCCGGGTTCCATCGTATGGGTGTACTGGATGATGCCGTCGGTGCGGCTTTCCAGCCAGGTGAGTCCCGCCGGAGAGGTCGCCACACGGTGATCCGCCTTGGTGGACCAATCTTCGAGGTCAGCCGTGTCCGCGACCGGGATGTGCTTATTATACCCTTCGTTCGTGGGAAGAGTCAAATCGGGTTCGGCAGGATATTGGCCTTTTTTGCACATATACAGGTCGTCGATACCGGTGGTGATGTTGTCCGTGTAGTTGAAATAGATGCGGAAATAGTTCGCAGCGCCCCAGTTGATCGCGGAGTTCCAATCTTCCGCTTTGGATGCTTCCAGATACAGATCGTTCCATCCGTTTTTCCACGCATGGCCGCCGAGCGCCCATGCGGCCGACTGATTGGCACCCTCGCCCGAACTGGTGATTTCGGCGCGTGCATCGGTCACCTTCGAAGCGTCGCTTAAATAGATGCGGACATGCAGATAGCCGGCGTCTTTATAAGCGCTCAGATCTTTGGCGGCAAAGGAATAGGTGTACTGCATAAAGCCGATGTCGCGGTTTCCGAGCAGGAACGCTTCGCCGGCCGCCGAGGTTTCCAGACGCAGGAAATCGGCATCGCCCCATCCTTCAGCGGAGTCGATCGCGTCGATGACGGTTTTGTCGCCATAGGTATCCTCCTCCGCCAAGGCGGCGAACGATCCGGAGAAGACGCACCCGCCGAGCAGTGCCAGGGCCGTCGCAAGGGATAGCCATGCCTTCGCTTTCTTTTGCATTGTGTTCCCTCCATTTTATTTCATTTTTTGGATATAAGCTTGATATTATTCTAATGTGCTCATCTAGATTTGTCAAGTATCTAATCCATCATTTTTAACACAATTTCTTTGTTTGATTTATATATATCCCAAAACATTTACATACTATATTTAAATAAATATATATATTACCTTAGTCTATAGGAGAGCCCTCGAAAAGCTTACCATTAAATTTATTCATTTTTTATTTTTTATATTGACATATACAGAGACGACATGCTATTCTTACAGTAATCCGTATGATGCAACAAGAACCTTTCTGGGAGGTGTATGAAACAACATGAGCGAAGCATCTATTGACGTCGATTTTGACAGCCGCCTGCTTGCGAGGCTGGAACATCCGGTTTGTCCGGTCGACGTGGTACTGGATACCGACACCGCCAACGAAGTGGACGATCAGTACGCCTTGGCCTATCTGCTGCGTTCGGACGACCGGCTGCGTACACAGGCTATTTATGCAGCCCCATTTTTCGACCGGACCCGCCGTTTCGGCAATTTTGCGTCGGACAGCGCCGAGGATGGCATGGAAAAAAGCTGGCGGGAAATTCACACCATTCTGTCCCTCATGGAGCGTCACGATCTCGGCAGCCGGGTTTTCAAAGGCTCGCCCCGTTTTCTGGACGGCGAAACCACCCCGGTTTCCTCTCCGGCTGCGGAGGATCTGGCCGCACGCGCGATGGCGTACACGCCGGAGCACCCTCTGTACGTCATCTGCATCGGTGCCATCACCAACGTCGCCTCAGCGCTGCTGCTGAACCCGGACATTGCGGAGCGGATCGTCATCGTCTGGCTGGCGGGGCACGCACACGATTGGCCCGACTGCATCGAGTTCAATCTGTTTGAGGATGTCGCGGCCTCCCGCGTGGTCATGACGAGCGGAGCCGCCCTGGTCCAGGTCCCCTGCATGGGGGTGGTGTCCGCCTTCGCCGTCACGCCGCTGGAGCTGGAGCATTTCCTCAGGGGCCGGAACAAGCTCTGTGACTACCTGGTGGATTACACGATCGGGGACACGGAACGCACCACCCGGGAAACGCTCTGGAGCCGCCCGATCTGGGACGTCACCGCCGTCGCCTGGCTGCTCGGGGGCTTCATGGAAGACCGGATCACAAAAGCCCCCTGCCCTACATATGACGGCCGGTATACCTTTGCTGAAGACGGGCGGTGTATCCGATACGTATACCACATCCATCGCGACCGACTGTTCCGCGATCTGTTCGAAAAGCTGAGCAGAGCGGAAAGGCCATGAGATTGGAAAGGAACGAATGAAACGATGAAACGAACCCTATGCTGGATTCTGGCGGCTTGTATCGGCATACCGGCGTTTCTGACCGGGTGCAAGGGAGGAGTCAAGGTGAAGGACTACATGGAAAAGTGGGATTTGAACACCGGCGGAACCGAGGACTCCATCCCCTCGTCCGTCGAAGGGGGCACCGGGGCGGAACAGAACTGGTGCGTCTGGCTGCCGAACGACACCTTCGGAAAGGTTCTCGACTTCTCCACCGAGGGATCGTACGTCCGGGCCAAAAACACGCGGATCGATCTGACAAAAGATTTCACTCTGTCCGCGTTCATCATGGCCCCGCCCCGGGAGGACAACGACCGGATGATTCTTTCCATCGGTCGGGACGTGAAATGGTATCTAAGTGCGGAAAACGATTTTGCCCTGACCTTTGAAGCGAAGGGCCTCGAGGGGCTCGAAAGCAGCGGAAAGCCCCTGACCGACGGCCTCTGGCATCACGTGATGCTCACCAAGGGCGGCAAAACCGTCACCTATTATGTCGACGGAGAGGCTGTCAAAACCTGTACCGTGAGCGGCGACATCCAGCTGGAAAGCACCGATGTGACGCTCGGCGCAGACAAAAGCGACGAAAGCGGATTCGACGGTTCGATGGCGGAAGTGGCCGTGATAAAAGGTGCCAAAAAACCTGCGGAAGTGACCAAAACCCAGATCAAAGCCTCCGATAACGAGGCCAAGGGCACCCGCATCCCTTTAAAACACGGTGTAGTCATCGACCGCCCGCAGTATTTTTCCAACCTGGTCCCGCTCAGCTACACCAATAAAAGCGATATCGTCAACTGCATCAATATGGGGTTCGACCATGTCAAGCTTCAGCTTGTCCCCGAATGGATGATGGACGAGGACGGTCGGCTGATCGAGGAAAATATGGAGTACATCTGCTCGGTGCTGGACATGGTGGTGGATCTCGACTATCAGGCGATCCTCTGCGTGTCCCCCTGCGCGAGCGGCATCAATTACAACTTCAAAACCAAATATCTCGGCAGTCTCGACAATTTTGAGCTGCTCGTCCGGTGGTACGGCGAACTCGGGGCTTTCATCCGGGAAAAGGGCTATTCGGCCGACAACATCGCCATCCAGATCATGACCGAACCCTACGACAACTCGTCCGCCGTATCCTGGACATGGATGTCCGACCGGCTGTGGGGGGCCCTGCGCAACGAGCTGCCCGACCACACCCTGATCACCAGCGCCGACAAATCGGGCAATCTGGAGCATGTCAAAAAGATGTCCCCCACCAGCGACAGCAACCTCATCTATTCCTTTACCACCTATGAACCGTACACCATCGGCTGGTCCTCCGCCTGGACCTCCCAGGTCGAACAGGAAAGCTTCTGGAATTACGTCGGGGAAATCCCCTACCCAGTCGAAGCCGGAGTGGATTACACGCAGGCGATCGAGGACGCGATCCGCGACGTACCCGAGAATCTGAAGTCCTCCGCCCGCAGTGCTCTGAACAGCTACATAAAAGGCATCAGCGACGGCGGCGATTCCTACTGGAAGAATTATTACGAGGGAACCCTGTACGACCGGGAGTGGCACATGGCACGTGCCAAGAGCCTGGACGACTGGAGCCAGCGATACGGCGGCAACATCCACACGATGTGCGTGGAGTTCGGCTGTTACGATTCCCAGTATTCCATGGTGCGGTTTGGTTCGGTGGGGCCTGGAACGTCCGACGAGCTGCGGCTCGAGTTCATCAAGGATATGCGCGAATCCTTCGACGCCTACGATATCGGCTGGAGTTACTGGTGCTATAACGAAGGTTTCACCGTTTTCGACACGACCTATCATATGGAAGAGGTCTGCGGAAGCCCCACCGAGGAGCAGGCCCGCACCCTGGCCGATCATCAGCTCCTGACCGATTCGCTCGGCCTGACCCCGAAATTCGATCCGCTGCCCGACGGCCTGTATGGTGCCAGAGGTGCATGGAGTTTAGAGGCCGATGAACTGAAAAGCGCCCTGCCCGGCATGACCGGAGGCCGCTATACAGGCGTCACCCACCAGGACGACGCGACGTTCGGCAGCGTGCCGGTCTTTGGAAACGGCTATGGGCTGATCGACAATCCGATGCTCCGCCTCGGCGACACCTTCACCCTGTCCGCTTACGTCAAAACCACAGGCAGCGGCACCATCCTGGCCGGAGGAGAGGAATTCCTCGAAAAGACCGACGGCGTCTACAACCGCCTGCAGCTCCACACCTTCGACGAGCTGCACAAGGCCTGGGGATCCCTCATCAGCGTCGATCCCGACTGTACGGAAGGAACCGGCTGCTTCTCCTCCACCCTGGAAACGTCCGGCGATATCGTGTTCTGCTGGTCGCCCGCCAATCTGGATCTGAGCAGCTATCTCGCCGAAGGACGTGACGGCGCTCTCCACCTCTCGGTCTATGTGGACAACGCCTCCCGCATCATCGGCGGGCAGCTCGAGCTGACAAGCGGCCAGGCCGCGAACAACGACGCCAACGAGCATTCGTGGGATCTGGGCAAGATTCAGTGGAAAAACGGCTGGAACGATATCGTACTCCGCACAGCCGACCTGCTGAACGCCAAAACAGATATTACCCAAATCAACAGCGCTCGTATCTACTTCAACATCCGCGGCGGCGCAACCATCAAAATCGACGATCTCTATGCCTATAACGAAAGCGCGCACAACGATGCTTCATACTGGGAGCTTTATGTAGACGGCAGTGGGCATCTGGCTTTCAAGGGTCAGGGGATGTCCGGCCTCACGGCCAGCAGCGCCAAAGTCAACGACGGCAGCTGGCATCACGTGATGGTCTCCTGCAAAGACGGCAAGCTCACCTATTTTGTGGACGGCAGCGCCGCAGGGACCTGCGATGTGACCGGCCAGGTTCAAAACTCCGCCTCCGCCGACGTCATCATCGGTGCGGATATCCGGGGCGGCAGCAAGCTGCCCGGCTCCGTCGCCCAGGTCGCGGCCTATCACAAGGGTCTGGAACCCGGAAATGTTTGGACCAAGTAGACTTTCCGGTAAAACCAATACGACAGCCGTTAAAGACGGCTGAAACCAAGAAAGGACTGTCGGTAATGGCAAAAAAACAGATTCTTCCCCTCCTGATCGCAGCGGCGATCGGCGTTTCCTGTCTGACCTCCTGCAAAGATTCCGCCACCCCCGCCTCGTCCGGCGGCGGATCTCAGACCCCCGGCACCTCATCGGCCTCCTCGTCCGAGAAGAAAGAGACCTTTACCGTGACCTATGAGGGCGGCGAAGGCGCGTCCGGCGTCGTTCCCTCCAAAAAGGGTATTGAGTCCGGCGAGAGCGTCACCCTGTCGGACAACGCCTTCAAAAAAGAGGATCATCTCTTCACCGGCTGGAGCGACGGCACCAACGTCTATAAACCGGGCGACAAACTGACGGTCACCGGCAATGTCACCCTGACGGCCCAGTGGGAAAACGAGTGGCCGCCCCTTAAATGGATGACCAACTGCGATTCTCTCGATACCGGTTGGGAAGGCTTCCCGCCCATGACGCTCGGCAAGTCCACCACGCCCCGCGAAGGATCCGGATATTTTGAAATCACCGAAACCGGCGATCCAACCACCTGGGGCTCCATCGTGTTCCGTAACGAGATCACCATCATGATCAAGCTTCAGTCCTATCTGGAGAAGGGCAGCGTCCATATCTCGGTGTATGTGCACGACAATCCGGAGAACATTGTCGGCGGCCAAATCGAGTTCACCAGCAGCGGCACCGGTGATCAGAATGAGCTCAGCTACGGCGAATTTGGTTCCAATATCAAGCTGAAAAAGGGGTGGAACGACTTGGAGATCCCCTTCTCCGCCTTCAAGGAAGTCGGCGGCAAACCCGATTACAACGCCATCAACTACATCCGCGTCTATTTCAATATCATCGGCAAAACCACCATCGGCATCGACAATTTCTATATTACGAACGGGGCCGAGTCCTAACGTTCTGGCACATTCACGTTTCCCCCACTCGGCCGCCGCTCATTCGAGCCTCGCTCGAATGGCCTGGGGTAATATCGTCCAGACCGAGTCCTAACGTTCTGGTACACCCGCGTTTCCCCCACTCGGCCGCCGCTCATTCGAGCCTCGCTCGAATGGCCTGGGGTAATCTAATACATTGGTCCTCTGTCCTGTCTGTGCCTCCAAATATCCGGAGGATATTTGGAGGCACAGACCCATATCCCATTCGTATACCATTCCGTCACTGGTCTGGTCCTGTCACCCTGACACATAAGGAAGTGTGTTCGATGTCAATGGCAACCAATTCTCTTGCGAGGCCGGAAACCCTCCGCGGCCGATTTCTGAAAGGCGCACGAACCCTCTTTTCGCAGAGATGGCTTCAGCTGATGGTAATTCCCGGCATCATCTGGCTGATCATCTTCTGCTATGTCCCTATGTACGGCATCGTCATCGCATTCAAGGACTACAAACCCGGCAGCGGGTTCCTGGACGGCGCATGGGTGGGGCTCAAGCATTTCCGCGCCTTTTTCGCCGACCGCTTCGCGCTGGAATCCATTAAAAACACACTGATCATCAGCCTATACAAGCTGCTGGTCTGCTTCCCGGCCCCTATCCTTTTTGCGCTGCTCCTAAACGAGATCCGTGCATTCCGATACAAAAAATTTGTGCAGTCGGTCTCCTATCTGCCCTTCTTCCTGTCCTGGGTGGTAATGGTGGGCATCATGAAAACCCTCCTCGGCATGGACGGTCCGATCAACGATTTGTTCCTGACCCTGGGGATTACGGACCAGCGCGTCTCCTTTCTGACTGAGGCGGATTATTTCCGCTTTATCGCCGTGGTTTCCGATCTCTGGAAAGGCGTCGGATGGGGCTCCATTCTGTACATAGCCGCCATATCCGGCATTTCCCAGGATATGTACGAATCCGCGTATCTCGAAGGAGCCAGCCGCCTGCAGCGGGCGCTGCGTATCACTCTGCCTTCCATCATGCCGACCGTCACCATCATGCTGATGCTCAATGTCTCCGGCATTCTGGGCAGCAACTTCGATCAGCACCTGCTGATGCTCAACGCGCAGGTCTCCTCGGTCGCCACGACCATCGACACCTATGTGTATTCGGTCGGCCTTCAGACCGGCCGCTATTCGTTCGCCACGGCCATCAGCCTGTCCCGCTCGATCATCGCTTTCGTACTGCTGTTTATCTCCAACGCGGTGGCCCGGAAGCTCTCCGACGGCGAACAGGGCATTTTTTAAGGGAGGTGCACGATGTTTAAGCGAACCAAAGGGGAGCTTGTTTTCGACATTTTCCTCTATGCCCTGATGGGGCTTCTGGCCATCCTCTTCATCTATCCGTTCTTAAACGTGCTGGCGCTGTCCTTCAATGACGCCCGCGATACGACGCTCGGGGGCATCTACCTCTGGCCGCGGAAATTCACCCTGGAAAACTATAAAACCGTTTTCCAGGACAACAAGATCTTCACCGCCTATGGCGTGACGATCGCCCGTACCCTGATCGGGACGGTCACCCATGTGCTGTGCACCGCGACCTTTGCCTACGCCCTCTCCAAAAAGCAGCTGATGTTCCGCAAGTTCTATCTGACCCTCTGCATCATCACCATGTTTTTCGGAGGCGGCCTGATCCCGAGCGTCATCAATCTGCGGAACCTGGGCTTCATGGACAGTTTTTGGGTGTACATCATCCCGAACCTCTACGGGATCATGGATATGCTCATCATCAAATCCTTTTTCGTGACGCTCCCCCCGTCTCTGGAGGAAGCGGCACGCATCGACGGTGCGAACGACCTGCGCGTCTTTTTCCAGATCGTACTCCCCAACTCCAAGCCGGTCATCGCCACCATCGCGCTGATGACGGCTGTCGGGCAGTGGAACTCCTGGTTTGACGCCTATATTTATATCCGCAACGAAAAACTCTATCCCCTGCAAATGCTGCTGCAGAAAATCGTGATGAGCGCCCAGGGAGCCGCCTCAATCGGATCCTCCAGCAGCGCCTATCAAGCTGGGTATGTCACGCCCTATTCCATCCAGCTGGCCACCCTGGTCGTCGCCATCGGACCCATCATCTTCATCTACCCGTTTTTTCAGCGGTATTTTGTCAAGGGCTTCATGCTCGGCGCGATCAAAGAATGACCCTTATACGACTCATTATGCAGAGAAAGGGACGATAACTTATGAAAAAGGCGTTGTCCGCGGCGCTCGCTCTCATTCTGCTCGCCTCGCTTGCAGGCTGTTCCGGAAAAAAGACGCCGGATCCGCCTCAGACGTCGGCCGACAAACGGGATCCCGCCGCGTTTACCAAACAGGTCTCCTGGGATGTGCTCAGTTTGGTCGATGCGAATTTCCCGTTTGACGAATATGTGCAGGACGAACACGAAAAATGGTATCTGGGCCGGGAGGCCAAGCTGGATTGGTGGTTTCAGTTCTCTTGGAAAAAGTGCAACGAATCTTTTGACAAGTACTCCACCCTCAAGGCCGTCAAAGAGATCACCGGCGTCGACGTCAAGGCGCAGATCCCTATGGGAAGCGACATGGAGGCCGTCAATCTGATGATGGCGACCAGCGATTTCCCGGACATGATGACTCTCGACCCGAACCATCCGCTGGTGCGCACCTTGATCGACGGCGGCTATGTCTATACGATGGATGAGCTGGTCGCCAAATACGAGCCCGGATTCCTCGACGAGGTTCCTGAACCGGTCAAGCGGACCGGCACCTACGACGACGGCAAATGGTGGGGCGTTCTCGGTCTGACGGTGCCCGAATGGAAATATGAAAGCGGAACTCCCTACGATCTGGGCAACCAGGCGTACAACGTGCGGCACGATATCTGGGAGGCTCTCGGCAAGCCCTCCATCTCCACGCCCGACGATCTGTACAACACTCTCAAGCTCTTCAAGCAGACCTACCCCACCCTCGGCGGGAAGGATTCCGTCGGGCTGCTGGGTTACGGCAACGGCGGCGACGGCACGCTTCTCACTCTTGGGTATTCGTTCGGACTCAAGCAGTACATCAGCATCGATAATGCCTCCGGCACCGTGACCACCCGCTATCTCGATCCCAACTATCCCGCCTTTATTGCTTTCATGAACAAGCTCTACCGCGAAGGGCTGCTGGATCCGGAGTTTTTTGTCAAGGACACCCAGCAGCAGACCGAAAGCATGGCGACCAACGCCTTTATGTGCCCCTATGTCTGGCATGTCTGCGATCAGGCCAAC
Source organism: uncultured Oscillospiraceae bacterium (assembly GCA_902492895.1). GTDB lineage: Bacteria > Bacillota > Clostridia > Oscillospirales > Acutalibacteraceae > UMGS1623. The sequence continues at coordinate 12,477 of CABUNG010000021.1, read as the reverse complement.
GCGCTTCTCAAAGCCCAGAATCCCGACAGCGTGTTCGTGGCGATCCCCCCGATGTCCGCCACCGGAAAGCCCTTCTCCTTTGCCGGAAGCAGCACCATGGGCGGCGAGTCCATCACCCTGATTCCGAAATCCTGCAAGGATCCGGAAGCGGCCCTGCGTTTGATCCGGTACGGCTATTCTCCCGCCGGCAGCCTGCAGCTCTATAAGGGCAACCCGGGCGAGCATTATGTCGTAAAAGACGGCGTCGTCTCCTCCAGCGCGGAGGTGCTCGAGGCGCAGAAGGGCGACATCAACGCCTACAATAAGCTGACCGGCCTCGGCGACTATTACGCGCTGGTCTGCCTGCCCCTCAAAGAGGACCGCGGATTTGAAGGCTACCGGCTGGAATACGACGTTCCGAATTCCTATCCCTACTCCTATGACAGCACCTGCGAGGTCTATAACATGGAGCCGGTCGGCGATTCGGAAGCCGGCATCGCGCTGACCTCGGTGCGCAGCATCGGAGTACGGGAAACCGCGCTGGCTATCACCGCTAGTTCGGCGGAGGAATCCGCCGCCATCGTCCGGCAGATGCAGGCCGATATTCAAGCGACACCCGGCTACCAAACCCTAGTCGACTATTGGACCAATCAGTACAAATCCAATGTCGAGCGGTTCGGCACGGCCAAATGGGGCAATCCGTAATGCTGGATATGTCAAAACAGGCAGGGCTTTTAGCCCTGCCTGTTTCGTTTCATGGCGCTTATGCAAAGAAAAGAACGAGCTTTGGGGCACCCTCCATAAGGAAGGTACCTGGAAAATGCATAAACTAAAGAAGTCCGTACCCTTTGCAGGGTACGGACTTCTATTATGGGTTTCGGTATCGAAATCCGATGCTCGCTATTCCTATGGACAGCAGTTTTCTATATGTCGTTTCACCTAAATGTCATTCCTACATCGCCATATATTCTTTGCCTTTCCTTATATTTTGAAATAATTTAAAAATTTTATGTAGAAAAGGATATTACCACTGTGACATTATAAATGCCACAACTATTAAAGCATTCATTAGCTGGAATTTCTACAAGTTACCTCCTCGCCGGAGCGCCGCCACCCCGCATCCCTGCGGCGACCTTGATGGTGGAGAAGTCCGCACGGTTAAATTTACGGACGCACAGCACAAAGAAAAAGGCGCCGATCAAAATTGTAATCACCAGCCCTATCAGTGGCGTGATGACAAATCCGCCAATAGAAAACGCCATACCCTGTTCGATTAGCTCCTCTGTGGTCAGCGTGTGCGCCTCCAAAGCGATAGAACGGAAAATCGAGGTCGTATAGGTCAGCGGATTCAGGTAGACGATGGGCAGGAGAAAACCGGGTATGATGGTGGTAGGGATATATGCACCGGAAACAAAGGTCAGTGGCATCATAATCATGGAGCTGATGGTCTGAAAGGCGGGGGAGTTCCGTGAAACGGTCGCCAGAAACAGACCGATGGCGCTGAATGCCATCGCGGAAACCAACATCACCGCAGTCAGAAGCAGGATTTGCAGGACGCCCACCCGTAGTCCGAGCACGATGCCGCAGATCATAGTAACAACGCCTTGCAGTGTGGCGATGACTGCCCCCGACAGAATGTGTCCCATAGAAATCTGCGTCCGTGCGATGGGCGCAACCAAAACCTCTTTCATATATCCGCTGGAAATGTCGGACAGGATATCAGAGGAATTGTTCACGCTGACCTGAAACACGCTCATGATGATCACGCCGGAAATCAGGTAAGGCATGGGCGCGTCAAGGCCGCTCATGGAAGATTTCATCAGAAACGAAAACATCACCAGCATAAACATGGACATAAAGAGTGAGCCAAATACCCGTCCCTTACTCCTGATATAATTCAGTAAATTTCTTTGTACAATCGCTGTAATTGGGTTCATCCTTCTCGAATCTCCTTTCCTGTAATCGCAAGGAACACTTCGTTCAGCGTTCCGTTTTTCACTTCAAAATCTCTTATTTCGCCCCTGTGTGCGGATAGAATTTCCAGAGCGGCAGGGGCTTTCTTTGTATGGAACATCAGCTTGTTCCCATCTTTCCGATAGGAAACCTCCCGTTCCTGCAATGCTGCTTCCAACGGTTCGGGCTGGGTGCAGATAACATCGACCTCTGTTCCCGTATATAGGTGCTTTAGGTTCTCCGGCGTATCGTGAGCAACGATTTTTCCGTGATCCATAATGACAATTTTTGAACAGACCTCTGCCTCGTCCATATAGTGGGTGGTCAGAAAGATCGTCATGTTTTTCTGCTTTTGAAGCCGCTGGATATATTCCCACACATTGGCTCTGGTCTGCGGGTCAAGACCGGTAGTGGGTTCGTCCAGAAATAAAACCTTGGGGTCGTGTACCAATCCTCTGGCAATCTCAGCCCGCCGTTTCATACCGCCGGACAGACTGCCCACCGCCGCCCGCTTCCATTCCGTAAGCTCCACCAGATCAAGGGCAAAGTCGATGCGTTCCCGTACCTCGTTTTTCGGAACCTTGTAGAAGCTGCAATGGTATTTCAGGTTTTCTTCCACGGTCATTTGTGCGTCGAGTGTGGAATCCTGAAAAACGATCCCGATGTCTTTGCGCACTAAATTGCGCTCCTTATCAACATCATGGCCGTTGATTGTCAGAGTTCCCTCCGTTTTGTCAAGGATCGTACACAGGGTATTGATCGTCGTGCTTTTGCCCGCACCGTTGGGACCAAGGAAAGCAAAAATACTGCCCTCGTCTACGGTGAAGGAAATGTCGTCCACCGCCGTAAAATCCCCGTACTTTTTCGAGAAATGCTCCACTTGTATAATTGGATTCATGTTGTTACCTCCTAAAAAAATTTAAGTCCTATGCGAATTGCTCGCATAGGACTTATCCCTATAGTAATCTATAGTGCCTCGGCTATTTTGTTGTTCCGACCCGACCTACATTTTACAAAGACCGTCACCTCCAAATATCGCCTAACTCGACCAGCTTTGACTGGATGCGGACATAGGCTTTTGCATCCTCTTCGCCTAAAGCCTCCAGCATTTTTGCCACTGAACGAATCATCGCGGTTCGGCGCTCTTCGACCAAGGCGATGCCTTTTTCCGTCAGGCAGACACTGACCTGCCGGCTGTCTGAGGGGTCAGGGGTTCGTGTAATCACATCCTGTCCCTCTAAGGATTTCAGCATGGCTGCAACTCTCGCCGTGGTCAGCATAAGCGCCTTGCTCATATCTTTGGGATATGCCCGGTTTCCGTTTGCCGCCAGATAATTTAACGCTAAAATCTCGCCCCTTGCCAATTGGGACATGGTTCGCTCCATCTTGATATGCGGTGCGGCGGCACGCATATCTATAAGTTGTATTGCTAATTCCGTGTAGTCCATGTATTACCGTACCTTTCAAAATTACTAACTATATTAGGTAATATAGCACGGATTATTGTCACTGTCAAGGGGGGAAAGAAAAAATTTCTACCCGCAATCCAATCATTCTGACTGACTACAAAAAACTAAGGGAGACAGCTTCTTTACGAAGTGTCTCCCTTTGCCCGTTCTTTTCTTTGTTTGTCTCTTTGGATGACAGAACAACTGCGCCGAATATTGCCATAACGGCGGCTATTTTAATGAGATCTGTCCAGCTTCTTCTATTTGTCTGATTTCATCCAGCCGCACCTGATGTCGTCCTCCCTCGTATACCCCGTCCAGCCACCGGTCCAGGATCATGATAGCCAGATCCGCCCCCACGACCCGGCTGCCCATAGCGAGCATATTGGTATCGTTGTGCTGCCGTGAGAGCAGGGCGGAATAAGGATCGGAGCAACAAACGCAGCGGATACCTTTCACCTTATTGGCCGAAATGGAGATGCCCACCCCCGTACCGCAGCAGAGAACTCCTTTCTCACATTCCCCATCAGCCACCGCCCTGGCGGCGCGAAAAGCGAATTCCGGATAGTTGCAGCGCTCTGTGCTGTATGTACCGAAGTCCTGGTAAGCCAGCCCTAAGGCGTCCAGATGAGCCGCCAATTTCTTTTTCAATTCGATTCCTACGTGATCCGATGCCAGTGCGATCATTTTGTACCTCCTCAACGTGTATGCAGAGCCTGCAATATCTCCCGGTAGCCGCCCTTTCCAAACAGCGCCGAGGTTCCCAGCACAAAAACTTCAGCGCCTAAGGAACCCAGCCGTTCTATGGCCTGATGGGATATGGCCCCGTCTACCGCGATGCGGAAGCCGTATTCTTTTTTCCACTCCGCTGCCTTGGTTATCTTTCTCTCGACAAAAGGCAGATAGGCCTGCCCCGCAAACCCCGGGTTCACGGTCATGAACATCAGGTAATCCACCAAGGGCAGCACACATTCCACCATTTCGAGGGAGGTGCCGGGGTTGAGTGCCAACCCAGCCCGGCAGCCCCGCTCCCGTATATGGGCCAAGGTACGGGCCAGATGCGGGTCGGTCTCCGCATGGATATAGAGAATATCGATTCCCAGATCCAAAAAAATATCCGCGGTCTCACTGGGCTTTTCCACCATCAAGTGGACATCCACCGGTTTTTTGGTATGGCGGCGTATGCATTGCACATCCCCAAGCCCTAAGCCATAGTTGTGCACGAACCGCCCGTCCATTACATCCAGATGGAAGATGTCAGCCCCGGATTCATCCAGGATTTGGGTCTCCTGGGCCAGATTGTCGAACCTGGCGCACATCATAGACGGACAAAGCAGCCTTTGCACAGTCTTTTCAGGGTCTACAGCAAGTGCACTCATGCTGTCTCCTCCCCTGCATAGTTGATCAAGCTCCACCCAAGAGCAAGCGCTCCCCGCACGCCGTTCTCCACCGTATCCTGCGAACGGAGGATAACCAGGTTCTTTGCCGGAAAGGGCCAACGGGTGTGGGCCCGTATGCGCCGTTCCAACTCTTCCATTGGGAAATCGGGCATGTTCAGCACCCCGCCGCCCAGCACAAGCTGCTCGGGATCCAAGATGTTGACCTCGGCGGCCACCGTACAGGCAATCTCCTCTACAAATTCCCGGATTACCAACTCATTCCCTTTTTCCGTGAACAGCCTGTCCAGGGGCGTATCCGGAAAGTGGTCCTGCCGGATAGCCACCAGCCGCAGGCCGGAGCCGAAACACTCGGAACAGCCTATATTACCACAGCCACACTTTTGGAGAGCTCCGCTTTTAGGAATATGCCCCAGTTCACCAGACACCCCGTTTTTCCCAGGCAAGGGCCGGCCCTCGTAAAAAATGGCATTGCCAATACCCGTCCCCACATAAACCCCAACCGATATGCCCCGGGGCAAAAGGTGCAGGTCTTCCATGTCGCAGTAGAACAGCAGGTTCACGTCCCGTTCAAAATAAACGGGTATGCCCACCATCTTTTCCAGCTCCTCGGCGGAAAAGCCATCCAGGCCGGGAATATTGGGGGCTTGCAGTATCCTCCTGCGGGGTGCATCCAAGGTGGCGGGGAAACCAATCACTATGGCCTGGGGCAGATGCTCTCCGATATGGGTTCGACAGTATTCCAGGATGAAGCCGCCCAGCCGCTTTGTGGTATCCCGGCCGGTTAAAACCGACTCACGCGAGATCTTCCGGAAATACTCTACAGCACCGCCCTCCTGCTGTATGGCAATGCGGATGTTCGTCCCCCCAATATCCATGCCGACTACATATTTTGCCATTTTTCCACCTCGCTGAGATCACTCTGCCATATAGGGCTCTCCGTCTTCCATCTCCATGTTGATAAGAGCCTTCATGTGGTGGCCATATTTCGTCTCCAGGTCGGCCTGGGCCTGGTCAAAACGTTTCATAGGATAAACCATGGTGGGGATGTCCTTGTAATCCCACTCCCCGCTGCTCAGCATTTCGGCGGCATTCTGTGCACCAATGCTGGAAAGCTCAGCCTCCCGGGGGTGGACGGAAAGCATCTCGATGGCCTTGACGTTCAGCTGCTGCATATCAATGAGCCGTTTTTCCCCCGTATGATAAGCGCCGATACACAGCTGCCCGCACATACTTGTCAGATTGATCGCTGTATCCAAAGACTCGTTGGTCTCGCCCCATTCCATAACAGCCTCAAAGCCCATACCGGCATACTTTTCCATAGCCTCCTCCGGCGAAAGGGCTTCTTCCGCGCCATACTGTAGGGCATCTGCCCTTGAGGCAGCCCGGATGTCTACGGCTACTACGCGGCATCCGCGCCTTTTCAGCAGGCTGACAGCCCCGCAGCCCATATAGCCGCAGCCTACCACACATACACGGGTGCCGGGCATGGGGCAGCGCACCTTGCTGACGGCGGAATAGATGCAGGCCAGGGGCTCCAGCACCAGGTCCTCGTCCCGGACATTGTCGGGCAGCTTGACAATGGTGGAGAACCTGGGGTCAGCCACCGCATACTCTACCATGCCGCCCGATCCGGGCAGGGTGCTGCCCCACAACCCAGATACCCGGTCACCCACCGAAAAACCGGTGACATTCTTCCCCACCTGGACGATGATGCCCATAGGCTCGTGGCCGAAGCTGCCGCCTTTTGTTTTCCAGTCGTAGTGCTCAGAATGGCATACGCCGCAGTATTTCAGCTTGATGAGCACCGCATCATCGTTCATGGCCGGCGCTTCGATCTCTTTGATGATGCTGTGCTGAGGCGCTACTGTGATAATAGCTTTCATTTTATATCCGCTCCCTTTTGTTTTTGTGTCATCATTGTACCAAAGGAACGGCTTCGACAGGCAGAACAGCGCGGGCGGAAAAGGTGCACTTTTTTCAGAAAGCTGGACTTTAAAACACATATTATGCATTGCAGGGGAAAAGGTGGATAATATAACAAATATGTGGACTATCTTGCCATTGACGTTGACAGGGACGGCAGGCAGCAGTAAAATTCAGACAAAGCTTAAAAGGAGGCCACGCGGTATGAAGCTGTGTTCTTTGGGAGCTTCTCCATGCATTTTGACCGATTGCCCATCCCATCAGCACGAGCTGTGGGAGTTCTCTGTCAATATCCAGGGCAGCGGGACGGCTTGGATTGGAGAACAGGAATATCCCTTTACAGCAGGGACCATCCTGTGCATTCCGCCGCGTATGTCCCACCGGAAACAAGCGGGGCAAGGCTTTCGCGACTTTTATTTTCATACGGATGTTTTCCAGACCGTGGATAATCGAGAAGTCCCCACGAACAAGCCTATTGTGATGCAGGATGACAGTGAAAAGAGCTTTGAAACGTTGGTGCGGCTTATCATGAACCTGTATTACCAAAGAAAGCCGGAGGAACGCGGGGTGGTCCTGTCCCTGTTCCGGACGGCCATGCAGCTACTGTCTGTGCGCAGCTCGTCGAAAAAGAATTCCCCCCTGGTAGAGCAGGTCAAAAGCGAGATCATTGCGGAGTTTTCAAATCCAGAACTGGATCTGCCCCAGCTGCTGGGAGAGGGACTTTACTCGGAAAATTATATGCGAAAAAAATTCAAAGAACAGGTAGGAATGAGTCCAACCGAGTATCTGACTCATCTGCGTGTTGACTATGCCAAACAGCTGCTAAGCCAGAAAAAGCTTCTGAACGTCTCCATTGCCACCATTGCGGAGATGTGCGGCTATTACGATGAACGCTATTTTTCCCGGGTCTTTCGGGCGAATACCGGGATGTCTCCCAGGGAATACCTGCTGAAAAGAGATATTCTCCACGACGAGGAAGACCTGGAGCCATAATATAAGAATGAATTTTCAGGGATATGTGTTCAGGAGTAGAGAGATGGCGGCAGGACAAGCATATTGGAACGAATATCGATGATGTGGTAAGCGTGGTTGTCACACTTTTCCTTGCCTGCCAGCTGGACGTGTTTCCACAGTGGGCGCAAGCATTGCTCGGCAAAATTGATACCACTTTTATTGAGAAAATTGAATGTTTACGGAGTACGCCATGAAGCAATAAATTGGAGCTGCCGTAACAATTGATTTAAAGTACACCAATAATTAAAAAGTTCATCAGAAAAATACAAAAGGCTCTACGGTGACCATCCCTCGGTTACCGTAGAGCACCTAACGGCACGCCGTTTCGACCGCGGCGCCAACACATCCTCGCTGTATCTGCCGCAGGCGGCGCTCGAATGTGTTGCCCGGCACGCGGTTTTGGAGTGGATGTTGGACAGGCATTGGCGAGCATATAACAGCGAAATATTCGCGCCATTGAGCCGTTCTGAAACCAAAAAGAGAAGTATTGAATCTGTTTGATGCTTTTTAAAACTATTGTGTAATCATTCGTTTTTTGATATAATAAATTGGATTTATTTTCAGACAGATAAATCTTTCAAGGGGACATCCCCTTATTGGTTATTTCATAACCAATAAGGAACCCTGTCGGTTAACTTCCGGAAAGGGGTTTGCAATTGTGAAAACTTGGGAAAAGGTAATGCTATTGATCAAAAGCGCTGGCAAACATACGAAAAGGAAATCGAACCGCGGGATTGCGCTTCTGGCAGCAGTAACGATAATGCTGTCGGTTATGCCGATAACGGCATTCGCCGACACAGGCATTGATCATACCACCCATGCGGGCTGCAAGGCGCTCTCGATGGGCACGACCTATATCATGGTCGACGGTGTTGAGCAGGCCAACAACCGTCTGTCGGACGGCAACTACTATCTTACCGAGGATATTACGGCGACTCTGTCCGTTAATGGCAACGTGTCGCTTTGTCTCAATGGCTTTTCAATCAATACCGACGGCTCCTACGGTATTGAGTTCTATACAAGCGGCAAGTCGCTTACCGTTGACGACTGCAAGGGCACGGGCAAAATCAGCAGTAAAACGCGTGCTATCTATGTGAGTTATAGCAACACCACCGTTACGGTTAACGACGGCACCGTCGGAAGCAGCAGCGTCCCATACGGTATTTATACGGACTACAGTACAGACCGTCTATTTATTAACGGTGGTAGTATCAGCGGACGCGACTATGGGATTTACAACGACTCCTCCAATACCAAGGTATATCTATCCGGCAGTCCCACTGTGTCCGGCGGCATGGCTGATATTTACAACGGCGTTCTGTACGCCGACAACGGGGCCGAATCTCCCGTGCCTTACAGCGGAGCGGTGCTTACGCTGGATGATCAGGCAGGAGACGATCATTCTCACGAGGATGTCATGGTTTCCAACGTAACCGAGGCCAATAAGGATCTTTTTGCGTTGACGGATAACATCACCAAATTTTCCCTTATTTATGACAGTGCCGCGGGCACGCTCAAACTGGAAGGCGAGGCAATAGAGGTTACCTGGTATGCCGAGGACGGAACTACCGTTCTCAGCGGCGCAGACTACCCGACCGCAGTGCATTACGGGGAGAAAATTAGCACCATGCCGGTCTATGAAAAGGAAGGATACCTCTTCCTCGGCTGGCTTTGGCGCAGAGCTGGTGATGATGAGTGGAGCTATAACCATTATTACGCAAACAAGCTGCGTTTTCCCCTGGAACTTAAGGCACATATTCTTTCAAAGAGTCTTTTTGAGGGAGATGGCACAGCCGATGCGCCGTATCTTATCCAAAATGTTGACGACCTTCTGACTTTAGCGCAAGTGGTAAACGACGATCATGAATATTACAACTCCAATACTGTTTATTACCAATTGGCGGCGGATATCGACCTGTCCTCGGTCTGTGGTGAAGAGAAAGGTGACTGGATGCCGATCGGCTATGATGACGCTTTTCTCGCCCAGTTCGACGGCAGCGGATACACGGTTTCCAATCTATATTACAATTATAGCGGTTACGGTGTGGGCTTGTTTGGTGCTATTGCAAACGACGCCTCCATCCGCAACCTAACGGTGACAGGTTTTGTCAGCGCAACAGAAAATTTCAGTGGCATTGTCGGTCGCAACGAAGGCGGAGTGGTGGAAAACTGCCTTGATTTGACACAAAAGGTTCCGTATGGCTATACTACTGATGAAAACGGCTGGATGACGTTCAAAAGTTATGACGACGGCGCCGTTGATGTGAAGGCGATCTATGACGGAAATTGGATTAAAACCTCTTTTGACACCAAAAAACAATACGAAATAAAAACATCAGGTCTTGACGGTGCTGCTGTAACCGTAACGCCCACGATTATCAACGGCGGTTCTTATGTCAAGGTGCTGTACACCATAACCAACAACGGCGGCACCGCTATCACGGAAGGTAAACTGGCCGTCCATTCCGATATACAGATCGGCGATAATGACGATGCCGCCATTGAGATTATTCACGACAGCAACGGAAAGGCCATCGGTTTCAGAATGATCGATGACCACAAGTTAGATGATGAAGAAAACTGCATATCCCGCGGCGCACAGCTCAACCTGTATTTTGCGGGCACGGGCGGCGTTACCGACGCCGATACTTACTGGTTCGGTTACTACAGCAATCGCGATAAAAATGCTTTTCTGACCATCTCCGATGAAACGGTTAACAGCAACTATAAAAATAATTATGAGAAGGACGAAAGCGGCAATTACATCAAGCTGAATAATGTCGACTCAGGCATTGCGTTCTCGTGGCAGAACATCGAGCTCGCCGCAGGCGAAAGCAAGGAGTTCTCTTGGGTAATCAACGTCGGTTTCGAGGCGGAGCCTCCCCAGTGGGGGGATCCCGCCGTCAACCTCACTGTTACCACCGACGCCACGCAGAATAACCGTAAAATCAATGTTGCCGCCAAGATCAAAGACGAGGCGGGCATTACCGATAAGCTTTATTATTCGGCCAACGAAGGCTCAAGCGTTTTGCTGGGCGGGGTTATCGCCGATGGTGTGACCGAAAAGAACGTCACCGGCGTAATCAATACTTCCGACTGGTCCGATGGCGTCTATGATCTCGATTTCTGGGTAGTTAACGGCAAGGGCGCCGTTTCCGAAAAGGTGCGCCGCACCATCACCATCACGGACGGCAGGATTACGGGCGATGTCACCGTGCTGAATCCGGAATTATCGCATGATTGGAATACCGATTGGAACTATGATGAATCAAATCATTGGCACGACTGCAAAAACGCAAACTGCACGATTTCGGACAATGCAGAGAAAGACGGATTCGCCGCTCACATTTTTGATTCCGCCTGCGATGCTAGCAACGTTTGACAATGGTAAACACACCATTGAATAAGGCGCTGGGGGTAAGAAATCAGATTTTCCACTCGAACGAAACGCGCTCGGCGGTGGCGTGGACTTGGGAGAGAATGATGTCAGCTACCTGCCGCCGGTCGTCAAAGTCGATGTTCTCCCAGTTGCCCAGGTGGGCGGACAGGAACTCAATCTTTTGCGGGGAAACGCTTTCAGCGTTCAGCGCGGCGATCTCCTTAATCAGCCCTTGGCGGCGGGTGTCCAGCTCCTCGATCTTCCCGTTGGCGTAGGACATCAGGACCGCGCTGGCCCCCGTCAGGGTGTTCAGCAGCTTTTCGATCTCGTCCTCCACCTGGGCCAGCTCCACATTTAAGGCGGTCAGCTTGGGGTTGACCGTCTCGGCCTTGGCGGTCAGGGTTTGGAACTCGGACAGCTTTTGCACCATAGCCTCATAGACGAACTGCTCAAACTCCGCTGTCCGAAGCGTCCCGCAGCCCTCGCAGCTCATGTTGTCCGCCCGCTTGGTACAATAGAGGTACTGGGTCCCCGCCCGGTTGCCCATGCTTTTCAGCGCCCGCCCACAGTGGCCGCATTTCATCTTTCCGGCCAGCCAGGTATTTTTCGGCTTGCGCCCGCCCTGGAACGTGATGTTCGCCATCAGCTTTTTCCGGCACCGCAGCCAAGTATCGGCGGGAACAATGCCCTCGCTGGGGGCCAGCACAAGGATTTGATTTTTCAAGTCCTTGTTTTTTCGTTCCTGCACGTCCCGGCCCTGGTAGAGATAGCAGCCGTTGGTCCCGGCGAAGTCCGCCGCCTCGTTCACCACCACGGCCCCCTGTCCCTTGAAGAACTCGTACAGCTCCAGGTCCGCCTGGGCGTAAATGGGGTTGCGGAGCATTTGAGAAATGAAGCCCCGGCGCAGCTCCTTGTCATACACCAGGATGCCCTCCTGGGCGAAATACCGGGCGATGTCTCCGAACGACGTGGACGGCTCGGCGTACATCTCAAACATCAGGCGGGCGATATTCGCCGTGGCGGGGTCCGGGATCATCATTTTCGTGCGGATACCCTGGATGGTGGTTGGCTCCAGCTTGAAGCCGTAGGGGGCCGCGCCGCTCATGTGGAAGCCTCGTTGACACCGGGAGTAATAGGCGTCGGTCACACGCTTCTGGATCGTCTCGCGCTCTAACTGTGCGAACACGATACAGATATTCAGCATGGCCCGGCCCATTGGCGTGGACGTGTCAAACTTTTCCGTAGAGGAAACAAACTCCACATTGTACTGCTGGAACAGCTCCATCATGGTTGCAAAGTCCAGAATGGAACGGCTGATACGGTCCAGCTTGTAAACCACCACCCGGCGGATCAGGCCCCGCTTGATGTCGGCCATCAATTC
>CABUNG010000020.1 GCA_902492895.1 uncultured Oscillospiraceae bacterium | reverse complement strand
CCGGCGGATATTCCCAATTCAAATATGTTTGGTATTCCTCACACATGGCTTTTAGTATGATTTTAAAATCATCCGATAAAGGAAACTCGTCAAGGCTGATAATACAGCCGCCAAATTTATCCATCGCTTCTTCATTGCCGCTCCAGACGCATGTACCGGTCTCTCCATAAATGAACGTAAACAATAAAATGCACACGAGCCAGGCCACCTTTAATAAAATTGGATATCTTTAATTTTGTCCGTAATATCGTACGCATCAACCAAAAAGCCATTGCTTCCAATAACTATATTGAAGAATCTGTCATTTTCCATGGCATAAACAAATCCTCCTGCTTTATATGTTCCCACCGGATTTTTAGTCGACACCGATTCATAAATCAATTTGGATAATTGGCTTTCTGTTGTTATGCCTAAAGATTTAAACTGACTAAGTGGATGCTGCTTTAAAATATGCTGAAATCCAGCTGACTCGGAGCCTGTTTCCAGCCAGCTGATCTGCCCATTCGGGCGCCGTACAATCCACATGATATTTTCTTTGGTGTATTTTGTACCGTCCCGTGATAATTCGCTGCATAAATCGTCAATATTTTCGGCCATGGCCCTATACACCGTGTTGTTCCATTCCGATACCGCCGCCTGCATAGCGCAAATGGAACTGACGATGCAATATGTCGAATACGCGGCTGTAATAACCGCACCGGCTAATTGGATCTGTTGCTCAGCCATATCAAATTGAACATATAAAAGATTCGATACGGTGGCCCATAAGCCGTAGTATTCCGCACTTTCAGGTTCTAGTATACCCTTGTTCACCATCGTGTCAACTCTGGATTTTGCCAAGCCGACGCAGTAATACGGGTTTTGCATAGCTGGAGCGGCTTCAAAAACTTCATTTGCCTGATACAATTCATTTTTGAGATTATTATCCACCCGGAATACAGCGGAATCTCTGCTGCTCGTATAACATTCAAAATACTCATAGTTCAGCAAAGCCGATTTTAGCACAATAGTGGTAGTTTCACTCTCCCGGTAGATGCAGGACTGATCTTCATTATATTTCTTAATCTGCATATATTCGATATTCGTTGGATGAAAAGGATCTTCCGATCTCTTTACCGTCAGCTCAAACGAGTCCGTATAAGACAGGGGGCCGATGATTTTGGCGGTAATGGTGGTTACACCGGGCGATAGAGCGGTAATCGTCCCGCTGGAGACAGTTGCCACAGACGGATTGCTGGAGCTCCATTGCACATCTCGATAGGCGGAATTACTGGGTAAGACGCTCGCGGTCAAGCTATGCTTTTGATCTACCGCCATTGTATTATTAGTAGGCTTTCCATTGATGGTGATGCTGCTCGGATAAATATGAGGCGGCGGCGTTACCGAGACAGACCACGTCACATATTGGCTGCCGTCTATAACCGAACAGGCTGTGATGGTGGCGCCGCCTACACCGACGCCGGTGATCGTCCCGTCTCCCTGAACCGCTACACTTGCCGGACTGCTGCTCGTCCAGATCAGATCCTGCGGTGCCGGACGAGACGCCACTGCTGGTTCCTGTTCCCATGGAAATCGTAGTGCGTCACATTCTGGAATGCCGACATGTTGTCGGCATTGACGGTCTGGACATTTAAATACTTGCCGCTGCGTTTGTTTTTGATATAATACAGTCCGTCGCTCACATCGGCGCTGGTATCGGGTGTTTTCGAATAGGTGATCGATAAGGCGGGAGCCAGGGACGAATTGCCGCAGTCGGAAGAATAGAAGGAGTTGTAATCGTCGACCACGCCGCTGGAATAGCGTACCAGCAAGCCGTAATTGTCCCCGTTATATGTATTGTAATACCAGGGCATGACCTGGGATACCACATCAAAATAATACGCAGAAAAGTCATTGGTAAATTCCTGATAAGCTTCGGGATAATCGGCTCGTGGCCGGTTATCCCATGTGACCTCCCGTGAATTCCAAGCGGATGTCACGCGCAGCACCGATATCCGGGACGCCGTGGTCTGATTTGGGCGCATCGTCAGCTTCAGCGTGGCCGACGAAAGCTGGTAGCCTTCCGGAATATCCGGAAGCTCCGTAAACCGAATGTACGAATACCAGGCTTTTCCGTCCTTGTTTCCAACCCGCAGATAGGAGGCATTGACGTTGTTTTCGGCAGGATTCGCTTCGGATACGACATTATCCTCTACTTTGCTGGCGGCGTTTTTGCAGCTGAACCTCTGTTTACGTCGTCTTTCGCCCATTTCTAATTTAAATTATACAAATATTGTATCACACGGGCACGTTAAAGTCGACATCCAGAATTTTAGTGATTTTGTACTTTATTTTGGTTTTATATCCATTATTATTCCAATCAAGATGTTATAGATTCAACAACTCAAGCCGCATTCTTGGGTACGGAGAATTTGTGAAATTCATGAACATTCTTATTGCTTTATATTTCAAGCTTATTTCATTGAAAATATCCATATAACACGCAAATATATATTTTGTGAGTATTATTCTCATAATCCGCGATTTTGTTGACACGGCCTGGAATCCACCCCTATACTTTTTCCAGAATCCAATATTTACCACTCTGGAAGTAAAAGGGGTATGCATATGAAACGAACGATCAGCCGGATGGCCGCCCTCGGGATGGCCTGTGCCGTTTGGCTCTGCTCGCCGCCAACGGCGATTTCGGCGGCTCCGGCCGAAAAATCCGTCACGGTGACAACGGGTATGTCCGCTGGCTCCCTGGCGGACAGTCTGATGCTCCGTCCGCTTGAGCCCGTGTCCGGAACAGCCGCTATGACTTATTCGGATTCAAGCCAAATCGGGATTTTTAGAGACCGGGACGGATTGACCGGGCTCTCCGACGGCGTGATGCTCAGCACCGGTGACGCGGCCCTGAATTTCACCCCTGGGAAGCGGTCGAGCAAAGGATTTCCGCTCTCTCAAAATCATCCCGACGCCGATCTCACCCGCCTGAACGGCGGCGCCTCCACGAAAGATACCGTCACGCTGTCCTTCGAGCTGATCGCCACGGGAGAACTGCTGAATTTTCAGTATGTCTTCGCCTCCAGCGAGTTCGATCAGGAGGAGCCGTACAACGACGTGTTCGGCCTATTTATCGACGGTGAAAACATTGCACTTCTGCCGGATGGGAGCCCGGTCACCATTCAAAACCTCAAGGCATCCAACCGGTACACCTCCGACCCCGCGTTTGAAAAAAGCGGCTTCAACGGCGTATCAACCGTGCTGACCTGTTCAAAAGCCGTAACGCCCGGCCAGCGGGTCCAGGTGAAAATCGCTCTCGGCGATGTGATCGACAATTCTTACGATTCCGCGGTCCTCGTCAAAGCCGGATGCCTCAATTTTGAGCCGTCCCGCTCCGTTCTGGATTTTGAGGCGGAAACCCTGATCAATCTGGATCCCGCCTGTGCCTACAGGGTCCAAACCGATACCGCCGCATACACCATCACGGCCGGAACCCGGGGAGACATTCCATTGTCGGGGCTGGACGACAGCGGCACGGCCTACCGCTTTTTCGGACAGAATCTTCTGATCGGAAAGGTGGAAGACGCCTCTTCTCCCCGCCTTATTGCCGTGTGTGAAAAACCCACAGCGCCTCCCGCCCCCGTCGGTCCCTCCTCTTATCCGGGCGGAACCCCTCCCGATATCGCGATCACAAACGGTGTTCTGACCGTCCGTGCGGTTCCGGGCCAGGTCTATTCCCTCGACGGAGACAGTTGGATCACGCCGTCGGGGAATCCGCCCACGGTCGTTTTTACAGGTTTGAGCCCCGGACATGCCTACACCCTGCGCACACGCGTCCCGGCCACTTCCACGTCCTTTGCTTCGGAACCGTCGGAGCCCCTGAGCTTCCATCTGCTCGAGATGTTCGCGGGCGACGAATTCGTCGTCTCCCCCGACAACGGCCCCTATGACGGCCAGGATCACACCATCCGGTTGCAGGCTCCCGCCGATGTCCGCATTACATACGCTGCAAAGCCCGACGGACCTTTCTCCGAAACGCCGCCCGTATTCCGGAACGCCGGAGAATACCCTGTCTATTACCGCGCGGAACGGGAGGGCTGGTATCCCTATTACGGCCAGACCGTCCTCGCGATCAGCCGGGCCGTCCTGACCGTTCTTCCTCTTTCCGATCAGCAAAAGATGACCGGACAGACGGATCCGATTTTGCAGTTTACCACAGACGGTGCCGCACCCGGGGAAACGCCGGCCTTTACCGGATCTCTCTCCCGAGAGGGCGGAGAAACGGCGGGCCGATATCCGATCACCGGCGGCACCCTGTCTCTGACCGACGGCGCGGGATTCCGCGCGGACAATTACACGCTGCAGGTGCAGGAGGGCCGCTTCTTTGTCATACAGACGGTTTCGGCGGGTCTCGAAGACGTAACTCTTGGTCCCGGCGCCAGCGTATCCGTCCGGGAAAATCCACCCGTGTGGAACAAAGAGGATATCCGCCTGACGCCGGCGGGAGAATACTCCCTCATCTCGTCGGACGGCATTGTCTGGGACACAGATCTCACCTTGTCTTCCGAAGGGCGGAATCAAATGGCCGTGTTCCGTCTCCAGAAACCGGACGGGACGACGAGTGCGCCGGTCACGGTCTACTACAACCTCGACCGGGAAGCTCCGGCGGGTATACGCGCCAGCTATGAACCCAACCGGTTCTTCCAGTTTCTCCATGCGGTCACCTTCGGGCTGTTCTTTCAGGATACTGTCACCGTAACCTTGACGGCCGAGGACGCGCTGAGCGGCGTACGGGAATTCCGCTATCAGCTGTCCGACGGCCGGTCCGGGACGACGGCGGCCTCCTTCCGCATCGATCCACAGTTCAAAGGGTATTTTACCGTCACAGCCGTGGATGAGGCCGGCAACGCATCCGATGCGTTCCCGTTCGAGGCCTTTGCCGTCGACAGCGGGACACCCGATGTACCCCGGCTGTCTATGGGCGGCTACACGCCCGGGCAGTGGACAAACGCCGGCGTCACCATCACGGCGGCCGGCGCTTCCGCTCTGAGCGGCATCCGCTGTTACCAATTCCGGGTCGGCGACGGACCTTGGCAGGATATGCCCGCCTGCGAAACCTCCCCTGCCACAGCCACCGATCCCTCTTCGGTTCTGTCGGCTGCAGTGACGATCTCCACACCCGGACGACACACCTGCATCTTTCGGGCGGTATCCCATACCGGGCAGCCCGGTCCCGCCACCGCCCCGGTGGTCATCGCCGTCGATACCGCTCCGCTCTCCGTTCAGGTCTCCTCCGGCGGATACGATGGAGGCTGGACCAAAGACGACGTGAATTTCTCTCTGTCTTGTGACACGGACGCCCTCTCCCCGGTGACATTCCAGGTGTCCGCCGACGATGGACAAAACTGGCGCAGCCTTCCCGGGAACGCGTACGAAGCGACGCAGGATACCAGCGGCACATGCCGATTCCGCGCCATCAGCGCTGCGGGGAACACGAGTGAAGCCTCGGCGCCGTTTGCGGTCCGTGTACAGAAAACCCTGCAGCCTGCGCCTGTTCTCACCGTGTCTCCCGAAAGCCCCGATGGGCAGAACGGCTGGTACCGCACCGTTCCGTCAATCACCGTCGCGCCCCCTGCGGACCATCCCGCCCCGGTTATCGCGTATTATCGGCTGAATACCGCTCCGGCGGTTCCAGTCGCACAGCCGACGAATATCGCCATTCCGGAAGACGGTGAGTACACCCTCTGCGTCTGGACGGAGGACGCGGCGGGAAACGTGTCCCCGTCTCAAACTCGGGATATCCGCCTCGATACCGAGGCGCCGGACGGCGATCTGCTCTTGGACGGGCGCTCAATTGTGTGCACGGACTCCGGCCTGTCCTATGATATATTTTTGAAACGGTCCGCGGACATCTCGGTCTCCGGTTGCGACGATAGGGGACCGGTGTCAATTTCCTGGCAGTTTGTCGATGGAGCGGGCTCCCCGGCTGCCGATGGATGGATCCCGGGGGATGCTCCAGCCTTGACTCCCAATCGGAAGGGGGTGCTCTATGCCCGGATTCTCGACGCGGCCGGGAATGAAACCGTCCTCCGGTCCCGAGGAATCGTCCTCTACACCGACGCCGTGCTGACGACGGACACCGCTTCCTTTTCCCCCAATCCGGCGTCGCCCGGATTCCAGGACATCCGCCTGCCGTTGGAACTCAAGGGAAACACCCTGAGCGGCATCCGCTTGGGTGATACCCTGCTGACACCGGGCGCGGAATATACCGCTGACGAACACGGTGTTGTTCTCATGAAAGAGCAGCTGGCCTCCGTGACGGACTGGCCCGCCGTCCTGACGCTGGAGATCCGCCCGCAGGGAGAACCCTTTGTCGACACTCCGGGGAATCAGGCGCCGGAGCCCCTGGTATTCACTATCCGGAAGCAATCGGATGCAGCAGAACCGCATATTCTGGAGGTTTCGGGCGATAAAACCGTTTATCTGTTGGGAGACGAAGCCGAACCGCTCCGCATCCTGGCGGAATCGCCGGACGGCGGAGAACTTTCCTATCAGTGGTTCCGAGACGGGCAGGCCATCGAAGGCGCTGCCTCGTCCAGCTGGCGGCCGGACACCTCCATCCCCGGCCCCGCGGTCTATTCCGTCCTGGTTACCAATACCAACACCGCTGTGGATGGAGTTTCGTCCGCGTCCTGCCGCAGTTCGGATATGACCGTCATCGTCCAGGCGATCGACCTGGATCTGTCTCCGACCGATTCTTCCCTGCCCACCGTTCTGGCGGTGCCGCCGGTCCGCGAGTGGGGACCCCAAATCCTCGACGACCGCGATCGGCGAAGCCTGGAACAGGGCGGCCGCCTGACGATTTCCTTGTCCCTTACGGTCTCCGGCCTGTCGGACACAGAAAAAGCCGCAGCGGAACACACCATACGGCCGGACGAAGTGGGAGGATACTGGCGTCTCGCCATGTGGAAAACGGGTGCGGACCAGGACGGACAGCCATACAGCAGCGACGTCCGCACCCTCCCCTCTCCCATCCGCGTGACATTGGCCATCCCCTCCGATTTGTACCGCAGCGGCCGCTCCCTTTCCATCCTGTCGCTTGATGGGGATTCCCGGCATTTTTATGAAGATTTGGATGCTTCCGACGACACCATCACGGTTGAAATCGACACCTTTGGTGACTTCGCGCTTGTTTTTCGGGATTCTCCGGTGGAATCCCCCGTCACGAACGCAGCCGCTCCTCTCCTCTGTCCCCTATTGGCAGCCGGGACGGCTCTGGGGGCGCTCCTGTTCAGCCGCCGCGGGAGGAAACCGGGCGTTTTCCGGAAACACTGAAATTTTGTGCGCAATCGCTCTCCCCGATGCATATCTTATAAGGGGAGGTGCTCCTATGAACCTAAAGAACGGACAGATCACCGTCGCGGAAATCTGCCGCGATCCGCGTGCATACGCCTTGCTGAGCCAGGAATTCCCGCAGGTTGTGCAGTCACCTCTGTTCCGGCTAGCGGGGGGATTGTCGCTCACCCAGGTCCTTTCCTTTGCGAAGGGCAGCGTCGCGCAAGAGAAAGTCGACGGTCTTCTCGCCCAGCTTGAAGCCATGTGAATACCGTGTATGGTCCGAAAGGCCGGTCACTCCAACGGGTGTCCGGCCTTTCTTTACACTCGCCGCAGCTTGCGCATAAAACTGTCCCAGGATTCAATGTGGATCTTGGGTGTCGCGATTTCGCTCGCATAGCGGATTTCACTCTCTTTGCGGTCTTCCACAGTCCGGCCGCCTATCACCACGCAATAGACCTCGACAGCCTTTTCCGGATCCACTTCCAGTCGCCCGGCTGGACCGAGAAGGGCATGATAGGGCCGTTCCCCATGTTCCACCCGGTCCCGGACGGCATGCATCTGCTTTCGGAACGTCTCATATTCTCGAAGAATGACGGTCTGCCGCTTCATCAGCTGACTGCGCGCCACTTCGATGCGGCTGGAAAGCTTGCAGTACCCGCGCTGGGTCACGAGCGGAAAATCGGCCCCTTTGATTTCAATGAGGATCACCTTCATCCAGGAACGTCCCGAAAAAACGGCGAAATCCACCCGTCCCGTTCCGATCGGGAACTCGGAGAAAACCATATACTCGTCTTCCGGGAAGGCAAACGCATCCGCTAGCAAAGACAGATCCTGTTTGAGCAGCCGAGCCAATTCCTGTTCTCCGGTCTGATGTTCCACCAAAGACGCCAGCTTCTCCTTCGTGACATGATTTCCCCAAATTTCCAGGCGGCGGTGGACCCGTTCGGGATCCTCCGGACATCCAGAACCCAGATACGGATCGATTTCGTGGCGGATCCGCTCGATTTCCCATTTCAGCCTCCAGTCGCAGCTGGTGTCCTTCAGGAGCTCATCCAGCTCACAGCCGAGCCGGCCGGCCAATTCCTCGGTAGTCAGCCGCCTCCAGGTATTCCAATCCTGATAGCGGCCGTTATGTACATCCAGCTCCCAGCATGGATTCAGCTCCTCTTCCTGCAGATACAGGTCGGCTTCCGGCATCATCCGCCCATCCCGCAGCAGCTGCGGCACAATATAGGTCATGGCGCCTTCTATAGCACAAGACGGATTCTTGACTCCCAGATCGGTCAGCAATAGGCCGGCTCTTCCCTTGTCTCCGACAAATAAACGCAGACGGCAGAGGCCATCCGTTCTCCATCCGGTCGGATACCGGTAAATTGAATCGCACAGTTTCATCCGGCACCTCCAGTCTTCAGGCGGACGGACCGGTTGCCGCACAGGATCGTGGACAGCCATGAAACCGGGGCGTTCGTACCCGTACGATTTCCGTTATCTGGCTCCCGTCCGCATACCGCATTCCCGAACATCCGGTCCATTCGTTCGCTGTCCATACGGCGCCGCTCCTTTGTAGATGGGTCTTCCGCCGCGCCCGTTTGGCTGTATCCATATCGTGTTCGATTCGGTTCATCCTCTGATACCCCTTTGCCGCCGTGTCTCAGAAAGCGGCCGTTTTATCTCTTATTCGTCAAAAAGAGAGGAAATGCTTATATTTACCTCATTTTTCTTACAAATCATTTTAATCTATTGACCGAGATTGACCAGAAAAGCGTTTTATGGCATACTGTAAAGCAAGGAAACATAAGGGGGATTTTTTCATGCGCCGATTTGTACGAACCGCCTTTCTGTACGCGCTGCTCGGCATAGCCGGCGGCGTATTCTTCCGCGAATTCACCAAGTGGAACGGATTTGAAGGAAAAACCACTCTGTCTGTTATGCACACTCACTTTTTCGTTCTCGGCATGCTGGTCTTCCTTATAGCGGCTCTGTTTGAAAAGCTTGTTCACCTGTCGGATCAAAAAACCGGCCATGCCTTTTTTCTGGTTTATAATATCGGACTGATGCTGACCGGCCTCATGTTGCTGATCCGCGGCATCATGCAGACGCTTTCCGTGCCGCTGACCGCCGGGGCGGATGCGGCGATTTCCGGAGTATCCGGCCTCGGGCATATCCTGCTCGGTACAGGGATCGTCCTCTTTTTTATCGCCCTGCTGAAATGCGTGCCGTCCCACTCGAAAAAGGGCTAAGGACCGATGAAAAAGCCAGGGGAGGAAGCACCCGCTTCCTCCCTTATTTTTCGGATTTGCCGCTTACCTCTCGCTTTCACGCATTTCCGCAGCTGCGTCTGCGAATGCCAAGTATAAATAGAGTTCCCGAACATAATAAAAGACCCGGGGAAAGCTTGATTTCAAGCCGCTTCCCGGATCTTTTAGGGAGTCGATGTGAAAGGGCTATGAAAAAGATTTTTTCGGCGATTTCGGATAATAATGTTATACTTTTTCAAAAGAGCCTTTGTCCTTATTAAAAATCCAAAACTGATTCTCTGTACGTGTTTTTAAAAATGGAACAAATCTAATTAAAATACTATTCAGACAAACTCCTGCCGGGCACTCTGTTGTTCCGTTCGGATGAATGAATATCAACATTCCTTGTACTTATGCTAATTGCATGCACCGAAACAAACGGTTCTATTATATTTAATAATTCCTGAGTAACAGTATAGTTCAGCAATCTCGCCTCCTTAATAAATGATAGCAGGGGCTTTATTACCGCGTTTAATGGATTTTATCACTCTTTTGCAAAGCTTCAATTCGCTTGAAAAATTAGGATAGATTTTAATAATTTCACCTTGAAAAGCACTTTGTGCAATTTTCTTGTGTCTTGATTTCAGTTTTTTATAATAGCTTTTAAGCAACGGAATGAAACGGATGTCATTCATTTTTTCAGCGACCCAAAGATACGGAGGACCATAATAATCACTTTCTTGTTCAAAAAGTTCTATAAACCAATCGGTTGCCAGCTTTTGTTCCTTATTCGAAAGTTTTTCAAAATTTATGGCGGCAGCTTCCGCAGCTCTTCCCATATCCATTACTTTTGGAGAGCTACTATCACGTATACCTTCTTTCGGAAATTGAATAATATATATCTCGCCCTCTCTAACAGTTGATCACAGTCTTTGATCAATGGATGAGGAAAAACAAAAAATAGGATCAGCTTTCCTTTCTTTATTATTTATTTTATCAAAATGATTACATAGATAATTAGAGAGAAGATATACTAGTATAAACAAGAATACACCAATCGGGATAAGCCCAAAGATTTGAAATTTGAAAGCTAACACAAAACACAAAGCTAATATCAAACCTAACACAAACAGGATTAAATAATATCCCCGATTCCCGCCTCTGTTTGCATGTCGTTCACAAACACGTTTACAATGTGGACAACGCGGAGCTGTTCCGAATTTACTTACATTTAATCCTCAAAGAAAAAGCGGGTTCTCCATAATAAGGACAGCGATAATCCATCCGAATATCTCCCCAATGTATTTTGGTAGGACGGAATATTATTTTTCTATATTCTTAAAATACCACATAAAAGGGGTATATACAATCTAATATATTCAGTCGTATCTATATAATTTTCCGTCCCGCCAAAGCGGAGCTTTTTTCTGTCCTCTAAAAATATTGAACCCTTTTTGGCATTCCCGGCGGACGACTATGCCGCAAGAGCGTTTTCGAGGCCACCGCGCCAACAACTGGAGAAACAGAAAAATTCCGGAAGCTCAGCATTTATGAAAGTTTCCGGGCATAGACGCAAAAACGACCTTCCGTTTTGGAAAGTCGTTTTTGTATCAAAGTTTGTGCTTTGATTTGGTGCGAGAAACTGGACTTGAAAGCGATTAAATTCCTTTTATATCTTTAAGAAACCGCGTAAAACTCTAGGTTTTATGTGGTTTTTTCTTTTCATTCCATAACGACTAAATAACGACCAAAATTCAGCCCCACGCTTTATTCCGCAAAAGGGCCATCGGCGATGGATTCCAACGCAACCTTATCCGCGCTGAAGGAACTCGGCATATATATTTAGGGTAGTGCCGGTTTGGCTATGTCCAAGTCATCCGAACACCGTGCGCACGTCTGCCCCTTGCCGGATCAACAATGTTGCGTTCGTGCGCTGGCTGTAAAGGCTAACCTTTGGGCAGGGCGCTGCGCCGGAGTCCTTGTGTCAAGCTGCTGCGGCCCTTCATTGACGAGATACGAGCCGGGTACGCCTGGACCGGCCTAAACCGCCTACTGGGAAAGCGGCGTATCATCCGTGGAGCGGGCGGCCGAAAAAAATAGACGGCCTTGCTAGACTCCAGTTTGGGGAATGAAGCGTGAGCGAACCGCGAAACAAGCGGGCAGCCTATCCACATTGGACGGCTGCCCGCTCTGTTTGACAGTAGGTGAGACTTTCATTTCTAAAACTTTTCCCGTCTGTGTGGGGTATCGTGGTATCCGGAAACCCGCTCCCCCCGGGGGCTACCTTTCGGCATCGGCTTTTTAGGGTCTCCCCTATCTCCTATACCCCGGCCTCATAATGTTTCGGGCTGCTGCACGAAAACCGTGCGTATTCCTACACGCGAAAAGTATTCCCTAAATGGGCAGGGGCTCCTTTTAGGCCCTCTGAAATCTCCGCATACAGCGGGAACGATCGGATTCATAACGCACTGTTTGCAACTATAAAGCCGCCACCCCGGAGGATGACGGCTTATGCTTTGTGCTATGCCCTTTTTCTCATGAAATCCTTGTACATCATCGAAAACCTCGGTCATGTGAATGCCGAGAACCCGATGTCAGACCTATCCTTTTCTTTTTTACCATGCCAATCCTTTTTGCCCCGTTCGATAGGATCTTGCCGCGGCTCCCGCGCCACAGGGAACAAAAGGACCGGGCCGAAAATCCAGAAGCGAATCAATTTGCTCGGCCACTTGGTCGGGCGGCAACCGCTCCTTTAAAAATATGTGCCGTCCCTGTGGATCTGGGACAAACAAAGTGCGCCCGTCTTCCGTGACGTTGACCATCCCAGGTTCGCTGGCTGACCAGCAGCCGCATAAGCCTCGGACGGTATACAACACGGTAATCAGATCCCAACTGGAACGAGAAAGGCTACCGTGAGCGGTGTAGGCAAAAGCAATAGGGTGCTCCATATCGCCGGACGCTGTCAATCTGCCTCCTGTTTTGACATTTTCACCCAAATATAGGTCAATGAAGACAAGAGGAACCGGACAGCGGTGGATAAAGTTCCGCGCCGACGGCACATCGCCCACGATGTTGAATTCCCGCTCGACAAACGCCTCCGCCGACGGCGGAGGATTCAGCGTCCCGCCCATGATTGATACCCTATCAACTTTTTCCTGAATCAGTTCCAATCCGGAAAGCAGACTCAAATCATCCGGCGGTGAATCCAATAATTGGCTGAGATTGCGCAAGGGGCCGATCGCGGCAATGAAGGCCTTTCCGGATAGGCCGGCCAGAGTCCGCCGCATCAGCCGGACAGCGTCTTCCACAGCAGGGAGCGGCTTTGTATAGCCGAAACGGCGCGCTGTCTTCTCAGCATAAACATCCTCACCCGGTCCGTCCATAAAGCCCGGCGTTTTCAGCATTCCGATCGGAATCTCGGCAGCACCGTAATAACGGTTGATTGCTTTGATGCAAGCCGGGGCCCATTGCCTGGAAGTGGTGCTGGTGACGGACAGCACCTCGATCTCGCCTTGTAAAGCAAGAATGTTCAATAAAGCCAGCGCTCCGGCATCGTCGCAGTCGCCGCCTATATCCGTATCAAGGAGGACACGAGGGATCACGCCGTTCACTTCTCTTTCTTTTGAGCGATTAAGTGGCGGGCCAACAGTACGGCCCCCACGGCGGCGCCAATTACCACAACCGCCAGAATCACAATAATTAACGGAGACGGGCCCTTCTCTTGCGGCTGACCGCTACTGTCCGTCGGAGACGACTTGTCGATCTCCGAAAGCTCCGATACCGTTGCATTCCCTTCGCTGGTTTCCGAGTCTTTGGAGGCAGTCGTCGTATCCGGATCCGAATTTGTGGTGGTCGGGGCCGGCTTGGCCACGTCTTTTACCAGCGTAAGATCGTCGATGTAAAACGGATAATTCGGGCCGATCGGTCCCATTTCCAAGCAGAAACTGTAGACATTCTCCAAATTACAGGTATAATCGCCCTTCCCGGATACCCACACGAAATTTTCCAGAGGGATTTGAATATATCCTTTGAAATTATCGGGGAGCCATATGGTATATCCCTCTCCCACCATCGTTTCCGTCCATTCCGACTCCCCGGCCGCTTTATAGTAGACGGGCGACATCTGCGACAGTAAATACCACTCCCATTCGGGGCCGCCCTCCTCAAATGAGGGTTTGATGGCAAAACCTTTGTCTCCCTCGGCCGTAATCCCTTCAATATAACATTGTACGGCGGCATATCCCGTCCAATTCCATTCCTTCGGCCGAATACCGACAGTTGCCCAGCTCTGCACGTCATCCGTCGTGAATTTTAAGCTGGTCTCCCCCTTTCCTGTCACCGACGGAACAAACTCGGCCCGAATCTCCGGGGTCCGCAGTAGGCTGTCATCCGCCAAGCTGCCGATGGAATACCCTTCAAAATCATCGATGATTTTGTCCGCGTCCTCCGCCGAAGAAAAAAGGACGCCTCCGGATTGGATGATCCCCGCCACGGCCAGGAACGCCAGTATTTTGATTGCTTTTTTCACAATAATCCCCCTTCTCTTCTAGAAATCCAACAAAACATTTTGATAGGCATCCAGCGCAATGGTAAACACCGTCTGCGATTGCGCCGCCCGTCCCGAATACGTATGACCGGTCAGGGTATCGACCGCAGCCTCCACGGTCCCGTTCGCTTTGACGGTAACCGTAATCGGCGTTTTGCTGTTATTGGTCAGGAACAGTGCCGGTTTCCCTTCCTTTTTCAGATGCAGATACTGCAGCCCCTTCGCATAAACGGCACCGGTCTCATAAGCGCCTCCTTTTCCGATCATATACCGAAGCAAATCCCCATAATAAGGCAGCAGTTCCGGCTGCTGCGCCGCCGCCAAATCGTATTGATCCGTCAAGGTCAAAACCACGCTCCCGCTGCCCACGGCATTTTCTACAGCCAACGGGCCGGAAGAGGTCATAATCAAGGCCGAAGCCGTTCCCGAGTAACCGTGAATATCAGTGGAAACGGTATACGACGTCCCATTCATCGTCGCACCCGATACCGTTGTTGTGGCGGAAGATACCGTGCCGCCCCAAAATTCGCTATCCCTCCAGTAGGTCGACGCCTGTTCGGCATTGATCAGCAGATGTCCGCCCTGCTGCACATATTGCTTCAAAACCCCGAATTCCTTCTGCGTGGGGTTAAAATAGCCGCTCACGATTACACGGTCATACGCACAAAGCGCGTCCAGCGAAATGTCGCTTTGCACAACATTAACCGGGCCGTAAGGCGTATCGGTATACGTTCCTTCATACAGCATGATCCCACTGTCGGACGAGCCGGGATACAGCATATTGAAGACAGCCATTTCCTGGAGTTCCGGCGTTTCCGCCTTCAGCTTGCCCCAGATATGTCCATACTGGCTTCCATTATCAAAGGGTTCGCTGGTCCAGGTAGGCCACCCGCCCCACAGCGAGCCAGGGGTCCAGCCCGCGTCCTTGTCCAACATCAGAGCCGTACGAACATCCGGAGAATACGCATCCAGCGTGTCCTTCTTGCTCTCCACCTCCTTAACGACATTTCCCCATTCGGACAAATCCCAATCGCCCATGCTGTCCCCCACGAACATCGGTACCGTATCCTCCGTTGTCACGATCTGGGCGCCAGACAGATAGGACAGCAGCATCGTCTGGCGGAGCCTGTTGGCGGAATGGCCGGTCTGCTCAGACATGCCGGGGTGCTTGCCCGCCGCCGGACTCTGTTCCGGCACAGGCAGCTGCACATTGTGCCACAGGGAAATCCATACACCGAAATCCTTATCAAACTGCCGCGAGGCCCCGCGGAGCATGGCCAGCTGAACACCGTAGGATACATGCTGGGCCCCGAACTCCCCGATCACCAGGTCGGCGCCGGCTCGATAGCCGGAATGCTGGAACATGGTGGCATAATTCACGATCGCGGGAAGGCCGTAGCTGTGATAGCGGTCAACATATTTTTTCAATTCTTTTTCAACGGCAGCGCGCCCGCCGGACCGCGTCGTAAAGTCATACAAATCCGGAATTTCATTCCGGGATTGGCTGCCCAGACCTCCCGGGAGGAGGGTGGTATCCATTTCTTCCATCAGCAGACCGATGAAGTAAGGCCCTCCCAATGTCTTGAGAGCCTCCAGCTCCTCCTGCGTGTAAATGTCCGGATAGACGAGCGGTGCCCAATCGCCGTCCTTCAGCAGCCAGGTTGGACGGGTATAATCGCCGAAGCCGTGCCGCATGCTGAGCATAAAGGCTTTTCCGGCATCCCGCATAACCGCCGCGTTGATAAAGATGTCGATTTTGTTCACGCGGCTCCATTCGTCCACCGGGAACTGTCCCGGCCGGGGAAACCATGCAAAATTCCCCACTCCATTCCGATTGGTTTGCTCCGCCTCTATGATCGTGCCGGGTTCAAAGCCTATGTACCGTTCCGAAGGCGCCTCCGCCGTCTCCGACGCGCTCACAACGTACAGGGTCTCAATATACGGTGCCCGGCAAAACGCATCCGTTTCAAACGTCACCCGCAGTCTGGTTGCCTTTCCGGCTTCGCCGATATTTAAAAACCAATCCTTGCCATCGGCCAGCTTGTTCCCATCTTTATCGTAGGCCTCCAAATGCAAGCTGGTATCCCGGAAAGCATAGCTGTCCAGCAGCACTACCCCCGCACGGCAGCCTGCTTTCTCCCCGTCCAAAGTCAGCTCTACAAATGTATCCTTGGCATACTGATAGGACTCCGCCTCCATGTCTCCCAGGATCACATACCCTTCTAAGCATTCCACGGTATAGGTATGCATCCTTTTAAGATCCTTGTCTCCGCGGGACATCCCCGTCCTCTGGTAGACGGCCGACATCTCTGCCGGTACCTCTGCCTCCTCCGACTTCGCATCCACCCGGATTTTCAACCGGCCGTTTCCTTTTGCGTTCAGGGTGACGTTATCCCCCATAAACACGCCGGTGACGCTTCCGCCTTTTTCCAACCGAAGCCCGCCGTCGGTCGGCACGGCTTTGGAGGACCTCTTTTTATCCAGTTCTTTCGAAAGGATTCCGCCGTTTTCTACCACCGCAAAATCCAGCACAATTTTAAATTCGGTTTCCCAGGGATTGTTTTTTTGATATCCTTTCGCAACATCAGAAATCACCAAGGTATGCGTCCCCGGCTCCAGACCGGAAATCGCAATCAGGCGATCCTGATAGCGGTATCCGTCGCTATAAAACAGATTCTCCGTCCCGCTCTGCACGCCGTTGTCCAATGACCAGCTAAGCTGGGAGCTGGTGCTGCCGCAGACTCCGTAAACAGCAATACCGGTTCCCGAAAACGAGAGTGTCAGGCTCCCGTTGCTGCCCTCTTTAGAAATCAGTTGCAGCGCGGAGCCTCCGGAATACTGCGAATTGGTATTCACACCCCACTTTCCGGTCAAATGGCCGGTATTCAGGAAATCCTCCAGCTCAATAAATCGTATTTGCCCGGCTGGGAAAACCGTTTTCTCCACCTGATCGCTCAGCTCCGCATAAAACGGACCCATCTTTCCATCCGTGGAGGAGGCGCGCTTGGTATCCATGTTCCGGGAATCGCTGACCGTCCAATTCATCAGAACGGATTTCTGCAGATCGGTCATGGGCTTCGAACTTCCTCCTTCGCTTTCGGCTGGTGTTGATGCGTCAGATGAAAAAACGTATACCAAAATGGCCGTCACGCCGCCTAAAACGACGCAGAGGCAAAGAATCAGCGCCTCCATGACGATCAACCGCTTTCGCTTGCTGTATTCCACTCTCTTCACCCTTTCCGATATGATCGATTATGCAGGGATCCACTGGCTGCTGCGGGCGGGTATGGCTATGTTCTCGTATAAAAGATCCTCCTGTCCGAAGTTGGTGACCGTTTTTCCCCCGTTTTCATACTCCGTAACGCTGAGCATCCCAACCCGCTCGTGCCTGACAATCGTTTGATCCCATGTCTGTTCCAAAATAGGAAGCAGCCATCCGGCCAATTCCTTCACGTCCTTTAAGACATCTTTGTAATAAGAGGCGTACGTTTCGTTCTGCTCCGTATTCAAAAACGCCGTTGAGGGGCTGCCCGTGACCAAAAACTGCGGCATAACACCGGTTTCAGCCAGGGTCAAACACCAACTCTTCAAATCGCTTTTTCCCGTTAAGGATTCGCTGTAAAGCGGCAGAAGCCCGTGCGTCACCATGGCGTAAAAGGGGACGGAGCGGCTTTGCAGGTCAAATGCGCTGCTGCTGACCGGTACATTCCGCACCCCGGACGCATAGGCCAGCATATAGGCATTCCCGCCGCCGATCATCAACCGCATACCCTCGCCGGTTACCGCCTCAGCCAGCGACGTTACCTCTTGGCGCATGGCATCACGGTTCTTTGGGGACTTGCCAGTATGGTCCGCATACAGCAAATCACCGAAGCCCGCTGCGGCCACTGAAGAAATATCGGCTTTCCGGCACGCCCTCAGCATGTTCTGCCAATCGGCAAGCCAGTACGAGGGGCGTGTCAGATAACGGAACAGGTCCTCCTCCGTCTGATTCGTAGCCGGAGAATAGCGGTATACCTTTACCGGTTCCTCATTGATGCGCTTGGCGAATCGATCCAAAGACAGGGCACTTTTCTTGGCATAATGGGAAAACACATCGATTTCCGGCATCAGCGGAATGTTGGCCTCCCGGCAGTATGTTGCCAGGGTCTGCAGTCCCTTCTGTCCCCCTAAAACCGCGTCCGGCCGGAAAACACCTGCCTTGGAACGATAACGGCCCTTTTCGTTGGCGGACGTGTATATAACCGCCAAATCGGCAATCCCTTCTTCGGCGAATTCTTCCAGGATCGCGCGGGCCTGCTGAAAGGTGGTGGCCGGTTTCGATTGCTCGACTGTAAGACCCAGCACGGACTCTTTTTGGGCATAGGCTCCGGCTATCTCCAAAAGGACGGCAGGCTCCTCCGCATGCCGTCCAAGGCCGCATTCTTCCTGTAAATAACGGCGATAACGCACCGCCATGCCGCTGTAATCCGCCTCTTCCGGCGGGAGCAGACAATACCTCACACAGGGCGATTCCTCAAAGGGCTGATCTGCCAATACCGTCACCCGGCGCGAATTCCAATCCCTGTCGGCTAGGACGGAGGTATCTGCCTGCCGGTAAACAAAACTGGCATATACGCAGCCAAACTGCCCCTCCTGCTTGGCAGGAGAACAATGGATGGCGGCGCCGGCCTCCCCGGCCGTAACAATTCCTAAAAATGCCGCATTTCCGGCCTTGCCGCCGAAAACCGGCAGGCGCACCGCCTTCCGCACTTCGGTCTGCATAACCAGCGACAGTGCCGGATCGCGGCCGTAAACGTCGCCGTAATAATCGGCCGTGTTTCGTTGCGAGGCTCCCCACGGCACCAGCGCACCGCTGCCGTCGGGAATCAGCATATATCCCTCGCACCCGGACAGCTGAGCTTCAAATGCGGGTAATACCGCGATCCGGTTGACCCGCATCTCTCCCCATTCACGAATATCCTCGTACAGCACCTCTATCGTAAAACCATCGGCTGTCAGACGAATCCGGACGGGAATTTCATACTGATCACTCGGCCGTTCAAAACGGTAGTTAATGATGATGCCATCGCCGCATTCATAAATGGCAAAGGTCCCCCGATTTACGCTGCCCACCCGGCTGTTCACCACAAACTCCTTGCCCATCGCATCACACGCCGTTACCTGCAGCATGGAGCCCAACAGCATTTTTTGCCCGCCGTCTAAGGTCTCCGGCATCGACTCCTGCTCGACGGCCAGCGGATACCGCCTCCCGGTGTTCCGGCATTCGATATACACCGAAGCGTCGCTTGGATCCACCTGCATGCGCATGGCGGAATTTTCCGCCGCCGTCTTCCGGGTATCGTCCGCACGAATAGCCGGAAACCCTTTGAAGCTTTGCTCCGCCGGTTCCGTAGAGGTTTCCGCCGGCTGACAGGATGGCAGACATAGCAGCTCAACTGCGATACATAACACAGCCGCGATTTTCTTTATCGTATTCTGGCTCTTTATTCGATTCAGTCTCATCGGAATACGATCTCCTTTACCACGCTCTGCACAAATAGGACCATCTGCTGGAGAAAGTTCATCAACAACAGGCCGATAAACACGATCAGCAGCAGAAAAAACAATGAAGTCAACATACAAAAAACCGTGCGTTTGAGCGTAAATTGCTCGATGACCAGCGTACTGAGAATGTACAGCAGAATTGTCCAGCCCGTACCTATCGCGGTGAACAAGGCCAGGAATGCCGCTTCCTCCAGCAGCAGCACATTTGAAAGGAGCATCTCCAAAACTGAAAACAGCATCAAGGGCAGCAGCGCATATGCGCTAGTGATATAGAGCTCACGGAAACTGCCCTCCCCGTCAAACAGAACCGACGACGCCCACAGGGATATGCACCAGAGGCATATCGGCAAACAGGAAACGGCCAGTTGAAAAGGCAGGCTGAAATCCTCCGGCAGGTTGGTGTTAAACAGAAAGCCCCGGCCGGAATACCGGATCACCTGGAGCAGAAAAAACAGAAACAGGCACGCATTGGCCAAGGCCAAGGAACCTCTGCCTTCATACTTGATTTCATATAAAGCCGACAGCGGATGACGCATCATGCGGAACGGCCAGCGCAGTTTGCTTTTATCCAAATTGCGGTACCGGTACCGGGAAGGGTCAAAATTTACAAAAAATATATACGCGTTGCGAATGAGCGCTTTAATCATGACGGCGCCTCCTTTCCGGACGGAGGCGGGCGCCTGTATAAACCAAGAACCAAGCCACCAGCCGATTTATGAGGAATAGGACAAGAATCCCGCCCAGAAACATCCACAGCAAGTTCTTTCGGACAAAATCCTTCCGAATCTCCCGATACGCCTGCGAATATCCCTCCCGGTCCTCACACAGCTTGAACTGTTCCATGGCCTGTGAATAGGCACCGCTCATGTAATAGATTTTTCCCATACTGCGGTAAGTCATGGGGAGATTCGCGTTGCGGCATTTGACCTCCTGCCAAAGCCGGAGGCTATCCTCATAATTGCCCTCCTGATAGAGTTCCCTGGCTTCGAGTAGTGTCCGCCCATAATCCGTCAGCACAAAAACGGACATCGCCCCCTTATCACGGTCCAGAATCAGCAGCTGTTCCCCCGTCTTTTCTACAGCGGCGGGAACGCGCGTGGTTCCGCCCTGGTCCCCCGCTCCGCTGACGATCCCCAGCAGGTCACATTCCTTATCGTAGATAAAAACCCGGCATCGTTCGCTGTCCAGCGCATAAATCAGACCGTTTTCATCGGTGAACACGTCCTCAAAACGACTGTCCAGGGTGTTCCCGTGCAGACGGCCCTTTTTCAGATCACCGAAATCGTTCTTTTTATAAAATACTCCGGTATCATCGAATTGCAGGACGTTGTTCCCCAATGCGTTCATTTTTTTAATTTCATCCAGCGAATTCTGTGTTGAGCGGGTCGCCGTATATATGAAATTATCCGTGCCGATGTAGACGTTTGCGTATTCGACCGGCAAGGACTTCTGCATAGAGGCCACCTGCTCCTGTGTGAAAATGTTTTTCCAGATCTGAGATACCAATTGACTCCAGGTCAACTCTACCGGGTTGCTCCCAAAGAACCCGGTAAACGTTCCCTGGGCATCGTAAGAGACCAGCCCCTGGAACACGTTGTGGCAAACCACATATAAGCTGCCCGCCCGATCCAGCGCAATCTTGTAGGGACTGAATTCTGTCTGCTGCGGGAAGACCGCCTCTGTCGGCTTTGTGTAGATCCGGAACACTGAACCGTCCCGCCGCATAGCCAGCACACGTGCATGGCCGGTGTCGGCAATATAAATATCGCCGTCTGCGGTCACAAACACCCCCTGCGGATTATTCAGAGACTCGGGAACGCCGTCGATCAGCACCTGGTCGATAACCTGTTCCAACCGCAGCCGGCTATCCATGATCAGGATCCGATGGTTGCCGCTGTCCGCCAGATAGATATCGCCGTTCCGGTCTGTAAACAGATCCGCCGGTTTGGAGAGGGCACCCAGTCCCAACGATTCCCCGGAAACCGAGCCGATGAAACGGTACAGTTCAGGCGCCGCCACGGGATTCCCCCTCTGGTCATAAATATAGCTTTTATAGGTTTCCGCTATATCCGCCGTTCCCTCCATAGCGGCACACGGGCAGATGCACCACAGCATGGACAGTACCAGTCCGATCGCCGCGGCCCAAACACGGTATGTTTTCAAGTGCAAGGTCCCCCTCTCACGTCTTCATCCCGGAATACGCCATGGTTTCAATCACGGACCGCTGACTGAACACAAACAGCAGCACCGGCGGCAGCATCAGGATCACCGAGATAACGGCAGCCACACCGGCCCGTTCAAAGCCGGCTGTACTGATCTGCTGCAGAGCAGTGGGCAGGAGTTTCAGCTTTTCCTGATAGATCACCTGAACACCGTTGTTGTTCCACATGCTCTGAAAAGTAAAGATCACCAGCGTCAGCATGGCGGGACGGACCATCGGAAGCACCATGCGGAAGAAAATGCCGCCCTCCCCCAGGCCGTCCACACGGGCAGCCTCCAGGATGTCGTTGGGGATCGTTTCCATGAACTGTCGCATCAGGAACACCCCGAAGGTTGTGCCCAGGATCGGAAATATCACCGCCCCCAGCGTATCGATCAAATGCATTTTCGCCATCACCACATATTGCGGGATGGCCGTAACCTCGGGACGAAACAGAATACAGAGCACAACCAGCTGGAAAAGTACCTTTTTCCCGGTAAAATCAAATCTTGCTAAAGGATAGGCTGCCATTGCGGCAACGGCTACATACAGGACGGTCCCCGCAGCCGTGACAAAAAGGCTGTTTACCAGATAGCGTTCAATAGGCACCAGCATATCCTTTTGAAGCCGAAAAAGCTCCCCAAAGTTACGAAGAGTGGGATGCTGTACAAAAAAACGAGGGGGGTAGGTAAAGAGCTCGGGCAGGGGCTTAAAGGCGTTGATGACCGAATAGAGAATGGGGAGGGCGGTAAACGCCCCCAATACCAACAGGAAGAAAAACGCCAGTCCATTGCCGCCCGCCGAACGGTTAAAGCGCTGCCTTTTACACATGATCATATTCCTCTTTGTTGACATGATAAGCTTCCCCATCAGGCGCTATGCTTGGCAAAGGCTCGTTGGATGACAAGCCAAGCACCAATCATCAGTGTGAACAGCACCGTGGCAACCGCCGAAGCATAACCGACCTCCAAGCGGGTATATCCATAGTCGATCATGTGCAGCAGCAGGGTATGCGTCGAGTAATCCGTGCTGGGCATCCCCGTAAGTGCGGCGTTCTGATAGCCTACGGCAAAGGCTCCGGCTATGGCCATCACCGCCCCAAACAGCAGCTGGGGCTGCATCTGCGGAATGGTGATGTACCACAATTCCTGCCAGCGGTTATGAACCCCGTCGATGGCTCCCGCTTCAGCCAGGGAGGGATTGAGCTGCTGCAGTCCGGCTACAAATGCCAAAAAACCGGCTCCCATGCTCATCCATAGGATCACAATGATCACGACAATCGAATTATAGGCAGGATCATTCAGCCAGTTCACCGTTTCACGCAGCAGACCCAGCTGGATCAGCCAGCTGTTGAGCAGGCCGTAGCTGTCTCCGCTGAAGATATAGGTCCATATGACATAGATGTTGGCCGACAGCGATGGGGCGTAAAACAACAGGGTAAGAAACGAACGGAGATTTCGTCCCAAGTCGTTGATCAGCCAGGCGATCAGAAAACTCAGAATGTACCCGACCGGCCCGGTAACCACCGCATACAAAATCGTGTTCCGCAGGGAAATCAAGAACACATCATCATCCAGCAAAAGCCGCAGGTAATTGCTCAGTCCCACCCAGCGGACGTGCGGCCCCATATTGAAATTGGTAAAGCTCAGGCTGACGGAAGCCAAAATGGGAATCAGCGTAAAAATCAGAAATGCCAGCAGCCATGGGGCGATAAAGGCATAGCTGATCCGATTGATACGTCGTTTTGCCACGGATCTTCTGGCCATGGATGCACCTTCCTCCGCTTTTTATGGAACCAGATCGAATTCCGTGTTTTTACGTTCCAGTTCCTTCTGCATGTCCGCCGTATACCGCAGCATGGTTTCCCGCGGATTGCGGCTGTTATAAAGCACGGCACGAAACGCATTGGTAAGGCTTCGGCTTATGTAGTAGGAAGCCGGGCTCTGGGGAATATCCGTGACCTGTTCCCATTGCTGCGATATCAGCAGCCGTTCCTCCCGCGTCCAGGGGATCCGTTCAAATGCTTGACGGTTCGCCGTATGATACCGGGCCGCTTTTCCCAGGAGCTGCTCCATCTCTTTTCCGAAGGCATACTGAACATCCGCACTGACCCACCACTTGGCAAAAGTGTAGGCGTCGTCCGCGCGGTCCCCTTGGAGAACCACTGTACCTGTCCCGCCAGCGCTCTGTGCATGGTTGATACCGGCCTCCCCCGCTTCTCCGGGAATAGGGGCCATACTCCACAGCCCCCGCAGTTCCGGCGCGGCGATGGACACCTGATTATAGAAAGAGAGCGAGGCCAGGCCCATCGGCATTTCCCCGGAACGGAACCGGTTAAAGAAATCGAAATATAACGGCAGTCCATATTGGCTGTATAAGTCCGTCCACGATGTAAAGGCGGCAATCGCCTCCGGGGTCGTCAGGGTAACAGACGTCAGCCGGTCGTTGAACACGGCCCCTCCCTGCTGCAAAAGCAGCATCTCAAAAACGGCCTGATTCTCCGGAACCCCTACTTCCAGATTTTTCTTTTGCAGGGCGACCGTTACATCCAGGAACTCATCCCAGGTCTCTGGCGGGACAAGCCCCATCGATTCAAAAATATCCGTCCGATAAAACAGCATATAATAGTTCTGCGTTTCGGGCAGCGCATAGACTCCGCCGCCCAAGGTATACGGAATCCACGCCGAAGGATAAAACCATTCCCGGATCTCCGGAAAATCCGACGCCGACGACAAATCCGCCGCCACGTCCCGCAAGGCGAGATATACAGGCGTGGCTTCCGGCACAAAGACAGCAGCGTCCGGCCCGACTCCGCTTAACGAGGCCTGCATCAAGGAATCTCCTACATTTGTCAGTGTAAGATTCACCGGGATATGCGATTCCGGGGTAAAGCGCTCGGCAATCAAGGTTTTCAGAATCTGCGCCTGATCCCGTCCCGACGCCACGCCGCTTGACAGGATGTCCCCCGTATTGATCCAAACCTTCAGAGGTTCTGCCTGTGAACCGGTTTCACCGAACGAATAATCCTGCATGAAGGTGTAACCCAAAATCTGTATCCGAAACCATATCTTTTCTAAAACATTGGCGTGCCGTGCCTTTACAGGGCTCCCGTTCCCCACGAGAAGGATTTGATCCAGCTCTAGCGGCTGCTTTTGCAGATCGGAAAGGATGTCCGATAACGTGCTGATGTTCGTGCGGAAACGCTCCAGCCGCTGCGGAATCCGGGAGGGGCGCTTCAGGAAGCCGTCGACTTGACGGACAATTTCCCCCAGC
The DNA here is from genome assembly GCA_902492895.1 of uncultured Oscillospiraceae bacterium. Taxonomy (GTDB): domain Bacteria; phylum Bacillota; class Clostridia; order Oscillospirales; family Acutalibacteraceae; genus UMGS1623. The sequence goes on along the minus strand of CABUNG010000020.1, from coordinate 20,425 downwards.
ACGCTCGATGCCTCATCTCCGCCGCCGGTCTGCATAGTGCCGATCACCCGCCGTATCTCTTCAAGCTGTTCCCTCAGCTTCTCCAGATTCGGCAGCAGGTCGGGCAATTCGTACTCGAATTGAAAGTCCCGGTTCAAATCCACGCTGACACCGGTTACCATAATGATATCCCGGTAAATTTCGTTCATAAAATAGACCGCGTTCTGGAGCTCCGGCAGATATTCACTTTTGGCCCCCAGTGTCGCCGACAGCGTCAAGACGCTGCTGCCCTGTTCCAGGTAAAAAAGATACGGTGTTCCCTGTTCGTCGGCTAACGTCATCGTCTGCCAATCGGAAGAATAGGGAAAGGCCACCATGCGCATCTCGGAAAACGGGATGTCTCCGTCAATTTTCAGCTGCCGGAAGGAGGGAAGTCCGGGTATAATATCCTGCCGGTAACGGAAGGACAAGGTATACAGTCCATCTTCCGGTACCTCCAACCGCCAAGAGACCCACTGACCCGGCTGCTGCCAATTTTCTCCGCCCAGCGTATTCAGGGTAAGGGAACGGGCATTACTGGGAACGACCGAGGGATCGGATTGGTCGGACTGCCGCCGGATAGCGGAATCGGATCGTTCCAGCATATTTTCCGCTTCGGTTTCCCAAGCCGCCACCGTCCGAATTTCTGGATACCCGGCGGATACCTGTGCATAAGAGAGCAGTACCTCCGGAGGCAGCAGGCGGATTCCATACAGAGCCAGCGGCCCTGCGGACTGGACGGTGATCCTGGTTTCCCCCGCGGGCAGCGCAAACAGAAGTTCCCCGTCATGGACCGTACTGTTGTCCCGCAGAATCATGGTAAGACGGCGGGATTCCTCCCGGGCCGGCGGATGGACAGCGTTGCCCTGGGAATCGGCTTGAGCCGTGCCGTCATCCACCCAGATGGTATCCAGAGACAATCCGCCAGACTGCTCAAAGGGGAGTTTTCCATCCAGCAGAATGGTTACTGCGGGCGACTGTCCCTGTTCGCTCTGAGCCAAATACTCCAGTTCCAGCCGGTATCGGCCGGCGGCTGCCAAAGAAACGACAAATTCCTTTTGTCCCCCTGCTTCCAGGTGCTCTTCCCCGGCCGTCACCAGGTATTCCCGTTCTTCCGAGCCATCCGGAAACGATTCCGTCTGTCCGGCATATGCCATATAAGAAGAGTCCGGAAGAACGGCGGTTTCCGATCCGGACGCCTCGCCGGCAGATCCCTTGGCGCGGACAGCTCCCGGCAGCATCGTCCCGGCCAGGAGAGACGCTCCCAGCATCCCGGCAAGAATTCGAGCGGCGAATGATCTCATAGCGCTTCCCTCTCATTTCCAAACACGGCCCATCAGCCCACAATCCCGCTGCGCTCCACGCTTTCGGCAAAGAAACGCTGCAACGCCATATAGACAAGCAGCAAAGGCGCGACCGTAAGCAGCGCACCCGCCTGCTGCATGGTGATAATCTGGTAGGTGTCCCAGTTCGTACCCATGGTCCGAGTCAGGTTTTGCCGCATATTGGCCAGCATGGTGGAAAGCGTCGGCATGTTCGGAGCAAAAATCGTTGTCAGATAATAATCGTTGCAATACCATACAAAAGAAAAAAGGAAGACAATCAGCATAGCGTTTCGGAGGTTCGGCAGCATAATCCGGACATAGGTCTTAAAAAAGCCGCAGCCGTCTATATAAGCGGCATCCTCTAAATCCTTGGGCATATTCCGAAAAAACTGCATGAAAATCAAAATAAAGATCCCGGAACGCAATCCGGCTCCGAAGACGGCCGGCAGATAGAAAACAAAGGGAGTATCCAAGATGGACAAGGCTGCCTTTCCCCCGCTGACTCCCTGCAGAATACCCAGGAAATCCAGATTCCGAAAAAGGGTATACGTCGGCAGGGAAATGGTCTGGGTGGGAATCACGACCATTAAAAAGAGACACAGGATAAACATCTTTTTCAGAGGAAAGCGGAATCTTGCAAACCCATAGGCGACAAAAGAGCAAACCAGCATCTGAATAACCGATGAGAAAATCGCAATTTGCAGAGTATTCATCAATGCCTGCCCATATTTCATCGCTTCCGCTGCGTTTCGGAAATTATCCAGCGTAAAGTGCCGCGGCACCCACACAACCGTGGGATCGTAAACGTCGCTTGGCTGGCGGATCGCCATGCTGATCATATAAAGCAGCGGATATAAGATTACAAAGGACATGGCAACCAGTAATACCGTCCGAAATAGGCTCCACAAAAGCCGGAAAGCATAGCGGCTCAGCGCGCTTTCCCGAACCCCTGCTCTTTTTATTTCTTCCCGCATGTTATGTTTCATAATGTATCTTCCGATTCAATACAAAGTAAAGAATACTGACAACACTGACCGTGACAACAAAATAGATAATGGACATAGCGCTTCCAAAGGAATAGTTCGCCTGCTTATAGGAAACATCTGAAATATACAACAGCGTCGCATTGTCATAGCTGGCGCTGTAATCGATCACCGTATAAATTAGGACCAGCAGCGTATGCGGGGCCACGGAAGGAACCGTCACCTTGACAAAAGTTTCCCAGCCGGTCGCGCCCTCCACCTCGGCCACCTCGTAATAACTTCTGGGAATGGCCAGCAGGCCGGCAATAAAAATCTGGATCTGCACCCCCGACCGCCAAACAAGATCGACAATGCCGTTAATAATTTGCATCACCGTATCGGTGATCTTGTCCGGGATTTCCATGGTGACAAGCATTTGATAAATAAATTGGCTGTTAAATAGGTTGCTTTGAGTGTCGTTCCCCATCGCTACGTCACGCAGTCCCATCCGGATGATATTGATAATCACCCCGGAGGTAATGATAATCGGAAGGAAAAAAATGGCGCGGGCCGCCATGCGGCCGCGGAACGGCCGAGTGAGCACAATGGCCATAAACAGACTGAACGCTACGATAATCGGCGTCTGGTATGCGATATCTTTCAGTGTACCCACCAGCAGCTGAGGAAAGTTCGCGTCCTTGGTAAACGCATGCAGGTAGTGGGAAAAGGCACCGTCCGGAAGCGGAAGCAGCGTATACCCCCCACCTTTTTGAATCATCATCTCATACAGCGAATAAAGGACCGTCATAACAATCGGCTGCAGAAAAAATACGGCGAAGCCAATGATAAACGGAAGAATAAAGAGCAGCCCCACATACCGCTTACGCTGTTCCAGTGACACCTGTCTGTGGATGATCGCCATAACACACCCCTTTCCCGAACGGCGCGGAAGAGGGCCGTACAGTACGTAACCGATACGGCCCTCTTTCGACCGGTCTTATGTTTGCGTTACTTTCTCTTCCGTCCCGTCCAGAACAGGACCGCCGCGGCTCCTGCCAAAGCGGCCACGGCCGCTCCCGCACACGCCGCCGCGCCGGTATTGGGGCTTTGGGAACCGATATACCGGATATTTTCGATGGCGCTGATCTCATCCACCACCAGATACTGTGTGTCCGCATTGACATCGGTGGTAATCGTAAGGCTGTAGAGATTATCCTTCTGGATCTGCTTGTCATTTCCGGCCGTACCGCCATACCAATACACAAACTGGTCCAGAGGCAGACGGACGATCCCTTCAAAGCCGGACGGCAGCATGCAGATGCCATCCTCAAGAACCTCTGTTTCCTTCAGCGTGCTCCCGCCCTTTTCCATATAGAGGACTTTGGCCTTTTCCTTCAGCCGGAACGTTTCCCATTGGGCAGTACCTCCGCCCTCAGTAATGGCGAACCGATAGGCGCCGTTATCCGATTGCTTATCCGCCGGAGTCTTCCGGATATACAGCTCAACTGCGTTCATTCCCGTTGCATCCCAGCCGCTCACCAGCTTCAGACCGAAGGCGACCCAATCCATGTTGCTCTTCGTGCCGGTCAGCTTCAGGGAAGATCCGGCATTTCCGCGGATACTGGGGATATAACTCGCCTTTCCCTGAGAGTCGTCCTGCAGCGCTTCTGCAGCGTTGTCGGAGGAACTCTTATCGGCATAGTTGGCCAGAGGCGTGCTTTTCTGCGGCACCGCGGTGCTCGTCGTGCTGTCAGGAGCCGACGCCGGATCGGAGGATTCGCTGTCAGTTGGCGGTGCAGACTGACTACGCTCCAATACTGTGACAGCCATCAGGTCATCTAAACAAATTGTCTGTGTTTCAGAAAAATCTGTTAGGATCGATATGTCAAACAGGTTTGCCCGATCCAGCTGCTGATTACCGCTGCCGCCATACCAATACGTCAGGCTGGAGAACGGGATTTCCACCGTTCCTTCAAAGTTTGCCGGCAGCCAGACAAGTCCTTCGTCGTCGCAGATGGCTTTCTGCCAAGCATCTGAGCCTTTTGCACGATAAGAAACGGTAGCTCCTCCTTTGACATGGAAGGTTTCCCAGTCCTTTGCCTCGGTAAGATAAAAATGATAGGTCTGGCTTTCACTCTCCCCGCTCCGCTTCATATAAAACTGAATACCGACATAATCCGAAAAATTCCAATATGGGGTCAGCTTTATGGCAGCCGTCTCCCACACCGTATCTTTCGACGCTGCCAACTTCAGTGTCGAACCTGTTCGTCCCTGGATGTCATTAATAAAGGCGGAACCAATCTTGACATTGGGTCCGGTTGTGGTGGGGACCAGCGTATCTTCAAGGGAATCTCCGGCGGATACCCCAGAAAAATCGTTAATGATCAGATCCTTGCCCGCCACGCTGGGCTCAGATTCCTCAGGACTGGTCGTTGACGAAGTGCTGGGCGGCGTCTCCGTAGAGGCTGGAACCGTATAGGTGCGGCCGGTGGCCTGTTCCAATGCTTTAGCCGTCTGCAGCGCCACGATCCGGTGCCCCTCAACGGTGGGATGAGTGCCATCCTGCGTGATGCTGATCCCTGCCTGCAGCTGCTCGGTGTAGGTGACGTTAAAATCGTTATAAATACCGTTGCACGCCTCTGCAAGACGTTTCAATTCCCGTTTGTAGGCATCCTCATCCACAGATCCTGTCCAAATAAAATCGTTGACGATCAGCGAGGTCCCGCTTTCATTCATGATCTGAATGACCCGATCGATCGACTGCGCAAATACGTCTATGTCCACCTGCTGATTTCGGTCATTGGTCCCCATCGCAAAAATCAGCACATTGGCCTGGCACGCGGTATTCAGTACATCCGCGTCGATATCGCTCAATTTGGCGCCGCTGCGGGAGTAGTTGTTCACCGTCACTTCCGTCGGATCGCTGTAATAGCCGATGCCGCTGACAGCCGTGCGGCTGCCATCCTTTTTCCGGATTTCAATGTTCAGCGAATTTTCCCCGCCGGTTTCAATCAAATCCGTGCGGGCAGCCGGGTTTCGGACATCGGCATTGCTGTTTACGGTGGCCTTTACCTCTCCATTGACTGCTACATCAAAGGAACCGTTATCGGGAGCTTCCTCATAAAAAACGCATATGTATGGACTGGCTTCCGGCATCTCGATCCGGATGACTCCGCTGGCATCGGTGGAGGTCATGGCAAAGAAACCTAAGTATTTCCCCGAATCCTCTTTGCTCCACAGACCTGTCGAACTGACCGTATGACGCTCGCGGTAGACGCCGTAGGCGTTGCTGACGCTGCTCTGCAATGTGAGGAATCCATAGTTATGATTGTCATGGGTGGCGTTGACGGCTTTCCTCAACAGCCCCACATAGCTCTGCCCCGCCAGATCGGGCGCATTGGCGCCATAGGAAATGCTGTCCCCCAGTACGGTGATCGATATATCGCCGTAGGCGTCGTTTCCCTTTTCCAACGGATCCTTCGGATCTGTATCGGCGACGGTACGTTCGAGCACTGTCACCGCCGCCATATAGTTTACACTGAGAGTCCGGGTGGAAGAGAAGTTTGTCAAAATCGTCAGCGCGTACAGGTTTTCGAGGCTCAACGTGCCGCCGTTACCCGATTTATGTGATGTCAGACTGGCAAAGGGGATCTCAACATATCCCTCAAAATTTCCCGGCAGCCAGACATTCTCATTGGCGTCACCGGCCGCCCGTTTCCATGACTGTTCCCCTTGCGCACGGTAGGAGACGGTCTTCCCCTCACCAATACCGAAGGTGTCCCAGCCGGTAGCGTCATTGAGGGTAAAGCAGTAGAGCTCATCTGTCTCTCCCGCCGGGGTCCCTTCCCGTTTTACATAGAGCTGCAGCCCCACATAATCCGAAAAACACCATTCCGGGGCCATCTTCAGGCCCAGCGGGGACCAAACGGTGTCATCCGACGCGGCAACTTTCAGCGCGGAACCGGTAAACACGGAATTGCCGAACACCTCGGAACCGGTATAATTCACTTCTACATAATCGTTGAGCGCGGTCCCCGCTTCTACAGCGGTATAGTCGTGTACCAGATGATCGTCGTCGTGTATTTCCGCGGCAAACACGCAGGTCAAAGTAGTCGCCAAAAAGCTGACGATCAGCAACATACTGATTGCTTTTTTCATGAACTCTGCCATCCTTTCATCGCAAGTATTTCGGAGTTCTCCTTCAATTTAAGAATCATTGGCGTTAATGAGATCAACAATGGATTTAATCTTGCTTTCAATAAAGGACCGATGGGAGGCTACCGCCGTTGCCGGCGGCACGCCGTTGTTGAAAATGTCCTCCCACAAAATCCAGCGCTGGCTCCACCAGTCGGGAAGACCATATATGAAGGAGCCGTTAGGTATATGGGTCCGGTTGAATTCCTTGATATACGCGTAGGTTTCGTCATCCTTATACGTGCGTTTGCGGTTGTTCACCACCGCGGGATCGTTCGTATGGGCGGTATTGTACTCTGTCTGGAACCGATACCAGGCCACCGCGCCCTTGGCATTCTTGGCGCCTGCAGGAACTCCCCAGGCATACAGCATAGCCGGCGCCGTATTTTCATCCGCATCCGGCCCCAGCGGGAACGGCGCGATGCCAATCTCAAAATTCACATTGTTATACACGTCATAGCTGCCCATCGCCTGCCACGGCCGCTCCGCGATCATGGCTACGTTGCCGGCTATGAAATCCTCCCGCCAGTATGGCTGTCCATGGTCAAAGGAACGGTATTTGCTCTGAAGGTCCTGCATCATTTGGAGCCCCTTGAGCTCATTGGGATGATCCAGGGTAAGCTCAATGCTCCCGTTTTCACCAATCTCAATACTCCGGCCGCCATTGGCAAAAATAAACAGATCCCAATACCACGTTCCGTATCCCCGCTGGTTGGAGATGCCGTCGTTGTCTGTGTCCTTGACGAATTTAGCCGCCACCTCGGTAAAGGTGTCGAAGTTCCAGTTCCCCTCCGCCGCATATTCCGCAGGTGTTTTTTCTCCGACATTTTCGAACATCGTTTGGTTAAAATAAATGTAGAAGATGTAATCTTCATCCTGGCGCGCTACGCCGTAGGTTTTTCCGTCGAACTGGAAGTTCTTGATCATGTCCGGGTTCCAGATCGGATCCGACGGGTCATACAGCCCGTCCAGCGGTTCCATCATATTGCGCGCAAGATATGTTAAATAGGTATTGTCCGTCACAATCATCGTGTCCGGGGGATTCCCGCTGTTGATAAGCTGATAGATTTTGGTCGACCATTCTCCACCGTAATTTTCAAATTCTACGGTACAGCCGTATTTGGTCTCGAACTCATGGATCACGTCTTCAGTCAAATCATCCAGCGCGCTTTCAGAAGCGAGGCGAAGCGTCGTACCCTGCAGGTCGCTGTAAAAATCATCCTTATCTGTCCCCGGCGCAGTGCCGCTGGACGTTCCGCCCGACGGCTTGCAGGCCGTTCCTATCAGAGCGAAGATAGCCAGAGACGCTAAAACACTCACAATTCTGCATTTCATAAAAACCATCCCCTTCTTATCGTAATAGAAATCCTGAACGATAGCCCGCTGTAACCCGTCGTTAAGCTCTCTTCCGGTCATCACTCCTCCACTTCGTCAGGCGCCGCTTCTATGGGCAGCTCTTCTTCACACACAGGAGCCCGAAAATCGGGCTCTTCCTTTTTCAAAATCACAACATCGCCGTTTTCGGAACAGAACAGCATCCGGTACTGCATTGGCGTAATGCCAAACTTACGGCTAAACATGGCCACAAAATTGGTTTCCTTATACCCGCACAAGGAAGCAATTTTCTGGATGGGCAGCGTTGTGGAATTCAAGTACCTTTTGGCCTCACCCATGCGGACATCCACGAGGTATTGATAAAGAGAAATCCTTTTTTCTTTTTTGAACACATGACGGACATGACTCAGAGAGTAGCCATAACTTTCGCTGAGCCGCTCAAAATCAATATTCTCATGATAAGTGCTTTGGATATAATGGGCTATCCGCGCCACCACGTCCGGATATTTGATTCTGCAGGCTATCCGCTCGATCTCCAAAACCAGCTGCTGGAGAAGCGCATCCACATACTCCGTGTACCCTCTTCTCCGGCAGACTTTTTCGTCAACAATCTTGGACAATATGGCAAAGACCGTTTCACGATTCGGCATCGTCTCGAAAAACAAGGGGGCCATAAAAGGGGACACTCCGTCAGTCCCGATAAAACGGCAATATATAACCCTTCCTGGGCTTTTAACCAGCTCGTCGTGTTCCATATTCGGAGGAATAACCACCAGACTGCCCGACGAAAAAACATAGGTTTCGTGCGCCACGGTGGTTTCTCCCAGTGCCGAGTGATAATAGATAATTTCACATTCCGCATGCTTTTGCGGCAGCACATAATGTGTGGGGGCATGCACGTGGCTTCCAGCCGCCTTCAGCGTGTAGATCACCGTCTTACCTCCCCGCTTTTTCAAAAGCGGCATTCCTCTGTATGACGAGGGGCCAACGCTTTATCACGGATATCTATCGGCATTTCGCCCAATATCCATCCAAAAAACTACTTCTTTTTGCATTTTTAGTATAGCACGCCTCGGTTTCGAAATGTGGCTAACTTTCAAGCTGTTTTCCAGTAAAATATTGGAAGTCAAAGTGTATACCGCCCCGTATGTTTTTTTGAAATCTCATTGGCCAGTTTCGATTTATTGTTGGATTTTTCGGCCATCAAGGGGATACCGCTTGATTTCCCCGCCAAATCATCTATTGCCTTTGGCGGATGGTTCTTCTATAATAGGCATAAAATCAGGGGTGGACTCCGGCCTCCATGCTAACAGCCGGACCATCCAAATCGGGGGTAAAGGTATGCTGCAGCTGAAAATGACCCACTCGCTGGAAAAGGTGTTCCCCTGCAAAGCGCCGGAGAAGACATTTAGCTCCGCCTCCCTTTTTCAGAACGAATGCTTTTCCTGGCAGGCCTCCTTTTTCGTCGACAAAGAGAACTGGGGCCGATGCGAAGCGGCTATCACGCTCAAGGGATCGCTCGCCCCCTATATTACGGTCAAACATGTGGGCCTGGTTCCCTGTGAATTTCCATGTTATGAACAGGCGGACAATTATCTGCTAACGGAGCCGGGACTGGTTCCCGACGTGCTGAGTACGCTCAGCGGAAACACGGTGCGGTATCTGCCGCGTCGCTGGGAAAGCCTGTGGCTGACGCTGGACGGACGGGGAACGGACCTTCCCGCCGGGGACCACGAAATCCATGTCTCGCTGACAGCGGACGGAGAAACCGTTTCCGATTCCGTGATGCTGACGGTGATCCCCATATCTCTGCCGGAACAGCGCCTGTTATTCACTCAATGGCTGCACTGTGACTGCATTGCGCAATATCACGGCGCGGACATGTTCAGCGAACGGTTCTGGGCGCTGTTGGAACGATATGTTAAAATGGCGGCAGATTACGGGATCAACCTGTTATATACACCGCTGTTCACGCCGCCGCTGGATACGCAGATAGGTGGCGAACGGCTGACTTGCCAGCTTGTCGAGGTGACGGTTGAAGATGGCTTGTACCACTTTGGCTTCAACCGGCTCTCCCGTTGGTTTGCCGTGGCCCGCCGCTGTGGGATCACGCGCTTTGAGCTCTCCCATTTCTTCACCCAATGGGGCGCAAAATGCACCCCTAAAATCATGGCATCGTTCGGAAGAAATGAGGCCATGACCCGGATTTTCGGTTGGGACACTCCCAGTGACGGCGAGGAATATCGGCGTTTCCTCTCGGCGTTTCTGCCGGCGCTTGATGCCTTCCTTCAGCGCGAGGGAGTGTCGGAGAGCTGCTATCTCCATGTCTCGGATGAACCGGGAAAGGAACATTTACAGTCGTATATCGCTGCTGCCGCGCTTCTAAAACAATATCTGCCGGGATACCCGGTGATGGATGCCATGTCGGATTACGAGATCTATCAGCAAAGCGCGATCAGCGATCCGGTGGTGGCACTGAATCATATCGAACCCTTTCTGGAAAAGCAGGTTTCTCCGATATGGGGCTATTACTGCTGCGGACAGTATACGGAGGTGCCCAACCGATTCCTCGCCATGCCCTCCTACCGCAACCGGATTGCCGGACTGCTATGCTACAAATTCGGGCTCAAGGGCTTTTTGCAATGGGGATACAATTTCTACAATACCCAGTTTTCTCTGGAGAAGGTGAATCCTTACGCCTGTACCGACGGTGGGCGGGCCTTCCCTTCGGGCGATCCGTTTTCGGTTTATCCCGAGGGAGAGGGCTGCACCGAATCCCTGCGGCTGTCGGTGTTCCGCGACGCGCTGCAGGACCACCGAGCCCTTTGTCTGCTGGAGAAGCTGGTTGGCCGGAAAGAAACGCTGGCTTTTCTGGAGCGGTGTGAAGCCGGCATGACCTTCCGCCAGTACCCGCACGACGCCGATTTCCTGCTTCGGTTCCGGCAAATGCTGAATGCGGAGATCCAGCGCTGTCTTGCGTAGCAACCCGTCCTTAATAGCTTAAAATACTGTATAGCCAGGTTTTCTCTCGCTCCATACGAAGATGCAAAAGGAGCCCTTATCCTGCTCCAGCGGTTACTTTATGCCTGGATACGTTAAGACCCTGAAACGCGCCTGTACAAGGCCGGCCTTTCCCAAAAAACACACGCGACCCTTGCAGAGTAAAATGTAATTCTCCCCTTCGCTCTCCCTGGTCAGGGATGATGTTCTCGAAAAAGGGGGAGGCAAACGGCCAATTCCGTTCAGCTCATTCAACACATTCGGCGGCGGATTTTTCCACCGTGAAACGAGCGGACAGCCTATCCCACACCAGGGACGGCTGCCCGCTCTGTTTGACAGTAGGTGAAACTTTCATTTCTAAGATTTTTCCTGTCTGTGTGGGGTATCGTGGTATCCGGAATCCCGCTCCTCCTACACCCCGGGGGGGACCTCTCTTTTTAGCGTCTCCCCCATCTCCTATCCCCCCGGCCTCAAAATGTTTCAGGCTGTTTCATGCAAACCGTGTACTGTCCTACACGCGAAAAGTATTCCTTAAATGGGCCGGGCCACCTTTTTGGACCTCTGAAATCTCCGCATACAGCGGGAACAATCGGATTCACAACGCCACTGTTTGCAACTAAAAAGCCGCCACCCCGAAGGATGACGGCTTGTGCTTTGTGTTATGCCCTTTTTCTCATGGGATCCTTGTCCATCTTGACCTCATCGAGAAGTTCAAGCTGTTCGAGGGTGTAATTCTGGACGGCCGCCACCTGGGACAATTTGGAGTTCGCCAGCCGCACCCCGGTCATGAGAACATCGGATTTATGTTCAATAGCGTCCAGGCGCTGCTTAACCACCGCCAAATCTTCCTTAACCACCGCTAAATCTTCACGGATCGGCTGTATCATCTGCCCAATGGCTTCCAACAATTCCTTATCTTCCATTCTCTTCACCCCGCCTATCTAGGATACCATGCCCCCTGTGGTTTTGCAAGTGGCTATTTTTCGGATGGCCTCCACGGCCAAACAAGCTCCCGTTTCCCTCAACAAATGAAAGGAGAGGATAGCATGAGCAAACAGAGGCTACGGAAGAAGGTTCAGGAGCTTGTAGAGCTGCGGGAAATGGCTGACGAACTGGCCGCCGAGATCAGCGCCGTCGAGGACGAGATCAAGGCTCACATGAACAGGACCGGGACAGATACCCTGGAGGCCGGGAAGCATGTCGTCCGCTGGGCCGTGGTGAAGTCAAGCCGGATCGATTCCAAAGCGTTCCGGGCCGCTTTCCCGACCATCTACCACGACTATACCAAGCCCACGGAAACGCGCCGCTTCACCCTCACCCGGACTTCTATGACACAGGTGAAGGGGGCCCGGACATGATATAGACCGAATAGAGGCGATCCGCCTGTGTGCGGAAGACCTGGGCGGTACACTGCGGCTGTGCGCGCGGTTTTCCGACCATTTGAATGGACCGCAGGAAAGGGACACCGCTGTGAAAGGAAGTTTCTCATGCGCGGCCTGCGGGGCCTTGTGCGAGAACCTCGCCCGCCTGCCGGATACGCTTGTATGCGGGGCAGAACACGACGGGGAACAGGCACAAATGGCCAAATGGAGGGGAAAAAGGATGCTAGGTCAAGCAGCTGTTTGAACGGGAGGCTATTCTGATCGGCACGGCCGACGGGGTGCCGGTTTATCGGGCCGTCGAGATTTTCGGACGTCAAACCGCACAGTTTGCGTGTAATCCGAGGGAGCGGCTCGGCAATACCTTCGGCATCGGGGATTTCCAGCTCGATTATCTTACATACCAGGGCTTCCAGCAAGCGGCCAGCTATGCCAATGTCGAAGAGATTGCCAGGGTGCAGGGAAGGGAGTCGGTTTCTTCCTCAGATGGAAATCCGGAAACGGGTATGTGGTAGGTTTATACATCCCGTCTGCTCTCGTATTGGAGGTATCTTTTGATATGTTTTTACAGCAACAACGAACCAAATAACGACCAAAACACGAATTACATAAAAATAGAACCGCCGAAAAATTAAGCCATTTTCCAGCGGTTTCATTTGGTCGGAGTGGAATTATAGGACTTTACTGTTTTGGACGTCCTAAAAACACGCATAAACACAGGCATAGCAAAAGACCGTCGACATAAGTCGACGGTCTTTTCAATGGTGCGAGAAACGGGACTTGAACCCGTACGTCAAAGACACACGCACCTCAAACGTGCCTGTCTGCCAGTTCCAGCATTCTCGCATAGTATGCACCTGACTATCGCCAAGCGCAGGGATTATTATAACACCGGCAGACCCGGCTGTCAACAGGTTTTCGCCATTTTTTCGGACGGATCCTGTGACTCCGGATCCGCGCACGCAGCCAAAACAGCCGTATAGGCCTCCTCCGTCATGGTCGCGTTGATCACCTCGAGAAGGCGGTTGGCGGAGAGCTTCCGCGGCAGCCCCAAACGGACTAAAAACCTCTCCCGCAGCGCCGCACTCCCGTCGGTTCCGGAGAGTCCATCTTCGTAGAGCCGTGCCTTGGTCACGACCGGCTGCACCGCTGTTCGCGTTTCCCCCAAAACCGTTGCGCCGGCATTCCGCAGAGCGATTTCAAGGACGGCTTTGTCCATGCCCTCCACGCCCAGAAGCCCCTCCTTCCCCGGAACGGACTTCCGCCGTTCCTTGCCCGGAATGTCGGGTATATAGGCGTGTTTCAGCTGCGACGGCGGAATCGCGCCGGCCAGCCTGTCCCGAATGAGGAATCCGGCCGCATCGCTGTCGGTCAGGACGATGAGCCCCCGCGTTTTGGCCAGCCGCCGCAGAAGCGCCAGCTTCTCCCGGTCTCGGAAAATACCGAACCCGTCGGTCTCGACGATCACGGCCTGCGTCACAGCCTGCAGCCTGGCCCGGTCGTAACGCCCCTCGACCACAATTGCCTCACTGATCCGCATCAAGAGCGCCGTTCCCCCTGTCTGTCCAGTTTCACCGTCAAAATCAGACGGGCGACGGTCTGTTCCAAAACCGTGCGTTTATCGGCTCTGGAAGATTTTAGCCGCATATCTGCATCCGCCAACGTCTCCAGACAGTCCCGCAGCGCGGGTATCGAGATTTTCGATGCCTCTCTGGCGGCGTTGCGCAGACGAAATTCCCGGCCCCGATACGCAAAATCCGCGGTCAGGGATTCGGCCGGTTCACCTGCGGCGGCGGCCGTCTTAACCCGATAGAGATCCGCATAGGCGGAGATAAGGACGCCGAGAACCGCCACCGGCTCCTCCCGCTGAAAAAACAAATGATCCAGCAGGCGATAGGCCCGGTCGTACTGTCCCTGCAGCAGCGCCTTGGACAAATCGAACACCGACGCTTCCAAATTTTTGGTTGCGGCGGTTTCAATCATCTCCCGGGTGATTTCCTTCTTTTCGCCCTCTCCGCTCTCGAGCGCAAGAGCGCAGAGTTTGTCCAGCTCGCCCAGGAGCCGATACAGCCCCTCTCCGCACTGTTCGAGAAGCAGGCGGGCGTTTTCCGGGCGCAGGCTGCAGCCCCGCCTGGAGGCCCCTGAACAGAGCAGCTTGACCGTTTCCGCGGGCGTCTTGGCTTTCAGCTCCGCACAAACTCCGTTTTTTTCGACAGCCGCGAGAAACTGCCGCCATTTTGCGTTCTTTTTTCCGTCCGGGACCACGGTATCCATCCAAAATATCAGCACCGTATCCTCGGGAGGATCCCCGGCGAGCTCCATCACCCGGTCAAACGGAACCGATCCGCCCGTTACATCAAAATCCCGCACCACCACGCATTTGCGCTCCGCCATGAGCGGAAGCGCCTGCGCCGCCTCCTCGATCGCGTCAAAGGAACTGTCCTGTCCGTCGAAGCGCTGGAGGTTGAACTGCCCGAGCGGATCCGACTCCGCATCCTTGCCCATAGCCAGCCGGACAATCTGATCGGTGTAATGCGTGGTCAGATAAGGTTCTTTTCCATACAGGAGATAAAGCCGTGCGGGCACGGCCTCCTTCAGATGATTTTTCAGTTCGGCTTCTGTCCAGGGCATATTGGTCTCCTTTCCGGCCGTTGCCTTACATCCAGGACGCAAAGACGAGGTCGCCTTTGCCCCTGGTCATCAGCGTCAGATCCTCCGCACCTTTCTGTACCACCCGTATCTCATATCCGGTCCGCGGAATGCCTTTGAGCGCCACGGGTATATTGTTCTCCCGACAGGATAGAACGCCCGTAACGGCGCGGATCGCTCCCGCGTGGAGCGGAGGATTTCCGCCGTACAGCACCAAATGGGTCTCCCGCCAGGCGGGCGGCAGGTTTGCCGCATCCCCTTCTTCCGAACAGAACAGGATGCGGGTATCGCCGATCGTCAGCCGGAGAAAGCCGTCCTGCCACTGCAGCGTCCCCTCATCCCAAAAGGTACAGCGGACATGGTCGAGCGAACGGAAGCCAGCCGCTCCGTTGTACTCGTCGGGTATCATACACACAGTATCCGGTGTTATGCCCGGCAGATCCGCAAAATGTCTCCCGCCGCCGGCGGTATCATCCGCGGCAATCGCATAATCCAGCCTCTGAACACCCCGTTTCCGGAGTACGGTTGCCAAAGCCTCGGCGTCATCGGACCCGAGCAGAACGACGCCGGCGTGTCCGTCCCGCTCGAGCAGGACCTCCAGCCCCTCGCTGTTGCGCGCGATGGTCAGCGTGGTCACGCCCCGCATGGATACCGTCCGGACGCTGAGACCGCAGAACAGCGCGATCGCCGCCGCGGCCGCGGCACATCGCACTCCTTTGCCGCGGAACACACGCCAGCCCAGGACCAGAAGTCCGAGCGCGGCCGGCAGCCACAAAAGCAGATACCCGTCCCGCAGCGTCACGGCGGCAAACGGAAGGGAGCAAAGCGTCTGCGTCACGCGGAGCAGATAGTCCGCGAACAGGCCCGCCGCCAAGAAAAGCGGCTTTGCCGCGACAGATAGAAACGGAATGGGATACAAAGCCAATCCCAGACAGCTCGCCATCAGCAGAAAAGAGGCCGGGAACACGGTCAGCAGATTGGTCAGCGGCGCGATCAGGGAGAGATTGCCGAACCAAAAGGCCGAGATGGGCAGCGTGGGCAGCATGGCGGCTACGGTGATACAGAGCGCATCGGCCGCCCGGTCCCTCCCCCGCTTCCACAGCGGAACAGGCACCGCCGGAGCATCCGGTGCCCCGGCTTTCTCCGGAGGATACAGCCGGCCCCGGACCCATTTTTGCAGCAGCGGGTACAGCCACAAAAGCCCCAAACAGGCGGCGAAAGACAGCTGCAGGCCAATATCGTACGCGGCATAAGGATCGGCGGCGAGCAGCAGGATCAGCGCGAGGCCGATGGAGTTGAGGCTGTCCGCCCGCCGCTTGATGCAGGAGCCGAGCAGGACCACGAGGCACAGCACCCCCGCCCGCACCACCGAGGCGCGGAATCCCACGAGCGCTATATACCCGCACACCCCCGCCATGGTCAGCAGCGCCGCCGCGCGCCCCGGAATCCGCATCTTTTTGAGTAGGAACAGCACGACCTGGGACAAAATGCCCATATGCAGGCCGGATACCGCGATGAGATGGGCTACACCCGACAGGCGAAAGGCCGTCAGCGCGTCTCCGGACAAACCGCCCTGGCCGACACTGATCAGGGATGCCAGCTCTCCCCGGTCTCCGGGCAGATAGGTCAGAAGAACCCCACGCGCCTGTCTGCCCAGCTTTTCAAACGGCGCGGTCCAAGGCGGCGCCATCGGCTCATACCGGAGCGAGGCGCCGGTATAGTCCTCCGGGAAGGCAATCAGATAAAAACCGCCCGCTTTATACCCGAGATTCCGCGGGTTCGAGAGGTCCTCCGCGTAGACGGTCAGCCGGCCGCTCACCCGGTCGTAGAGATCGGGATACTCCGCCTGATCGCCCGGATACAGGATGATCTTGACCCCTTTGGGAATCGCCCCGTCCTCCACCACCTGCAGATCAACGACACCGTCCGAATACACCTTGATCGCTTGGGCCTCCACATATACAGTGTGTCTGTCCTGGCGCACGGCCGGACGATAGACGAACACTTCCCGGACGGCATAAAGAGAAAAGGCGATGCCCGCGGCAAGAAACACCACCGGCAACGCCCGTTTTTTCCGCAGCAAGGGGATAAAACATGTAGCTACGCCTATAAGCGCGCATAGGGCCGCGAGCAGGATTGTCACATTCAGGGGCAGGAACGCCGCAGCTGCCAGCACCAGCAGCCACGTAAAGCCCACCGCCCACAGAGGACGCGCCATGCCGCCACCTCCCCGGATGCCGTCAGGGTGAATTTCAGGCTTTTTTCTTGGCAGATTCCTTCATCCGCTGTTCTTTCGAGAGGATCCGCTTGCGCAGGCGGATGCTCTTGGGAGTCACTTCGACCAACTCGTCGTCGTTGATGAATTCCAGCGACTGCTCCAGCGAAAAATTCGTGGGCGGGGTGAGACGGAGCGCCTCATCCGAACCCGCTGCCCGCATATTCGTCACATGCTTTTTCTTGCAGACGTTGACCACGATGTCCTCATTTTTAGGGGACATACCGACGATCATGCCTTCGTACACCTGCACGCCCGGCCCGACGAAGAGAGCGCCGCGGTCCTGCGCATTGAAGAGGCCATAACCGCTCGTCTCCCCCGATTCGAACACCACGAGAGACCCCTGAACCCGCTGGGGAATCTCGCCCCGGAACGGCTCATAGCCGTCAAACACGCTGTTCATGATGCCGTTGCCGTTGGTGTCGGTCAGGAACTGCTGGCGGTATCCCATCAACCCACGGGAAGGGAGGCGGAATTCGAGATGGCTGATCCCGGTGTCCCGGGTGCCCATGTTGAGGATTTCCGCCCGGCGGGTGCCGAGCTTTTCCATCACGGCGCCTACATACGCCTCCGGCACCTCGATCATCAGCAGTTCCATGGGTTCGAGCAGATGCCCCTCGGCGTCCCGCTTATAAATCACCTGGGGACGGCTGACCGCGAATTCATAGCCCTGGCGCCGCATGGTCTCGATGAGGATGGACAGATGCAGCTCGCCCCGGCCGGAGACCTCGAATGCGTCGGTGGAATCGGTTTCCCTGACCCGCATGCTGACGTTGGTCTCCACTTCTTTGAAAAGGCGGTCCCGCAGGTTGCGGGAGGTGACGAACTTGCCCTCCTTGCCCGCGAAGGGACTGTTATTGACCATGAATACCATTGAGATGGTGGGCTCGTCGATGTTGACGAAGGGCAGAGGCTCCACGCAGTCGGGCGCGCAGGCGGTCTCGCCGATGTTCAGCCCCGGGATACCCGTCACCGCGACGATATCACCGAGAGCGGCGCTGTCGTGTTCCACCCGGCCCAGGCCCTCAAACTGGAACAGCTTGCCGATGCGGGCGTTTACCGCCGTTCCGTCGGTCTTGCACAGGACAATGGCCTGTCCGTTGGCCACGCGGCCGCGTTCCACCCGGCCTACGCCGATGCGGCCCACATAATCGTCGTAATCGATGTTGGAGAACAGGATCTGCAGCGGTCCGTCGATCTCCCCTTCCGGGGCGGGAACATATTTCAAAATCGCCTCAAACAGCGGCTTCATATCGCCGTCCCGGGCTTCGGGATCCAGAGAAGCGTAACCGTCCCTCCCCGAGGCATAAACGACCGGGAAATCCAGCTGATCCTCATCCGCGCCGAGCTCGATGAAGAGATCGAGCAGTTCATCGATGACCTCGGCTGGCCGGGCACCGTCCCGGTCGATTTTATTGATGACCACGACCGGACGTTTTCCAAGACCCAGGGCTTTTTTCAGAACGAACCGGGTCTGCGGCATACAGCCTTCAAAGGCATCCACCAGCAGCAGGACCCCGTCCACCATCATGAGGATCCGCTCCACCTCGCCGCCAAAATCGGCGTGGCCGGGTGTGTCCACAATATTGATTTTAGTATCGCCGTACATCACCGCGGTGTTTTTGGACAGGATGGTGATGCCCCGCTCTCTCTCGAGGTCATTCGAGTCCATCACCCGCTCCGCCACCTGCTCGTTGGCACGGAACACACCGCTTTGGCGCAGGAGCTGATCGACCAGGGTGGTTTTGCCGTGGTCGACATGGGCGATGATGGCGATGTTGCGTAAATTCTCACGTTTTGGCATGTCTAATTCTTCCATTCCTTATTTCTCGACTTTTCCCGAACCTGTATAGTATACACTTTTTTCCCCGGTCCTACAAGGGGGAGAGGCATAATATCTTCCATTTCATGGCTTTTTCTCGCTTTGGGCGAAGCTGTCCGCTTCCATTTCCAGCTAAACAGCGCCGGATACGACGCAGCGGACCTCCTTCCGCCGAAATTAGGCAGTCGCCGCGGTGTGATCCATTACATATGCAGGCGTTTTTTCATCTGCGTGCGGAAGCGTTCCCGCCTTCCGAGCAAAAGGAGCAGCAGCGCCAGGATCAGACAGGGAATCGCCACAAAATAGGACCACTGCAGCGTCACGGTGTGCTGCAGATACAGATCCAGGATGATCTCGATCCCCAGTGGCAGGAGGGGCATGGTAAAGAGCACCGCAGCCCCTTGACGGAACCGGCCGTGCACCAGTTTGGCCGTCAGCAGATAATCGAGGGTGAACAGGGCCGCGCAGAGCACCACGATCGGCAGGGCCAGATGGAGAAACCAGGCGCCCCTGGCCGCAAAATGCTCGACGATAAACAAATATCCGAGCAGAGCCGCCGTGTCGAGGATCGTACCGAAAAGAATCGGATGCCGGCGGATAAACAGCGCCGGCACGATGAACACCCACAGCATGGCCGTCGCTCCGATGACCAGCATGGACCAGCCTGCGCTGCTGGTATACGCCACGTCGCACGCCAGACAGATCGCCGCCGGCAGCAGCAGAACCAGGGTGATGATGGCGGCGGTGAATCCCCGGTCGCTCTGCGGGCGGAAGAGGTCCAGACGGGCAGGAAACGGCTGGGGCGCTTTCCGGTCGAAAGGCTGGCGGGGGTTCTGCACTTCGGTATGGCAGAGCGGGCAGACCGGCTCGCTCGGCGCGAGTTCCACCCCGCAGTTGACACAGTAGGACATATCCTTGACCATCCTTTCGCAAGGGGTTCGGTATCGTTCTCATCGGTTTCAGAGGCAGATCAGCGGCCCGGCACCCCGTTGCTCTCGATGGTGACGGGAATACCGCGCCGGACGAGCTCGGTAAAAAACAGGCGTTCCATCTCCGTCTCCTCCACCACGCTCGTCACGGATAGGCAGAGCTTCCCTTCAAACGTGACCGCCGACGCGCCGTGGGTATTGAAGCGGGGCGGACCCATGATAAAATCAAACCGCTCGACAAACGGCCGCATCGCCTCGGGCACTTTCAGGATCCCGAGATTCGAAAGATTGCAGGTATACCGGCTCTCCCCGTACAAACGGTAGGCCATGCCCATGATAAAATTCTTGATGAAAAGCGGCACCGCCCTCACGGCCGGATTTTTTTCATTCCCCACATTGGCGGACAGAACCGCGTTCAAATACTGTTCGTTCAGACGCAGCCGCATGAAATGATGCACATGGTGGACGATCTCTTCAAAGGTATATTCCCCGTATTCCGGTTCCACGCCCGGGTTGACGAACAGGGCGAAATTCCGC
>CABUNG010000019.1 GCA_902492895.1 uncultured Oscillospiraceae bacterium | reverse complement strand
AAACCACATAATCCACTGCTTGTGCGGGCCCCCGTCAATTCCTTTGAGTTTCAATCTTGCGATCGTACTCCCCAGGTGGATAGCTTATTGTGTTAACTCCGGCACGGAAGGGGTCAGTCCCCCCACACCTAGCTATCATCGTTTACAGCATGGACTACCAGGGTATCTAATCCTGTTTGCTCCCCATGCTTTCGTGCCTCAGCGTCAGTTAAAGCCCAGCAGGCCGCCTTCGCCACTGGTGTTCCTCCTAATATCTACGCATTTCACCGCTACACTAGGAATTCCGCCTGCCTCTACTTCACTCAAGAAAAACAGTTTTGAAAGCAGCTCATGGGTTAAGCCCATGCATTTCACTTCCAACTTGCTTTCCCGCCTACGCTCCCTTTACACCCAGTAATTCCGGACAACGCTCGCTCCCTACGTATTACCGCGGCTGCTGGCACGTAGTTAGCCGGAGCTTACTCTTCAGGTACCGTCATTTCTTCGTCCCTGACTACTTAGGTTTACAATCCGAAGACCGTCTTCCCTCACGCGGCGTTGCTGGGTCAGGGTTTCCCCCATTGCCCAATATCCCTCACTGCTGCCTCCCGTAGGAGTCTGGGCCGTGTCTCAGTCCCAATGCGGCCGATCAACCTCTCAGTTCGGCTACCGATCGTCGCCTTGGTGAGCCGTTACCTCACCAACTAGCTAATCGGACGCGAGCCCACCCTTCAGCGGATTTCTCCTTTGATACCCAGACGATGCCATCCGGATATGTCATGCGGTATTAGCGGCCGTTTCCAGCCGTTGTCCCCCTCTGAAGGACAGGTTGCTCACGCGTTACTCGCCCGTCCGCCACTAAGATATCCAAAAGCAAGCTTCTAAATATCTCCGTTCGACTTGCATGTGTTAGGCACGCCGCCAGCGTTCGTCCTGAGCCAGGATCAAACTCTCTATTCAATCCTTTATATATACCGTCCCCGGTCCCCCGGCTCCGGCATACACTCTCTTTTGAGCGCTTGGCTCTTTGCAGACCTTTCATCTGCTCGGTTATTCCCTTCTCCCTCAGTTCCCCAAGGTCTCTGCGAATAACTCAATTAACGGGTCGTTCTCTCTTTTCGCGCTGTTTAATTTTCAAGGTCCCATGCGCTTTTTCGGCCGTTTTCCTTACCCCGTCCGACGAGCGCCTTGCTATCATACCACCCTATTTCTCCTTTGTCAAGCCTAAATGTTAAGAATTTTAAAGAATTTACAGTCTTGCGGTTCCGTCCGGAAGATTTCGGCATCATTCTTCCTTTTTCCACCATAAATTGTCCTCTGTGCGCACAACCCCTGCCGATCCTACCCGACGGACAGCACCGGCCAGATCCAGCTGATACCCCCACCCGTCCGGATGCAGTTCGAGCAGGGGAATGAGCACAAATCCCCTCTCCATGACCCGGGGATGGGGCAGGATCAGCTCCGGATCCGAAGAACAGATCGTATCCATAAACAGCAGATCGATATCGATCACCCGCGGGGCGTTGCGGAAAGTGCGCACACGGCCGAGCGCGGCCTCAATCCCCAGACAGGCTCCAAGCAGCGCATGCGGCGACAGGGCGGTCTCAAGTTCCGCTACCGCGTTGAGAAAATCCGGCTGGTCGGCATAGCCGACGGGAGCCGTACGATATAGGGACGAAACCGCCGTGACCCTCGTCTCGTGCAAACCGTCCAGCGCCTGCACGGCCGCCCGGAGATGCATGCGCGAATCCCCCTGATTGCTTCCCAGTCCCAATGCCGCTTTCATAACGACCTCCATCGGGTGATTTCCACCGCCACATACGCAAAGTCAGCCGCAATCGGCGCCCGCGGTTTTTTCAGACAGACCGTGACGCCCTCGACTGGGAAGTCCGCCAGAATCCCTTCGGCGATCCGGGTAGCCGCCCGCTCAATCAGATCGTCCTTCTGTTCCTGCATGAGAGCGAGCACCCGTTTGGCAACGCGGGAATAATTCACCGTATCCTCCAGCTGGTCGGACGCCCCGGGACGACGTATGTCGGTCCACAGGGTAATGTCCAGCTCAAACGGCTGCCCTTTCTCCTTTTCCGAATCCTTCACGCCGTGATAGGCGTATACGCGCAGACCCCGAATTTGAATTTGATCCAGGGCATTTCGTCTGTCGTTTTCCATTATCCGTCCGCTCCTTCTTTCATCAGCTCATCCACCACAGCCGCTGCCATGACCGCTTCCGCCACATCATGCACCCGCAGGATGCGGGCGCCGTTCCACTGGGCGATGCTGTGAAATGCGAGGGTCCCGGGCAGCCGCTCTCCAAGCGGAACCGGCTCTCCCGCACAGTCACCCACCACCCGTTTCCGGGACGCCCCGACAAGCACCGCCATATCGGGCAGCCCCTGCATCAAACGCGGCAGCGACGACACCAGGCGCCGGTCGCCTTCCCGGGTTTTCCCGAACCCGATGCCGGGATCGAGACAAAGCCGATTCCGTTCGAGTCCCACCTCTGCCGCCCGTGCAAGCGCCTTTTCAAAAAAACGGCGGACGGTCTCGACCACATCGGCGCCGGCCGCTCCCACATCGTCCGCGCCGCCGCCGGCGTGCATCACCACGAGCCCGGCCCCTGTTTCCGCAGCCAGTTCCATCATGCCGTTATGCAGATCTCCGGACACGTCGTTGAGGATGTCGGCTCCCGACACGAGGGCCGCTTTGGCAACGGCCGGATAATAGGTGTCCACGGAAATAGGAATCCGGATCCGGCCCCGCAGCCGGTCGAGCACCGGCTCCAAACGGGTCCACTCCTCCTCCGGGGATATTGGAACATGACCCGGCCGGGTGGACTGGGCACCCACGTCGAGAATTCCCGCCCCCTGTGCCTGCATCTCGAGTGCACGCTCAAGGGCCTTTTCGGGCGACGCATACCGGCCGCCATCCGAAAAGCTGTCCGGTGTCACGTTCAGGATGCCCATCACGACCGTCGAGTCCAGTGACAAACGCCCCGACCTATACCAGAGCTCTCTCATATATAACCCTCATTTCCATTGAAATTACGCGCCGATTTCGGCAGCCGGAGAACCGCGAAGGCCGCAGACGTTCGGAAATAAAAACACTGCCACCGGCAAACTTATCTTGAAAAAAATCGAAACTTCGGTATACTATAAGATAGATAAGTATCCCCAATAAAACCACGCGGAACGATCCGCCAAGGAGGCCCGATATGATTAAGAAATGGCTGGGAACGGCCGCGGCAGCCGCGCTGCTCCTCACTCTGACCGCCTGTCATTTTGGTGCGGATCCATCCTCCTCCGATACATCGAAGGGCGGACAGACGGATCCCATCGGCACCACGGCGCCGCCGCCCGCTGAGGGCCACATTATAAACGGCGTCTATACATCGCCCGACGGGCGGTTCTCCCTGGGACTGCCCGATTCCTGGTCGGTGACGGACGCGGACGGCCCTTACATCTTCCAGGCCTCTAACAAGGACGGCCTCGTTCTCGTGGAGGATCCCTCCGACTCGATCGGGAACTACACCTCCGACAGCATCGCGGGCAGCCTCGCAGAAGATTACGCACAGTTTCAGCGGCTGGACGGCGGCGAACTCACCATCGGGGGACGGCAGGCCCTTTTCTGCCAATACCAATACGTCAGCGATGGCGTGACCCTTGTCAGCTCTCTCTATCTGATCGACGGCGGTGCGTCGCTGTTCAGCCTGACATACACGGTCCATGACCGATCGATGGACACGGCCGTCCGGGACAGCGCCCTGTCATTTGCGCTCAAATCCTGACCGAACGGACAAAACCGCGGGAGCCAACCGGCTGGCTCCCGCGGTCTTTTTTACCCTTTGGCGTTTTTCCGCTTCACGGCCGCGGCAATCAGCCCACGGAACAGGGGATGCGGGCGGTTGGGCCTCGATTTGAATTCGGGATGGAACTGGCAGGCCACATACCACGGATGATCCGGCAGTTCGATCATCTCGACGATATGCTTGTCCGGCGATATGCCGGCCAGGAGCATGCCCTTTTCTTCCATAGCCTCCCGGTAATCGTTGTTGAATTCATAACGGTGACGGTGACGCTCGTAAATCAGCTCTTCCCCATATTCTCCGTACGCTTTGGAGCGGATATCGAGCACACAGGGATACTGCCCCAGACGCATGGTGCCGCCCCTCTGGTCGACCTCCCGCTGATCCGGCATCAGGTCGATGACGTTGTGGGTCGTGGTCGGATCGATCTCAGTGGTGTGCGCATCTTTGTATCCGAGCACATGACGGGCAAACTCCACCACGGCGATCTGCATGCCGAGACAGATGCCGAGATACGGCACCCCATTCTCCCGGGCATACCGGGCGGCGGCGATTTTGCCGTCGATGCCGCGGCTGCCGAAGCCGCCCGGCACCAGAATGCCGTCGGCCCCGCCCAGGATCTCGGCCGCGTTATGATCGGTAACGGCCTCGGCGTCGATCCACTGGATATCCACCGCCGCATGGCTCGGAATCCCGCCGTGCTTGAGCGCTTCGGCGATGCTCAGATACGCATCGTGCAGCTCGACGTATTTGCCCACCAGGGCGATGCTCACCGTCACATCGGGATGGCGGAGAGTATCCACCATTTTCTCCCACTCCGCCAGATCGAGCGGCAGATCCCCGAGCCCCAGGTTTTTGCAGACGATCTGCGCGAGTCCCTCCTCCTCGAGGGCGAGCGGAGCTTCATACAGCAGGGGTACGTCGCAGTTGGCGATGACGTTTTCCCGCGGCACGTTGCAGAACAGAGCCACCTTATCCTTGAGTTCGCGGGAAATCGGCTGTTCCGCACGGCAGACGATGATGTCGGGCTGAATGCCCAGGGACAGCAGCTCCTTGACGGAATGCTGCGTCGGCTTGGTTTTCATCTCCTGAGAGGCGGCGATATAAGGCATGAGGGTGACGTGGAGGAAGAGGCAGTTCTGACGGCCATGCTGGACGGCGAACTGGCGGATGGCTTCGAGGAAAGGCAGACCCTCGATATCGCCGACCGTCCCGCCGATTTCCACGATATGGACGTCGTATTTGTCCGCATCGAGCGCGATGCGGCGTTTGATTTCGTCGGTGATATGCGGAATCACCTGGACCGTCCCGCCGTCGTAATCCCCCTGGCGCTCCTTCTGCAGCACGTTCCAATACACTTTGCCCGAGGTTACCGAGCTGTTCTGGGACAGGCTCACGTCGATGAACCGCTCGTAATGCCCGAGATCCAGGTCGGTCTCGGCTCCGTCGTCGGTGACAAACACTTCGCCGTGCTGGATCGGGTTCATCGTGCCCGGATCGATGTTCAGATACGGATCGAGCTTCTTCACCGATACGCTGAGCCCCCTGCATTTGAGCAGACGTCCCAGCGAAGCGGCGGTGATCCCTTTTCCAAGGCCCGAAACGACGCCTCCGGTAACAAATACGTATTTTGCTGCCATGTTGCTCCTCCTCTATTTCACCACCGGCCGCACGGGGATTCCCCGGCCGGCCAGATAGGTTTTCAGCTCTGCAATATCCACTTCATGATAATGGAACAGGGAGGCAGCCAGAACGGCGTCGGCCTTTCCCTGCAAAAGGGCATCGGCAAAATGCTCCATCGTACCCGCGCCGCCCGACGCGATCACGGGAATGCCCGCCCGCTCCGACACCGCGGCGGTCAGCGCCAGATCATAGCCGGCTTTGGTTCCGTCGCAGTCCATGCTGGTCAGCAGGATTTCCCCCGCCCCGAGCGATTCCGCCCTGGCCGCCCACTCGAGCGCATCCAGTCCGGTATTCAGACGTCCGCCGTGCTTGTACACGTCCCATCCGCTGCCGTCCTGCCGCCGCCTGGCGTCAATAGCCACGACGACGCATTGGCTGCCGAAGCGTTCGGCCGCCTCGGAAATCAGCTCCGGCCGGTCGATGGCCGCGGAATTGATGCTGATTTTATCGGCCCCCTGACGGAGAATGTCATGAAAATCCTCCACCGTGCGGATACCGCCCCCGACCGTAAAGGGAATGGAGAGCTGCTCCGCCACCCGGGCCGCCAGTGCGGTGACATTCGCGCGGCCCTCATGCGTGGCCGTAATATCGAGAAACACCACCTCGTCCGCACCCTCGCGGGAATAGGCGGCGGCGACCTCAACCGGGTCGCCCGCATCCCGCAGATCGACGAAGTTGACACCTTTGACCACCCGGCCGTCCTTGATATCCAAACAGGGGATGATCCGTTTGGCGTACATCAGACCGCCCCCCCTACCATCTTGATAAAGTTCTTTAAAAGCGTCTGCCCCACGTCTCCGGATTTTTCCGGATGGAACTGAAAGCCCGCGATATGATTCCGCTGCACAGCCGCATGGAACGGTACGCCATAGTCCGTCACGGCGAGCACATCGGCCGGATCCGCAGCCTCACAGGCATAGGAATGGACAAAATACACATACGGTTCCGCCGGCAGATCCGCCAGCAGCGGGCTCTCCTTGGCCGGCGTAAGGCTGTTCCAGCCCATATGCGGAATTTTCAGCCCGACGGCGGGCAGACGCCGGACCCTGCCCGGAACCAAGCCGAGTCCGGGTACACCCGGTCCCTCTTCGCTGCCGTCAAACAGCAGCTGCATCCCGAGACAGATTCCGAGCAGAGGCCGGCCGGTCTCCACGGCCTCCAGCACAGCCGGAATGACGCCGCTGCGGCGCAGCGCCGCCATGGCGTCGGTAAACGCCCCCACTCCGGGAAGAACCAAGCCGTCGGCCAAAGCCAAAAGATCGGGGTCAGCGGTCACCTGCGTATGTACGCCCAGCCTGGCAAACGCCAGCTCCACGCTGCGCAGATTGCCTGCTCCGTAATCCACAATGGCAATCATCCCGGCCACGCTCCTTCCCTGAAAATACGCCGGCAGCATTTTCACATAGACTCATCCGGCAACCGGCGCATTCTTTTGCTGGAAGGCGGAATCCTTCCGGCAAAAAACACCTTTTTATTTTAGCATTCTTCAGGTCATGGGTCAAGCTTTTTCCCTGTCAACTTTTATGAACCGTTTCACGGATTTTTCTGTCTTCGATCCATAAACTTCCGCAGAAAGGCGCGGACATCCGAAAAGGATCTCCGCGCCCGTTTCGATCTTGACACAAAAGTCGGATTTCAGCGGCGGTTCCGGCCGCGGCGTCCGCGGAACACCCAACGCCTCTGGACGTTGAAGCTGATGGTAAACAGGAGCAAATCCACAGGGATTTTCAGCCCCACTTCACTGATTTTGAACCACTGATGCAGGAAATACACGCCGGCTGCAGAACAAATCAGCTCAAAAAGGCAGATGGCATAATAGCGGATCAGGGCCGGAGCACTCCGCTCGGTATACTGAAACACCTGATTTTTATTGGTGACAAAATTGAAGAGCGAGGAGATCAGCCGCGCCCCCAGAGTGGCGTATATAATATAAAACGAGGGCGACAAGTCCTCAAACAGATAAATCCCGAGGGAAAACAGCAGTATATCCAGCAGGAAGGAGGTAAGCGACGATAAAATAAACCGCGCGAATACCGAATAGATCCGAAAAGAATCGATCAGGGGATTGAAATGAGAGGAGGCGTTTTCCTCGATGTATACGGTTTCAATCGGGACTTCCCGGATCGGAATATGCTGTTCCTCCGCCGCGATCAGCATGTTCATTTCATATTCGAACCGTTCACCCTTTACCGGCAGGAACGCCTCCATGTGTTTCCTGGATAGGCCGCGCAGGCCCGTCTGGGTGTCCGACACCTTGATCCCGCACAAAAAATTGAACACTTGGCGGGTGAGAACATTGCCGAACTTGCTGCGGGCCGGGACTTGCCCCTCTTTGAAATTGCGGCACCCCATGATCAGCGCGTCCGGATGCTCCGAAAGATCCCTGGCGCATGCCGCCACGTCCCCCGCCCGATGCTGACCGTCGGCATCCACGGTCACCACACCGATACAGTCCGGATAGGTGTTGAGAATATGCATAAACGCCGTTTTGAGCGCTCTCCCCTTCCCCAGGTTGATAGGATGCCGCAGCAGCTCACAGCCGTACTCCTGCACCGCCCGGTCAAAATAGGGCTTTGTGTCCTCCCGGCTGCCGTCGTCGAGCACCACGATTTGCGAAAATCCCGCTTCCCGGAGGCTGGATATGGTTTGGAGCAGTTTGCCGTCCGGATTGAGAGACGGGATGAAAAGGATCACATTTCGGAGATAGGACGGCCTCCCCGCGTCAGCCATGTTCGTCCCCCCATTTTCTCATCGTTTTATCCACATCCAGTGTAACACGGATCGCTGCCCTCCGCAAGGTTTTGCCGCCTTTTTGCGCATGTCTCCTTTCAAAAAACGTCCCCGGTTTGTATAAACCGGGGACGTTTTATCCATTTCTGTGTTTCGCCCTGCAGTACTCTATTGGGCAGGCCCTTTATTCCCACTCAATGGTGGCGACGGGCTTCGGCGAGAGATCGTAGCACACTCGGTTGACGCCCGGGACTTCGCTGAGAATCCGGTTGGTCACCCGATGGAGCACCGGCCAGGCGAGTTCCTCGACCTCGGCCGTCATCGCATCGACGGTATTGACCGCCCGGAGGATGATCGGATATTCAAAGCTGCGCGCACCGCCCCGCACGCCGACCGAACGGAATTCCGGCACAATGGTGAAATACTGCCAGACCGTCTTGTCGAGCCCCGCCTTCTGGAATTCCTCCCGCAGGATCGCATCGGACTCCCGAACTGCTTCGAGCCGGTCCCGTGTGATCGCACCGAGGCAGCGCACTCCGAGTCCCGGACCCGGGAAGGGCTGGCGGTATACCATACTCTCGGGCAGCCCGAGTGCCAGGCCGCAGGCCCTGACCTCGTCCTTGAAAAGCTGCCGCAGCGGTTCCACCAGCTGGAACTGCAGATCGTCGGGCAGACCGCCGACGTTGTGATGGGACTTGACCATCTTGTTGGTTTTGGTGCCGCTTTCCACGATATCGGGATAAATCGTGCCCTGCGCGAGGAACTCGATCGATCCCCTCGAGTTTGCGTCTTCCTCAAACACGCGGATGAACTCCGCGCCGATGATTTTCCGTTTCTGCTCCGGATCAGCCACCCCGGCGAGTTTTCCAAGAAACCGCTCGGAGGCGTCCACATAGACGAGATTGGCTTTCATCCGGCTGCGGAACACCTCGACCACCTGCTCGGGCTCGCCCTTGCGCAGCAGGCCGTGGTTGACGTGTACGCAGGTCAGCTTGTCCCCGATGGCGCGCAGCAGCAGCGCCGCGACGACCGAGGAATCCACCCCGCCCGACAGCGCCAGCAGGACCTTTCGCTCCCCCACCTGCTGCCGCACCTGCTCGATCTGATCTTCGATGAAGCTCACCATGTTCCAATTGGCTTCGGCCTTGCAAGTGCCGAACACGAAAGTGCGCAGCGCCTCCTGCATCGCCGTATCTCCCTCGGGCCAGGAGGCCAAGCTCGGCACACCCGCTACCTGAGGACAATCCACAGCCAGAACCGGCAGTCCGCAGGTGAGCAGCTCCTCGCGGACATGGACGACATTGCCGTTTTCGTCGCGGTTCGGTCCGCCGTTGAGAATCACGCCCCGCACATTGTCGAGTGCGCGAAGCTGTTCGAGGGTCAGATCATGGGGATAGATCTCGCTGTACACCCCGAGCGCGCGGATGGCGCGCGCGGCCGCTGTACTGTCCCGGCTGCCCAAATCCAAAATGACGATTCTGTCCTGTTTCATGCTGGTTCTCCTTTATGTTGGTTTCTCCGGCTTCGGCTGCTACTTCCGGATATGCTTTTTCGCGCAGTCCCGGCAATAGCCATAGACCTGCACCACATGATCCGTCACCACAAAATCCGCCGCGCCGGCGATTTCCTGTTCCAGATGGGCAAGCGGGCATTCCGGCAGATCCTGCATCCGGTTACAGTCCCGGCAAATCATATAGTGCCGGTGAGGGTGGTCTCCCGCCGCGCTGTAGAAACTCTCCCCGTTTTCCAGCTGTCCGCGGACAGCCTCGCCCCGTTCCTGCATGGCTTCCAGATTCCGGTAGACCGTCGATTTCGCCAAGGCCGGCTGAACTTTGGAGGCACGCCGATAGATTTCCGCCGGT
Source organism: uncultured Oscillospiraceae bacterium (assembly GCA_902492895.1). GTDB lineage: Bacteria > Bacillota > Clostridia > Oscillospirales > Acutalibacteraceae > UMGS1623. The sequence continues at coordinate 36,613 of CABUNG010000019.1, read as the reverse complement.
GTCAGCGGCTCTCCGGCCTGCTCCAGAATGGACAAAATCAGCTGCTTCTGCTTGGTCAGACGTGTCTTTCCCGCCACGAATCCCGCCCCCTTTTTCCTATTGTATCCGGGCGCAGGGCGCCTGTCAACCTTTCCCGGCATCCTTTTCCGCAAAGGGAGAGTCCGCCAGCCCGTCCCGGCTGAGCATCGTCCCCAAGACCCGGATATCGGTGGCCACGTCCAGCGCATCGGCCGCAAACAGGCTGTCGAGCTCCTTTTCAAAAGCCGTGACCAACATGCCCGCCGCCTCCACGATTTCCGACTTGGTTTTGACAACGGAGGCCGTCTGCACCCCGCCCGCTTCCAGAGAAGCGTAGGTTTCCAGCAGCTTTCCCGCCGTGGGGAGATAATAGCCGAGGAACCGCCGCACCTGCGGCCGCTGTTCCGGCTTTTCGCTGACCACGCCCACGATATCGCCGGTCAGAGACTGGATGCGCTCCATGCGGACGGAGAGCTCCCGGTTTTTGAGGGTGCGCCTCAGCTCGGAAAGGCGGTCGAGAAGTTCGCGGTTTTCGCTCCATAAGCTGTCTTCCCGTTTCTCCGCCTCCTGCGGTGCCGCCCCCGCCGCAACGCTGCCAATGCGGTTGGAAAGCACCAGCGCAGACGACCGGGCCTTGACGGCCATCACGGCTTCGTAAAAAGCCGGGTAATCGTAAAACTCCAAATAGGTCCGGTCGGCTCCGGTCGGGCTGTACAGGCGGGAACCCCGCCACAGCATCGCTAGACGGCCGGGACGACCGGATGCGGGCGTCTCGAGTTCGATGGCCGAAATGTCCGCCATGGAAAACACACAGTCCTCCAGCTTGTTCTGCTTGGTATAGCGGTTTTTCTCCCGCCGGATCCGGACCTCGTTTTTATCGAAATCCAATTCCAGGCGGGCGTCGATTGCTTTGCATGTACGCGTCATCCGACCATCCTCCATTCCCGTTCATGATACCATGGACGGCGGCGGGATTCAATGGGGAGTTTCCGTCGGAGGCCCTTCTGTGCATCGAACGAAGCCAAAACGGCGAACAAGCAGGGGGACACAGATGTGTTCCCCTGCTTGTCCGAACTCCGACGGTCTGGCCGTCCGATCAAACGTCCTCTTCAAAGGCATCCTTGCCCACACCGCAGACCGGGCAGACAAAATCGTCCGGCAGATCTTCAAACGCGGTTCCGGGGGCAATGCCGTTGTCGGGATCTCCCACTTCCGGATCGTACTCATAGCCGCAGACCGTGCAAACCCATTTGTTCATACTGACACTCCTTTGTTTTGATGGCTTTATTCTCCCATCCGGCCCCGAAAATTATACGGGCCGGATGCTTGAGCCTTTTTTCGTTTCCCCTTATCCGGTTTTGTGCTATAATGGCACCAAGCACATATAGAAAGGGGATTTTTATCGTATGGTACATCATTCGGCTGACATGCCCCTCGAAGAACGGCCCCGCATGCGGGGCGGTGAAGGGACCATCGCCCTGCGGGCCGCGATGATCCCGGGAGATTACGCCGCGCCCGTACGGCTGTTTTCCCGCATCACCGTACCGGTCGGCGGCTCGATCGGCTATCATATCCATGAACAGGAAGAGGAATTCTATTATGTCCTGTCCGGACAAGGGGAAATGGACGACAACGGCACCGTTGTCTCTCTTGCAGCCGGGGACGCGACAGTCACCCGGGATCATGAAGGCCACGGAGTCGTCAACACCGGCAGCACGCCGCTGGAACTGCTCGCCGTCATCGTGAATATCTAGGAAGCTGTTATACGTTGAGGACACTATACACTGCCGCCATCAAAATTGCAAGTCGAAAAGGACAATTTTTGGCGTGAGTTTGAAAAAACGCCGTCTTCCTTTAAAAACCATTCGAACAGACAGCTCCCCGGCCGCGTTTATACGCGGCCGGGGGCTATTGTTTATTCCACGGGTTCCGTCGTCACAGTGATCTCGAAAGCCAGGGTCGTCAGCGGATCGTCGGTTATCCGGATCTGTTCCGGGGCAATATAGAGCAGGAATGGCGTCAATTCGTCAGGCTTAAGCACATCCCCGTCCCCGACCGCCTCCGCGTATCCGGAGGCGATCTCCGTCCCCTCGCCGTTTATCACCCGGATCTCGATGGACCGCAGCTGCTGGGCCGCTCCCATGCCGTTCGAAAGATTCATGCGGACCGCCAGATGTCCGTCCGTCGTATAGTAAGCCTGTGTCACGGCGCCTTTGACGCCGTCGGCCGACGTCTCCGGTTTGGCATCGGGCTGCTGATAAACCGTGGCCCCGTCCCGCGGTGCCTTTCCGTCCCCGATCGGCGGCATGGAGGAGACCGAACACCCCGCGAACAGCAGTGCACTGAAACAGGTGAGCAACAGCCCGCCGATCATCCGTTTTTTCATATTTCCCGCATCCCATCTTTATGTGTTGATGCTAGCATCGGTTGACAAGGGCCCTTGTCAATCAATGCTATTATAACGAAAAAAGGCGTACGAGTAAAGCCGGAACAGTATGTACGCGCTTTCCCGCCTGGACGGGAAAGCGGGGGATCAGAACATGCCGGTCACATTGTCGACGAGTTCGCCCACGTTCCGCAGGGCTTTGCCGACGTTCTTTTTCAGGCTCTTTTTGCCGTGCATGGCTTTGCTGCCGACGGCACCGGCGATGCAGCCCACGGCCACGCCCATACCGACGCCCTTCATGAATCCCATAACGCCTTTTGTCATGACTCGAAGCACTCCTTTCAACTGCGGGATTGGTTTCCGCTTTTTTAGCTTGTCCTCCTGTTTCGGCAACTTCCCCGGAACTTACTGGAAGGCGGCCCTGAAAATTTTAGGGTTTTCTGTATAAAACAGCCTCCAAATCCATATGGTATAGGAGAAAAATCCAAACACGGCGGAATCTTGCATATCCACAAAAAGCAGGTTTTTAAAAACAGGAGGAGAGACACCATGACCACCACCATCAGCCGCCGGGGACTGGTCCGCCTGATCAGCTACGCCGTCGCCCTCATCGCGGCCCTGGCGATCGCCGCAGCCAGCGGATACGCGGCCGCCAACCGGTATCGCTCCACGATCGAATATGGTTATCAGCGCGCGCTGGGGGAACTCGGCGAGTATATCAGCAATCTCGATATCACGCTGCAAAAAGGACGGTATGCCACAACGGAAAACCAGCTGCAAGGTCTGGCATCCAAATTGTGGCGGGAGGCCGGCAGTGCCAAAAGCTGTCTCGAGCAGCTGCCCCTGAACGGCGACGAGCTGAGCGGCATCAATAAATTTCTATCCCAGGTCGGCAACTTCTGCATGTCGCTGTCCCATCGGGCGGCTGCCGGACAGACCATCACCGACGAGGAAACCGAGACTCTCCAGAAGCTTTCGTCCTATGCCAAAAGTATGACCGCCCGTCTGGCGGACATGGAGGCCGGGCTTAACACCGGGGCCCTTTCCTTTGGGGAGGTCACCGACCGCCTTCAGGCCACCGGCCTTCAGGAAGAGACACCCGGCCTGCAGACGGGTTTTCTGGAAATGGAGGAGGAACTGGCGGATTACCCCACCATGATCTACGACGGTCCCTTTTCGGATCATATTTATCAGCAAACGCCGCGGGCACTGGACGGACAAGCCAACTTCCCCGAAAGCTACGCTCTCGAAACATTGAAAGAGCTCAGCGGGGTCAAGGAAGTGCAGCCGGCCGGCGAAACGTCCGGCGGCATGCCGTGCTACCAGTTTGCCGGAGACAGTTTTACCGCAACGGTATCCAAACAGGGCGGTAAAGTGGTGTACTTCCTCAATTCCCGCCAGCTGGGCGAGGCCGGGCTGACCGTCAAACAGGCGCTCGAAAAAGGCGACACCGTCATGCGTGAAGCCGGACTCGGAGAATTCGCCTATCGGTACTACAGCCTGAACAACGGCGTTCTCGCCATCAACTACGCCGCCGTGCAGGACGGGACGATCCTGTATCCGGACCTGATCAAAATCGGAATCGCGATGGACAACGGCCAGCTCGTCAGTTACGACGCGAACGGCTATCTGATGAACCATACGAACCGCACCCTCCCCACGCCAGTGGTGAACGAAGCGGAGGCGCGCAGCCGTCTCAGCCCCCACCTGACGGTACAGGGAGAGGGGCGCCTCGCCCTCATTCCCACGACGCAGCAGACCGAGGCGCTGTGTTACGAGTTCTCCTGTACAGGGGATCCGGGCGGCGACTCCGAGACCCCCGATCAAGTGCTGGTGTATGTCAACGTTCAAACTGGACTGGAGGAACAGATCCTCATCTTGATGCAGGACGACCTTGGCGTCCTGGCCATGTAGGCAAAACGCCCCCTCCGGACAAATCCGGAGGGGGCGTTCGGTTTTCTTCAAACCGCGGCAGGTTTAATCCCGTGCCTGTTCTGCGGCCACCCGCTCGAGCAGCAGAGGCTGAATAATTGGATTATCCAAGATGTGGGCATCGGATCCGACGCCGCAGATACAGAGCGCCGGAGAGTATAATCCAGGGCGCCGGCCCCCGGTACGCTGCCGCGGCGGCGAAGCGCAGTGCCCATCCCTCAGCGGATTCATCCTCCCGCTTTCACCGTACATGAATTCTCATATCTTCCGATTCATCCATTTGCCGCTGCGGAACCGCAGATACGTCATCAAAAAACGCACGAACTGATCCGCCGCCAGCCCCAGCCAGGCCCCGAACAGCCCCAGCCCGACCGGATAACAGAGCACCCATCCCGCGAGCGGCCGCACCAAAAGCACGCTGATGAGAGATACCACCGCGGTGAAAACCGTGTCGCCCGCTCCCCGCAGACAGCCGGAAAAGACCACTTGGGATATTTGCAGAAAGACCTCGACCATCATAACGGTCATAATCATCCGGCCATACGACAAAATGGCCGGATCGTCTGAAAACAGCCCGAAAATCGGCTGCCCCAGCGTCAGGAAGATCATCGACAGAAAACACGCGAACAGCAGGCCGCACCGCTGGCATACATTGCCGTACACCCGCGCGAGATCGGCGCGGCCCGTCCCGAGGCTCTGCCCGACCAGGGCTACCGACGCGACCGACAGCCCGTCTCCGAAGGAAAAACAGATACTCATCAGGTTCATGCCGATCTGGTGGGCCGCCATGGGAACGGTGCCGAGCCTCGCCACGATGATGGCGAACGTCATGAACCCAATGCGCAGAAACGCCTGTTCCGCCAGGGTGCTCGACCCGATGTTGGTAATCGCCTTGACCGTCGTGCGGTCGAACCCGATCTTTTTCACTTCCCGGATACAGACGAAATTATCCCGATGGAGCATGGAGAGGATGCTCATGGCGCAGCCGCACACCGACCCGATGACCGTCGCCACCGCCGCTCCGGCCACGCCGAGGGCCGGGAACCCGAAATGCCCGCCGATGAGCAGGTAATCGAACAGCACGTTGACGGCATTCGACACCAGATTGGTGGTCAGGGAAATGCGGGTGTTGCCCGCCCCCCGCTGCGCTGCGTTGATGACCATGGACACGACGTTGAACACCATGCCGCCCATGATAATGCGGAAATAGGTCACGGCCGGGCCGTGGGTATCGGGCTGAGACCCCGCCAGACGGAGAATCGGCTCCGCGAACACCACGCACAGGGTGCTCACCACGATCAGCAGGCCGCCCGCAATCAGCAGGGCCTGCATCAGCACCTTGTTGGCGCTCTCCCGGTCGTCTTCGCCCTTTCGCCTGGCCACAATGGCGGAAACCGCCACGTTCAGCGAGATAAACACCGCAAGGCCGATGAACTTCGGCTGGGTGGTCAGCCCCACCGCGGCGATGGCATACAGCCCGAGGGAGCTGACCATAAAGGTATCCACCAGCCCGACCAGGCTGACCAGAAAGGATTCCATGATGGAGGGCCACGCCATGTGAACGGTATTTGACAGGATATCCCGGTCGGATGGGAGATCCCCATAGACCGGACGATTCCGCAGGATCTTCTGCGCTGAAAAGAGAAACAAGGCCCGCACCGTCTTTCCTATGTTCAGGGTGATGCTTTCAGTATACCGCCGTTACGCGCATTCGGCAAGTGCTGCCGGTCCACCTATCGGCAAAAGCCGGCCGGAAAAGCCTTCTGCTTTTCCGGCCGGCTTTATTTCAGTTCAAATCCAACCCAAGAGCGCACCCTCCAACGGAGTGCGCCGCATCGACGGCCCGCGCCTTTCAAAAAAACGCGCAGGGATGTCCGTCAGACGGTGCATAGTCCATCCGCGGCATAATCGCGGATCGTCCAAACCAGCACGATTCAGCACGCACCCAGCAGGCGTTCCACCGCATCGGCGGCGGGATCCATCTCGTCGCACACCACCCGCTCGATCTCCCCTTCATCGCACAGCCGCGCAACGTCGGGATTCATCGGCAGGCGGGTGAGCAGCGGCACGCCCATCTCGGCGGCAGCCTTTTCAAGGCCTTCCGGAGAGCCGAACAGTTCAATGCGTCTGCCGCAGTCCGGGCAGACGGCATAGCTCATGTTTTCTACCATCCCGATGACCGGGATGGAGAGCATATCGGCCATCTTCTTGGCTTTCCCCACCACCATCTGCACCAGCGACTGGGGGGTGGAGACGACGATCGTTCCATCCACAGCCAGGGACTGATAAACCGTCAGCGGCACGTCGCCGGTACCCGGAGGCATATCAATGAGCAGGACATCCAGTTCGCCCCAGGCCACATCGGTCCAGAATTGGGTAACCGCTCCGGCGAGAATCGGGCCGCGCCAGACGACCGGCTGATCTTCATGTTCGAGCAGCAGATTGATAGACATCACTTTGATACCCATCGCGGTTTCTTCGGGCAGGATGCCCATTTCGCTGCCGCGGGCCTTGCGTTTGATGCCGAACGCGCGCGGGATGGACGGACCGGTGATGTCCGCATCGAGTACGCCGACCTTAAAGCCCCGGCGGGCCAGCAGGACGGCGAGCATCGCAGTGACGGAGGATTTGCCCACCCCGCCCTTGCCGCTGCTCACGGCGACAACTTTTTTAATGCTGCTGAACTCACCGAGTTGCGCATGCGGGTCCCGCTCGGCGCAGTTTTCCTGGCAGCTGCTGCAGTCATGTCCACAAGATTCGCTCATATCGTCAATCCTTTCAAAAAATCGATTGATCGCTCATAAAGGAGCGTGAAAACAGGCGGAACTCGTCCGCCCACGGAATAGTATACGTCATAACACGTCGAAAATCAAGGCGGAAGCTGTATATCCAACCGAGTTCCGCCTTCTTTATGCCAATTTGTCCGATTTCCTGGCCATTCTCAACCGCATGGGTATACGGAAATTCAGGAGGGATGTCACCATGCATCTGCGCATACGAGATCGGCGGGAGGACGCGGATCTGTCCCAGAAAACTAAAGCATCCTGCTTATTCTGTTCCCAGCAGGCTTATTCCACGTATGATCGAGGTAAACGGGAAATCCCCTTATCCCAACTTGCAGGCTCGCTCAATATGACAATGTCAGCGTCGATTATCCCGCGGTGCTGACGGCGGAGCAGCCCCCCTATCCCCGGACATAACCGCCAAAAATGAAAGAGCATGGGGTCCTCTGTCCCATGCTCATCAAAAAAGGTGCCGGCCGACGGCCGACACCTTGAACGTCCTATTTTAAGCGGAGCGTTCAGTCTTTTCCTTGCAGGAAGAAATCCGCGGATTCGCACCCTCGCAGATGCCCTTGGAGCCCAGCACATAACCGACGGACTTGAACAGAATCTTCAGATCCATCCCGACCGAACACTTGGCAGCGTATTCGCCGTCCAGCCACGCTTTCTGCGCAATGGTAACGTTGTCGCGCCCGCTGATCTGCGCCAGCCCCGTGATGCCGGGGCGGACCAAATTGGCGCCGTTGCGCCCGCGCAGGGCGATCAGATCGGTCTCGGTCAGCACGACCGGGCGGGGACCGACGATGCTCATATTGCCGATCAGCACATTGATCAGCTGGGGCAGCTCATCGATGCTCAGCTTCCGCAGCGTCTCGCCCACACGGGAGATATACTGATCCGGATTCTCAAGTTTATGGGTGGCCACTTCGCGGGGAGCGGCCACATTCATGGTGCGGAATTTGAAAACCATAAAAGGTACGTTGCCCTTTCCCATGCGCTGCTGAATGAAGAGGGGCTTTCCTTTGGTATCGATCGCGGCGATGACGGATACGACCAAAAAGAGCGGGGACAGGAGCAGCAGCGCCACCAGGGAAACCACGATGTCAAAAGAGCGTTTCACAAACGCATAAGCCCGTTTTTGCTTTTTTTCGCTGTTCGCATAACTGGAAAGCGGCACAATTTTCTGCATAATGTTGCCTCCTTCAAAGGGGACGTCTTGAGCAGTCTATTATAAGAAGTAAGCCATCGAAATCACAGAAAGCGTCCCACAACGCTCTGTTGAACGCATTATACTATCCCTTTCCACAAAAATCAAGTTTCATTTTTGTAACTCTCTTGAAGTCTGTAGTTAACGCCATCTTTACATAACCATGTCCTCTGTTTTTTGTACAAACTACATCATTATTTGCGGTGTTTTTTCGATAAGGACTGCATTCCTATGGGGCATTTTTATTGATAATCGGAAAGTATTTCACGATTATCCATTAATACAATGACAGATGACGGCTGGCTGCGGGCATACTATTGACAGATTCGACAGGCGAAACAAGAGGAGGTGAACGGTGCTTGACCCGGTTTTGTAAACGCTTTTTTGACATTTTTGCCTCCGCGCTCCTCCTGCTGGTATTATCTCCTCTTTTTCTGCTCATTATGCTGGCCATTTCCGCGGATTCGGCGGGTGGTGTTATATTTAAACAAAAACGCGCAGGTTTATACACAAAACCCTTCATCCTTTATAAATTTCGGACGATGCATCGCCAGGCCCCGCAGAACGTCGCCACCGCCGAACTGGTGGGAGCCGACCGTTATATCACGCCAGTCGGCCGTTTTCTGCGTCAAACCAGTCTGGACGAGCTGCCGCAGCTGTGGAACGTTCTGAAAGGCGACATGAGCTTCGTTGGTCCCCGCCCGGTCGTGCTGACCGAGACCGAACTGATCACGCTGCGTGAGCGCAGCGGTGCCGATCGGGTCCGCCCAGGGCTGACGGGGCTGGCGCAGATTCGGGGACGCGATGAGCTGGAAACCCGCCGAAAGGCTTTGTATGACCGCTATTATGCCCGTCATGTCTCCCTGAAATTGGATTTCACCATTCTGCGGATCACCGTATCCTATGTTCTCAAACGGGAAGGCATCCGGGAAGGGCGTCCAGCTGTGCGGGAAGTAGTCGCCCGCCGTCCGATCCGGCAGAAGCCCAGCCGTACCCGCAACCGCTGACCGCTTTTATATAGAAGGAAAAACTGCTTTGCACGGTTTTTTCTCCGGAATAAAAAAGCTCCCCGGATGTCCGGGGAGCTTTTTTATTTCTTGTTTCATCTTCCTGTTAAAAGGGACAGCGTTTCGGTGCGGGTGCGGGCATCTGCCTTCATCCGCCCCCGCAAAGCGGAGGTTTGGGTCCGGGACCCGGCCGCGCGCACCCCCCGCATCGTCATGCACAGGTGTTCCGCCTCGATGATGACGGCCACGCCCTGAGGATTCAGCTCCTGCTCGAGGAAATCCGCAAGCTGGGCGGTCAGGCGCTCCTGCAGCTGGGGACGTCTGGCAAAGCTGTTGACGATCCGGGCCAGCTTCGACAGCCCGATCACCTTGCCGTCCCGGGGGATATACGCAATGTGCGCCACCCCCGTAAAGGGCAGAAGATGGTGCTCGCACATGGAGTAAAGCGGGATGTCCCGGACCGTCACCATTTCATCGTGTTGGTTCTCATTGAAAATTTTCAAGTGCTGGCGGGGATCTTCCTCGAGTCCCTGAAACACTTCGCCGTACATATCGGCCACCCGGCGGGGCGTTTCCAAAAGCCCCTCCCGATCGGGGTCCTCTCCAATGGCCGCGAGCAATTCCCGCACAGCCGCTTCAATCCGTTTCTTGTCCACGCAAGGCGCCTCTCTTTCCCATTAAAACCTGACCACAGTCTATCCTTCCATTATACCGGAATGAATAGCGGTGTCAAGTCTTCTCCAAGGGCGGAAACAAGGTGCATCCCATTTCCTGAAACTCCCGGATCTTTTCCCGGATGCGGCTTTCCTCGCAGGAAAAATGCGCGGCCAGACAGGATATGCAGAGAAAATCGCCGGCGGCTCCCCGGTTGATCAGCTTTTTATGAGCGCCGATATCGTAGACATCGAGCGTCCGGCCGCAATGGGCACATCGCGGCTCGCTCACGCTTTGGCCCCCTTGGCGGGGACAAGGGAGAGACGGAGCAGGCGGCATTCATGGGACTTGACCCAAATGGGGCAGTCCGCTTCATACACCCCAAGATCCTGCGCGCTCCAGACATCCCGCACCGCAAACGCGAATCCGGAAGAGGGCGGCAGGCCGAGATCCCACCAATTGGTATTGATAAGCTGGTCGCTGTCGGTCATATTGGCGTAAACGAGAGCGTAGCCGCCGTCGGAGAGCTGTTTGGCCCAAGCGAGGGTATCGTCTCCCCACATGTATTTCGTGGCCGGGAAGGGCTGGCATTTGGCATCGGCCTGAATCGCCAGAACCTCGCGGTTAGTCAGCATATCGCGGACCGCGTCATCCATCGTGCGCACGTCGCAGCCCACCATCAGCGGGGAGCTCATGAAGCACCAGAGGGTGAAGTGGGTGCGGTATTCTTCCAGCGTACAGCCGTTCACGCCCACGTGGCCCTTGCCGTTCATCCCCACAATCAGCATGTCCATATCGTTGAAACAGCCGAGTCCGCCGTAGGGCAGGATCTCCCGCTGCTGTTCAAACAGCGATTTGACCGAAGCCCAGGAATCGACGATATCACCCGTCGAACGCCACATGTCCGCGCCCGTGGAGCGGATCCAACGGGCGGTATCGTCCGCTCCCCAGCTGCACGCGCTGAAGACGATGTCCCGTCCGGTGGCCTTGAGCGCCATGCTCATCCGGTTGTAGAGCAGGCGGCCGTCGATGGCATCCGGCTTATAGCAGTAATCGTATTTCAGGAAATCCACACCCCAGTCGGCAAACGTCTGCGCATCCTGGAATTCATGGCCGAAACTGCCCGGATACCCCGCACATGTTTTGGTCCCCACGCAGGAATACATCCCAAACTTGAAACCGAGGCTGTGTATGTAGTCGGCCAGGGCCTTCATCCCATAAGGGAATTTTGCCGGGTCGGCGACCAGACGGCCTTCCTCGTCCCGGTCTTTGAGGGACCAGCAGTCGTCGATGACGATGTACTCGTATCCCGCGTCTTTCATCCCGCTTTTTACGATGGCGTCGGCCGATTCGCGAATCATTTCGTCGTTGATGTTGGCGCCGAACGTGTTCCAGGTGTTCCAGCCTCTCATGGGTATGGGCATCTCCATGTGTTTTCCCTCCGTTTTTACGGTTTTATCGGCATGACGCAACCTCGCCCTGCACGTGTTCATTCTAGCATACCCTATCCGGTCATGCAATGGCCTGTTTCTGCTCTTTTAGTTGTGAAAAGATGCTGTTTGATCGGGATGCAGGCGCTCTTCGAGAGGTTCTTGTCACCCATTTTCCCGTTTGGAATACCATGTCAGTAGGGGCAGAACCGCGGCCGACGCGGCCGCCTGCCGAACATAACGCTGGAGGGATGACCATGTCGGGTTTTCACGCGCCTGTCCGATTCTTTTTAGGGGCCAATACACCTGGGGGATTTGTGGGATACATAGACGACCTGTACGATGCCAAAGATGGCTGGCAGGCATACATCATCAAAAGCGGACCCGGCACGGGAAAGTCCTCTCTAATGCGTGCCGTACTGGATAAGCTGACCGAAATGGGACAGGAGGCCGAGGTGATCTGCTGTTCCTCCGATCCGAACTCGCTCGACGGTGTGATCTTCCCCGCCCTGAAAATGTGCATTCTGGACGGCACCGCCCCCCATGTCATGGAGCCGTCCTATTGGGGCGCCGTGGAACAGATTCTCCATCTGGGCGGCTGTATGGATGCCGCTCTTCTCCACCGCCAGGCTCCGGCCGTCATCGCGGCCACCGATGCCAACAAGGCCATGCACGTCCGCTGCCGCAAATTTCTGAGCGCCGCGGCTTCCCTGATTGGAGACAGCGCCCGCATCGCTGCGGAATGCACAGACGATGCCAAGGCCGTCCGCTGCGCGACCCGCATCGCCACCCGTGAATTCGGAGGTCCGTCCGAAACGCCCGGAAAGGAAAAACGCCGCTTTCTCAGCGCCGTTACCCCTGACGGCCTCATCACCTTCCACGAGACGCTGCAGGCTCTCTGTCCCCGCATCTATGCGTTCGAGGACGACTACGGCGCGGCCTCCCGCCTGTTCTTCGCCGAGCTGCGCCAACGTGCGCTGGCTGCGGGCCTGGACATCATCACCTGCGCCTGCCCGCTCGCACCTTACGACAAGATCGAACACCTGATTATCCCCTCCCTGGGGCTGGGCTTCACCACCTCGAATCCCTGGCACAAGGCGGATTTCCCCGTCTACCGCCGCATACACGCCGCCCGGTTCACCGACGCAGAGAAGCTGCGCCTGAAGCGGCAGCTCCTTTCCTTCAACCGCCGGGCCGCCCGAGAGCTGTTGGGTGAGGCCGTGGCTATCTCGGCCGAGGCGAAAGCCCTGCATGACAAAATGGAACAGTTCAACATCGCGGCCATGGACTGGCAGCAGGCGGAGGATCTCACCCGCTCGACCGTCACTGCATTCGCCGCCGCGGCCTTGGGAACGCCGGACCTATAATAGAATATGTTAAAGAGGGCGGACACGCGTGTCCGCCCTCTTTTTATCGTTACAGCCGAATGGATACAAACGGTCCGTCCTGGGACTCCACACGGACGATCTCCAAACCCTTGTATCGTTTCAAAACCGACCGGCACTCCCGCACGAGCTGCCGCAGCAGCGGCTTGGTCAACAGATCGCGGTAAGGTTCCGGAACCGATTTCCGCAAACCAACCAAGGCGGATTCCGGCATCAGGGCGACAGCGGCCCCCGCCAGCACCATCGGAATCGGCAGCCACAGGTTGACATCTTCGGACCGGACAATCACGCGCATGGATAACTCCCTTCCATCCTCATCCGATGAATACGCGGACCGTACTGCCGTCGGACGCGTCCACCGTTACGATATCCCCCAGCGTTTCGTTGTCCAGGCATTCGAGGATCGAGGTGGTCAGCGCATCCAGGTCGATGTTCTTGAGGTCCTCGCTCTTGATCGGCAGCTGGCCGGTCACCTTGAGCACCTGCCGGATGATCCGGACGGGAAGCTGCACATTGACCTTGTCCCCTTCCGGGCTGTCCACGATCACCCGCAGCATTTTATCCTCATAGGCGCCCGGTCTCCGGGCGGCGGACGGTTCGAGCGCGTTATCGAATTTCTCTTCGGAGGCGGAACCCTCCAACGCGTTCATCAGCTCGACGGCCTGTTCAGCGGAGAGCTTGCCCTCCTCCACCATATGCAATATGCGCAGTTTTTCCTCCATCATTGTCCTCCTTTCCGCGCCCCCGATGTCAAAAGAGCGCCGCTATTGATCATAACCAGTCGGGATCTGACCACATCAAAGCGTTTCTTTCATCTGTTCGAGTGCTTCCTCCGGCGTGATCTCTCCATTCTGCAGGGCATCCAGAATCGCCTTTTTGCGTGAGGCGGCGGGCGGCATATCGGCTTTTCCGTCCAGTTTCCGGATGATGTCGTCCAGCCGGGAGCGGACCGTCGGATAGGAAATCTTGAGCTCCCTCTCCACTTCCTTAATATTCCCGCGGCATTTCAAAAAAGTCTCGGCGAAAAAAAGTTCCTCTGGAGAGAGATAATCGAACCGGCTGAGGCAGAAATCGTTTTCGATCGCGGTATCGCAGTGCTCGCACTGGAGCTTGACGGCCTTGAGTTTCCGTCCGCAGACAGGGCAGCGGCTGATAACCTGAACCATCCCATCACCTTCCTTCAAGCCTTACACGAATAATATACTCCATGATCTTCAATATGTCAATATAATTATTAAAATTATGAATATATATATTCATATTATGAATTTAAAATTGCGATTTATCGACCTAGAAGGCATAACAGCCGGGCGCTGTCCCGCCATCCCTGCTTATAGGCCTCCTGCCGCAGAAGCCCGTTTGTCTTTTCTTCCATCTCCAGATATTCCCGGAAGCTCAGGCAGTCTCCCGCGCTGATCTGCAGATCGTCTCCGCTTTGCAGGATCGGCTCCACCTGGTCATAGAGAAGTGCGCTCCTCTCGGCCGCCACTGCGTAGGCGGCATTGGTTTCCAACAGGGTTTGTTCGACATCGGAAATCCGGCTTTCCACAAAATTTGTACCCGCTTGATGCATAAAATTCATCCTTTCCTGTTTTAAAGACCGACAGGCTTGAAAGGACGCGCGGCGTATGGTATACTGAATTCGCCGCGGGACCTTCGGGCACCGGTCGGCAGTGGCTTGCATCTTGCAAGCCGTTTTGGGGGGAAGCGGCCGTTCTCGGGCAGAGTGGGGGCCGCTTCCTTCATGTTTTGAGGCTTTTGTGGACAGATTCGATCCCTTTTCGGACGACTTCCGATTTGGTGACATTCATAGCAGCTGCTGATTCCTCGAGCATATGCATCGTCTCGTCATCAAGTCGTACTCGGAACATCGTGGTTTTGGGATTGTCTGTCGGGCGCCCCATCTTTTTTCGATCGCTGATAGTCTCCCCTCCTTTTGTAGCGACAATACAACCATAACTTATGTAGATACAAAAGTCAAGTGAATGTCTTTCACCAAGCCCTACGGGTGGCCGCCTGCTTCAGGCCCTGCCGTCTATCGATCAACAAACAGGGGATGCCCATATGGGCATCCCCTGTTTCACAAGTTTTATGGTCCGCTGTCCTCGGGATCCGCGAGCAATTCGTCCGTCATGCGGCGATAATCGTTCAAAAACCGCCTGGTCAGGCGATAAGGGGCGCATTCCTCGTACGAAATGACCCGCACGCTGTCCTCATCCAACTGGTATATACGGCTGTCCGGATAGGCGAGCAGGATCGGCGAATGGGTGGCGATGATGAACTGGCATCCCTCTTCCGCGAGCTGATGCAACCGGGTGAGCATCGCCATCTGGCGCATCGGGGACAGAGCGGCTTCCGGCTCGTCGAACAGATACAGGCCGTCCCGCCCCAGCCGATTCTGCAGCAGAGCAAAAAAGCTTTCGCCGTGGGAACATTCATGGAGGCTGCCGCCGTAAATATCCAATATATGCGAGGCGAAGGGATAGCCTTCGTCGAGATCCTCCAAATAGGACGCGACATTATAAAAGCTCTCCGCCCGAAGAAAATACCCGTCCCGCGGAGAGAGCGGCCCCCGTTCCGTCCGAAGATACCGCCACAGATCCGAATGGGTCGCCCGGGTCTCGAGCCGAAAATTCCGGCCTCCCCCCTCCGGACAGAAGCCGCATGCCACCGCGATCGCTTCCATCAGAGTGGATTTGCCCGTCCCGTTTTCCCCTGTCAGAAACGTGACCTTCTCATGAAATTCCAGCGTTTCCAGGCGGCCGATCGCCGGAATGCAGAAGGGGTACCGGTTAAAATCCGGTACCTCTTCCCGTTTCAGCTCCATTCGGCGGATAAAAGGGCGCACCTTCATACCGCATCTCCCTTAGTTTTCGTCTTCAGGCGGACAGCCGCCGGCGTCCGCTTCCATGCAGAGCTTGCGCTCCTCCTGGCGTTTCCGGTATTCGATGAAGTCTTTAATCAGCATCTGCACCATCGCCATAAAGGGCACGCCGAGGAAAATACCCCAGAATCCGAAAAACCCACCGCCGATGGTGATGGCCAGCAGCACGTAAATCGCTTTGATTCCCACCGAATTGCTGACGATCCGGGGCTGGATGATGTTGCCGTCGATCTGCTGCATGGCGAGGATATAAATGGCAACGAAAATGGCGCCGTAGATATTACCGGAGAGCAGCGCCACCAGCACACAGATCACGCCGCCGATGATGGCGCCGAAATAGGGAATCATATTCATCAGGCCGAGCATCATGCCGAGCACAGCCGCGTTGGGCAGACCCGCAATGAGCAGGCCGATGGTGGCCAGCACCCCGACGATGCAGGCGTCGATGGCCTGGCTGTAAAAATAGCTGTAAAAAATCTTGGTGATTTTATGCGCATACCGGCTGCAGAAGGCCATGCCGTTCGGCTTGATCGCGAGGCCCGCGACCGATTTGACCGCGCGGATGAGGGATTCCCGGCCGAGCAGCATATACACCGAGACGATCAGCGCCATGAAAATATCGAGCAGGGATGTCGTGAAACTCAGAATGCCTTTGAGGGAGGAGACCACCCGGTCCACGGTCAGCTGACTGCTGATCCAGGTGTAAATATCCTTGATGCGTTCCTCCAGATGCAGCTCTTCCAGAATACCGCCTTCCTTGGTGTATTCCTCGAGGAAGTTCATCACGTTGGCATAATATCCCGGAACGGCCGAGATAAAATCGGTGATCGCCCGGATCAAGGCCGGGATCGCCAGATAGCCGAGCAGGGTCAGCAGGCCGAACAGAAGCAGATAGACGATCACCACCGATACCGGCCGCGCCAGTTTGTGCATGATGGACTTATGGGAACGACGAAACAGCGCCTCGATTTTGCTGCAGGGGCCGTACAGCAGAAAGGCGATCCCAAAACCGATGATAAACGGGCTGAGAATCCCCATCAATTGGGAAAAGAACCCCCCGATCGCCACGATGTTGTCAAAGGTCTTGTAGACCGCAATGACCGCCACCGCGAGCAAAAACAGGGACAGCCATTGGGCAATGCCTTTAAAACGCTTCATATGCCGCCTCTTTTCCAACCAGGATGGGAAACTGCCGATACCGACAGTATATCAAGTCTGCCCGTCAAATACAAGGGAAGAATTTATGAAGATACACAAGCGGATGGGCGGCGGGAACCGAGTTCCCGCCGCCCATTTGGTTTTGAAAGAACGCGGCCGTCAGCCGCCGAACGCATCCCGCAGCTTATCGAAGAAGCTGCGGCGTTTTTGATAATTCTTTTCTCCGAGAGATTCCTCGAAGGCGTGCAGGAGCTTTTTCTGTTCGGATGTCAGGTTTTTCGGCACTTCAACCGTCACCCGCACCACCTCGTCGCCCCGGCCTCTGCCGTTGATATAGGGGAATCCCTTCCCCTTCAGGCGGAAGATCTCATCCGGCTGGGTGCCCTCTCGAATGGTATAGGGAACCGGGCCGTCGAGAGTCGGCACCTGCACCTCTGCGCCAAGAGCCATCTGGGTGAAGGTCAGGGGCAGTTCACACAGAATGTCGTACCCCTCCCGCTCAAACACGGGGTGGGGACGGACCGCCACCTGTACTTCCAGATCGCCTGCCGGTCCGCCGTTGATCCCGGCGTTGCCCTTGCCACGTATGGTGATCACCTGGCCGTCCGCGATGCCCGCGGGTATGTTGATGCCGACCGAAGTGGGTTTGCGGACTTGTCCGGTTCCGGTACAGGTCGGGCAGGGCTTGTCGATGATTTTCCCTTTGCCGCGGCAGCGGGAACAGACCGACTGGGTCTGGATCACGCCAAAGGGGGTCCGCTGCTGGCGGCGTTCCTGTCCGGTGCCATTGCAGACGGGGCAGGTCTGGGGCGTGCTGCCCTTGGCGGCGCCGGAGCCGCGGCAGTCGGGACAGGTATCCACCAGCCGGATATCCACCTGCTTTTTGCAGCCTTTGGCCGCTTCTTCAAAGGAGATGACCACCGAGGCCGACACATCGGCACCTTGTCTCGGGGCGTTGGGATTGGAACGGCGGGACCCTCCGCCGCCGAAAAAGGAGGAGAAGATGTCTCCGAGGTCGATATCCATACCGTCGAAGCCGTATCCCTGATATCCCCCCGCGCCGAAATTCGGATCCACCCCGGCATGGCCGTACTGATCGTACCGCGCCTTTTTCTGCGCGTCGGACAGCACCTCGTAGGCCTCGTTGACCTCCTTGAAATGCGCCTCCGCATCCTTATCCCCGGGATTCAGGTCGGGATGATACTTTTTCGCCATCTGCCGATAGGCTTTTTTAATATCCTCGTCCGAGGCGCCCTTGGAAATACCGAGCACCTCATAATAATCGCGTTTGCTGTCCGCCATGTGTGACCACTCCATCCATACACAGGCAAAGAGTCAGCCGGTCCTCCGGCTGGCTCTTTGCACGGTGCCAATACGGGATTTGAAAGAACCCGGCGGGTCCTCAGTGAACTTCGCCGTTGTAGTACCCGTCGCCGTTTTCCGGGGGCGGGGTGGTGCCGTCGCCGGCCGGGGCGCCGCCGTCCTGCGGGGCCGCGGCTTTGTACACCTTCTCGGAAACCTCATAAAATTTCTTCATCAGGTCTTCCTGTTTTTGCTTGATCTCCTCGATATTGTCGGCTTTATTCGCCTCTTTGAGCGCTTCGATCTTGCTCTGCAGCTCGGTTTTGTCGGCCGCATCCACCTTATCGCCCAGATCGGTCAGGGCCTTTTCACACTGATACACCGCCTGGTCGGCGCCGTTGTGCACCTCAACCGCCTCGCGGCGCTGTTTATCCTCGGCGGCATACTGCTCAGCTTCCTTGACCGCCTTATCCACATCTTCCTTGGACATATTGGTGTTGGAGGTGATGGTGATGTGCTGCTCCCGGCCGGTGCCGAGATCCTTGGCACTGACGTTCACGATGCCGTTGGCGTCGATGTCGAAGGTAACCTCGATCTGCGGCACGCCGCGGGGGGCCGGGGCGATGCCGTCGAGGTGGAACACGCCGAGCGTCTTGTTGTCCTTGGCGAATTCCCGCTCACCCTGCAGCACGTGCACCTCGACCGAAGGCTGATTGTCGGCTGCGGTGGAGAACACCTGCGACTTCTTGGTCGGAATGGTGGTGTTCCGCTCGATAACCTTGGTCATGACGCTGCCCATGGTCTCGACACCCAGGGACAGGGGGGTGACGTCGAGAAGCAGCAGACCCTTGACCTCGCCGCCGAGCACGCCCGCCTGCAGCGCGGCGCCCATGGCGACGCACTCGTCGGGGTTGATGCCCTTAAAGGGCTCCTTGCCCATGAATTTCTGAATGGCCTCCTGCACGGCGGGAATCCGGGTGGAGCCGCCGACGAGCAGGACTTTGTCGATCTGGGCAGCGGACAGGCCGCTGTCGGAAAGGGCCTGCTTGACCGGGCCCATCGTCGCGTCGACGAGAGAGGCGGTCAGCTCATTGAATTTCGCGCGGGTCAGGGTCATATCCAAATGCTTCGGCCCCGTCGCGTCGGCTGTGATGAAGGGCAGGCTGATGTTGCTGGACACGCCGCCCGACAATTCGATCTTCGACTTTTCGGCGGCTTCCCGCAGGCGCTGCATCGCCATTTTATCGTTTGAAAGGTCCACGCCGGTCTCCGCTTTGAAGCCCGCGACCATCCATTCGACGATCTTCTGGTCGAAATCGTCGCCGCCCAGGCGGTTGTTGCCCGCCGTGGCCAGCACTTCCTGGACCCCGTCGCCCATTTCGATGATGGAGACGTCGAAGGTGCCGCCGCCCAGGTCGTACACCATGACCTTCTGGTCCTTTTCTTTGTCCATACCGTAAGCGAGCGCGGCGGCAGTCGGCTCGTTGATGATCCGCTTGACCTCCATGCCCGCGATTTTACCGGCATCCTTGGTGGCCTGGCGCTGGGCGTCGGTAAAATACGCCGGCACCGTGATGACCGCCTCGGTGACTTTATCGCCGAGATACGCTTCCGCATCCTGCTTGAGTTTCTGCAGGATCATGGCGGAGATTTCCTGAGGGGTGTAGTCCTTGCCGTCGATGGTCACTTTATGGTTCGTGCCCATCTCCCGCTTGATGGACGAAATGGTCCGGTCGGGATTGGAGACCGCCTGCTGCTTGGCAACCCGGCCGACGATCCGCTCACCGTCTTTTTTGAACGCCACCACCGAAGGGGTGGTGCGGGCTCCCTCCGCGTTGGGGATGACGGCGGCTTCGCCGCCTTCGATGACCGCCACGCAGGAGTTGGTCGTGCCAAGGTCGATACCGATGATCTTTGCCATATTTATTACCTCCAGATGTTGTATTCCACTGTATTGCATCGCCGTACTGCCGGCGGGGAACCCATAGGATAAGTATAGACTGCAAACGAATGCCGCATACCGGACGGCGTGCTAATTGGCCACTTTCACCATGGCAGGGCGCAGAACCCGGCCGCCGTAGCGATAACCTTTTTGGAACACTTCCGTCACCGTGTCCGGCTCGACGCCGTCGGCGTCCTCCCGCATCACGGCGTGATGCATTTCAGGATCGAAAGGCTGTTCGGCGGCGGGGATCTCCTCGAGACCCAGCCCGGCGAGCGCTTCGTGGAACTGGCGGATGACCATATCCACGCCCTTTTTATACTCTTCGCCGTCGGGTGCGTCGGCCGCCCGTTCGAGATTATCCACCGTGGGCAGCAGGGCTTTGAGCATTTCGCCCCGGCTGAACTGCCCGATCTGTTCCTTTTCCTGTTCGGTTCGGCGCTTATAGTTGGCGTACTCGGCCAGCATCCGCTGATACTGGTCTTTCGTCGACTCCAGCTCCTGCTCCGCCTTTTTCAGCTTTTCAGTCAGCGCTTCCAACTGGGCGCCGTCTTTGTCGGCTTTATCCTTTTTGGCTTTTTTCCCTTTATCGGACTTCTCCTCCGCAGCCGGTTTCGCGGCGGCCTCCGGATTCGCCGTCTGTGCATCCGCCGGGTCCGGCACCTGATCGCCGTATTCTTTGGTCTCGTCCATATTCCAACATCCTCTCCGCGGCCTCAGCCGTCTTTGATAAGATCGCTTAACAGCCGGCTGACCGTCTGCGCGAAATATTCGATCTGCGGAATCGTGGCGGCGTAATCCATCCGCAGGGGTCCGATGATGCCGATGGAACCGTTGGCTGCGCCCCCCTGGGAATACCGGGTGACGATGATGCTCGATCCGTCCAGCTCGGGACGGGGGCTTTCGCTTCCCAGGACCACCCGCAGCCCCCCGGAATGCGCGGTCAGCATCCCCGCGAGCAGTTCCCGCTGGGACAGAAAGGACAACAGGGACCGGGCGCGTTCCAATTCGTAATCGGGGTGCTGCAGCAGATTGAGCTGCCCGGAAAGCAGCACCTCCGCTTCGGCCGAATCCTGCACCAGTTCGACGAAAGCTGTGAGAGCCGGCGCACAGGCGAGACCGTATTCCCCAAGGGCGACAAGCAGACTCTGCACCTGCGCAAGACTCACGGCCGCCAGCGGTTGATCCAGAAACTCGGCGCTGAGCGTCTTGCCAAGTCTTTCGAGCAGGGCTGTATCCACCTCGCATTCAAAGCGGCAGAGACGGCTGCGCAGCACGCCCGAACTGGTCATCAGGAGCAGGGCCGCACTGCGATTGCCCGAGCGCATCACTTCAATGCGCTTGATGGTCGAACTCTGCTGATCCGGCGTCGTGGTGACCGCCGCACAGCCGGTCACGGCGGCCAAGGCTTTCGCCGCCACTTCGATCAGGCGCTCCGGATCGCTGGCAGAACCCGTCAGCATATCCTCGATATCCCGCCGCCGTTTTTCCGACAGCGGCTGCCGATGCATCAGCGAATCGATGTACAGCCGGAACGCCCGGGCCGTGGGAATGCGGCCGGCCGAGGTGTGCGGCTGTTCGAGATACCCCGCCGCGGCCAGATCCGCCATGTCGTTGCGGATGGTCGCGGAGGAAACGGCGTTGTCCAGCATCTCCACCAACGTCTTGGAGCCGACCGGTTCGCCGGTTTGAATGTACGCGTCGATGATGGCGGCCAGGATTTTTTGTTTGCGTTCACCCAGCTCCATGACCATCTTCCTTTCTTGAATTCCGGCATACAGAGCCGGACAGGGGCGGGTTTTCAGTGTCAGGGTTTAGCACTCTTTGATGTCGAGTGCTAACATCTATACTCTACCATTCCCCGGGGGCTCTGTCAATATTCAAATTGTGAATCTTTTGTAAAATGCAGGCTTTTCCCTATTGGGGGCCGCCGTTGGCATCTTTTATGCAGGAGAAAACGATTTTGTTAATAATACACAGGATTCATTTTTTGATATTGTGCGTAATAACTACAATGTATGGGGACGATTGTCAAAGTTCGGTATTTTTGCTTGTTGATAATCTGGAAATGTCTGTATATAATAAAAGAGCAGGAAGCAGAACCATGTTTCTCGCACCTGAGTGCCTCTTGAAAGGAGTCTGAAAATCATGGCCGATCTGCAAATTCACAATTTTGATTTCAACAAGCTGATGGAGTTTGCCTCCACCGCCAAAGGCGATGTGTATCTGAAAACCCCCGACGGCGACGTCCTCAACCTGAAAAGCCGTCTGACGCAGCTGTTGGCGCTGTCCAGCGCCATCGACTGGGGCAACATCGGCGAAGCCACCGTCACATGCAAAAACATGGACGATGAATCCCGTTTGTTCCGTCTGAATCTGTACGGCGAAGATCGTGTGAAAAACGATTAAGCCATTGGACAGCACAGAGCCGCCCGTTCTGCCAAAGGCAGAACGGGCGGCTCTTTTTATTGATTCCATCTAAAGATCCTTATCCGAATGCTGCGTGATACTGAACCCCCGCATACACCACCTCATTGCGGGCAGCCAGCAGCTCGGGCACCGTGACGATGGTATAGCCGTCGGCGAGCAGACGGTCGATCATCCGGACGGCCGCATTCAGAGTGGTTTCATACACGTCGTGCATCAGCACGATCGCGCCGTCCTGAATCCCATACGGCCCGCTCTGGAAAGCGGTGGCCAGCACCTTCTCGGTATCGCGGCTTTGCCAGTCCCGCGTGTCCACCGACCAGTTGATCAATGCCAGATGCTGATCCTTCAGCACCTTTTTCACCGCGTCGTTGACATTGCCGCCCGGGCAGCGGAGCAGATACGGCCGCACGCCGCAGGCCTTTTCCACAATGTCGGCACAGCCGTTGATCTGCTGAAGGGCTTCGCTCTCCGACAGCTTGGTGAGATTTTTATGGTTCATCGTGTGATTGCCGATGACATGCCCCTCATCGATCATCCGCTTGAGAGTGGAGGTGTACCGCTGCGCGTTCTGCCCCACCACAAAAAAAGTAGCGTGAACGCCGCGGGCTTTCAGCTCATCGAGCAGACGGTCCGTATATTTTCCCGGCCCGTCGTCAAACGTCAGGGCGATCAGTTTGGTTCCCACGGCATACTCCGGTTTGGCAAGCTGCAGAACCACATCCCCCGCCTCCGTTACCGACGCGGTCGGCACATAGGGCGCGATTCCCTTAGACACCAGCTGCTGTTCGAGCTGAGCCGCCTTCTTCTTGGCTTCTTCCAGCTGCGCCGTCAGCGCCTCTTTTTCGGCCGCCCATTCGTCCGCCTGTTCGGACAATGCCCCGAGCTGGGCCTGCAGGCTGTCCGCCTGTTCCTCGAGAGAGGCGAGTTGGGCCTTCAGCTCCTCGTTTTCAGAAGTCAGCCGATCCGCCATAGCCCCTTCCTGCCGGTCGTGAAAAATGGCGATGCCGTTGCCAGCCAGCGACATCACGAGCAGCAGCGTACACGCCGTCAGCCCAATGAACAGCCGGCGGTTGATCCCCTTCAATTTCTTCATCCCGTTCCCTGCTTTCCTGTACCACTATCCGTATTTTAACATACCTGTCCGGAAAAACAAGTCGATCACCCTTTTTGTAATCATTTGTAATCAACTTGTAATTTTTAGGGTTTTATGATATGGTATAAGGGTCTTTGGAAAGAGATTCAGAATGGAGGAATGCGTCCTTGAGTAAAAAGACGGTCCTGTGCGCGGACAGCACCTGTGACCTGGGAGACATGCTGCGGGAACGATATGACGTGCATTATTATCCTTTCCACGTCATTCTCGACGGCAAAACCTATTCCGATGGGGTGGATTTGGTCCCCGATGAAATTTACCGCGTCTATCGCGAACGGAACATCCTGCCGAAGACAGCGGCGATCAACGCCGCTGAATATACAGCCTTTTTTAAGCAGTTCACCGATCAGGGGTATGAGGTTGTGCACGTCACCCTCGGTTCGGGCCTGTCGGCCAGCTACAATAACTGCCGCATGGCCGCTGAAGAGATGCCGGGCGTTTACGCCGTGGACAGCCGCAATCTGTCGACCGGTTCCGGTCTGGCTGTTTTGGAGGCGGCCGACCGGATCGCTGCAGGGATGCCCGCCGAGCAGGTGGCCCGCGAGGTGCAGGAACTCACCGCCCGCTGCCATGCGAGTTTCGTCATCGATACCCTCGAATTCCTGTACAAGGGGGGACGCTGTTCGGCGCTGGCCATGCTGGGCGCCAATCTGCTGCAGCTCAAGCCCTGCATTGAGGTCAACTCTGCCGACGGATCGATGAATGTCGGAAAGAAATACCGCGGCTCCCTTGACAAAGCTCTCACCCAGTATGTCAAAGACAAGTTGGAGGGCTGCGCCGATCTGAAAACCGACCGGGTGTTCATCACCCATTCCGGCATTTCGGAGGAGCGGATCGAGATGGTGCGGAATCTGGTTCAGCAGTATGCGGATTTCAAGGAAATCTTTGTCACGAGAGCCGGCTGTACCATCTCCTCCCACTGCGGGCCCAATACCCTCGGCGTGCTCTTCATGACCAACAGCTGAATCTTTTGTTAATCAAAGCCGCTCCGGCAAGGCCGGAGCGGCTTTTTGCCGGTCTTCAAGAAGACCGGCACGTATTCACAAATTCATAGGCGCGCGCCGGCGTTTTCTTGACCCTTCCCGTTTTTTCGCGTCCTTAGCGGAGGGCTTTTTCCGTTACCCGATCTGTGCTTCGGCAGCGGGTTCTGCCGCGGCCTCCTCCGAAACGGACGTGGCCGGTTCCATGTCCGCCTTCCGGATCAGCCGCCGAATGGTCACGATATAAGCCGAACTGAGCGGTATGACCGCGCCCAGCCAGGCGATCGGATTGGCGAGACACACCCCTGCAAAGCCCCAGATATTGGCCAGAAGCACAGCGGCGAAGGTCCGCATAAAAAGTTCCGCCACCCCCGCGATCGTGGGGAACAAGCTTTTGCCAAGACCCTGCAGCGTGTATCGGAAGATAAAAAGCAGCGCCAGCAGAAAATACAGGGAGGCGTTGAGCAGCAGGTACGTCTGTGCATGGTCCAGCACATCCGGCTGTCCCGGACCGACAAAGAGCCCGGCCAGAGGTTTGGCCGCCGCAATCAAAATTGCTCCGCACACCACGCTGAATCCGACCGACAGCAGGATGCAGCGGCGCACCCCTGTGCGAATCCGCCGCATATTCCCGGCTCCATAGTTCTGCGCGGCGTAAGTGGCCATGGTGATGCCGAAGGACATCATCGGCTGACTTGCCAGCTGATCGATTTTCTGCGCGGCGATGAAACCCGCGATGGCCACCGAACCGAGCCGGTTCAGGGATATCTGAAGGATCATAGCGCCGATGGCGATGATGCACATCTGAAAGCCCATGGGCAGACCCACCCGGACGTCATCCCACAGCAGCTTCCCCTCAACCCTCCAGTCGCTCCTCTGCAGACGGAGGATAGGAAAGCGCTTGAAGATATACACGATGCACAAGCCGCCGGACACCAGCTGGGAAATCACCGTCGCCACCGCGGCCCCGGACACCCCCATGGAACACCACAGAATCAAGAGGAAATCCAACCCGATATTGAGCACACACGCGGCCGCCAGGAACAGCAGCGGCGTCCGGCTGTCTCCGAGCGCGCGGATGATGTTGGACAGCAGATTGAACATCACCGAAGCGCCGATGCCCGCGTATATCACCACGATATACGCATAGGCATCGTCGATGATATCATCCGGCGTCTGCATCCATTCCAGAATCGGCCGTGCCAGCGGCACGCTAATAGCGGTTAGTGCCACTGTGATAACCACGCTGAGCAGGATACTCGACGTCACGCTCTTTCGCACGCCGTCCGCGTCTCCCGCCCCGAACCGCTGCGCCGTGATCACGGCGAATCCCGACGTGAGGCCCTGGGAAAACCCCAGAATCAAAAAGGAAATGCTTCCCGTGGCGCCCACGGCCGCCAAAGCGTCCACCCCGATGGTCCGTCCGACGATCATGGTGTCCGCCATACTGTAAAACTGCTGAAACAAATTGCCGATCAAAAGCGGAATCGTAAAAAACAGGATCTGCTTAAGCGGATTTCCCCTGGTCAGGTCATTGGTCACGGCGTGGTCTCCCCAATCGTTTAAGCGGCTTTCTGCAGCCGGAATGTCCCTGACACGAGACCGCTGCAGCCGTTTGGCCGCAGCGGTCTCGTGTCAGGCGCCGTACGTATCTTACACCCGGATCCTCCCCCTGTCAAGAAGGAGGGGATGGAAACGTTCCATCCCCTCCTTTTTCCTCTGCCACTGATTATGTCTGAATCCGTGTATTCTTGCTGGTTTTCATTTCGAAAGGTGGCGTTGTTGCGCTCATTCTTTGCAGGATTCTATAGATCCGGCTCACAGCCAGGGATGTTCCCCCTCATGCCGTTTCGGGCGGCCCATCAGGGCATGGATCGCCTCCTCAGGGGACTGCCCTTCATAGCAGACCCGGTAGCACTGTTCGGTGATGGGCATGCTGACCCCTTCACGCCGGGCCAGCTTCCAGGCGGCTCCGGCGGCCAGATACCCTTCCACCGTTCCCACCTGCCGCACAGCCTCGGCCGGGCTGACGCCCTGGCCGATCAGGATGCCGGCCCGGCGGTTCCGGGAATGCATGCTCCCGCAGGTCACGATCAGATCCCCCATGCCGGACAGGCCGGCAAACGTATCCGCGCCGGCTCCCATCGCGACACCCAGGCGCGCCATTTCGGCAAGTCCCCTGGTCATCAGGGCGGCTTTGGTGTTATCCCCCATATCCAGGCCGTCGCAGATACCCGCAGCCAGGGCGATGACGTTCTTGAGCGCACCGCCCAGTTCCACCCCCACGATATCCCGGCTGACATAAATCCGAAAAGCCGGATTCATCAGCAGATCCTGGACCAGCTCGGCGGCCTCCAGATCCGCAGAGGCGCTCACGACGGAGGTGGGAACTCCCCGTCCCACTTCCTCGGCATGGGATGGTCCCGACAGGGCCACCACCCGCACACCGGGGAGCTTTTCACCTAGGATATCGCTGAAACGCCGCAGAGAGGTCTCTTCGAGTCCCTTGCCGGCGTTGGCCACCACCGCGCCCGGATGCAGGAAGGGCCGGAGTTTTTCCGCGGTTTGCCCCACGGCAAAGGAGGGGACTGTCAGAAGAACCAGGTCCGCCCTGCCCGTACAGGCCAGATCGGTGGTCAGGCGGATTCCAGGCGGCACAGGAATGCCCGGCAGCAATTTTTTCTGTTCGCCATGCCGCCGGATCCCCTCGATTTCCTCTTCAAAAGGGGACCACAGGGTCACATCCTGCCCATACCGGGACGCCATGACCGCCAGCGCCGTTCCCCAGCCGCCAGCGCCGCAGATTGCAATATGCGCCATGTCCAGATGCCCTCCTTCACGTTACAAAACCAGCGGCCCCGGTTGGGGCCGCTGAACCGTCAGACCCGATCAGCCGGCTTTTTTCCCCAGCTTGCTCTCGGTCCCGTTTACGATCCGTTTGATGTTGGGGATGTGCTTGATGATGAGAATCGCCGCGATCAGCAGAGACATCGCGGTGCAGAACCAGACGGTCTCGCCCGGCTGGCCGTCGACAAAGATCCGGAAAATATAGGTAAACACCGGCAGCATCGCCGCCGCGATGATCGATCCGAGAGACACCATCCGGAACACGAGCACGACCAGGATAAAAAAGCCGAGGCAGATGAGGGCGACCCGCCAATCCAGGATCAGCATCATGCCGAGGGTGGTCATAACGCCTTTGCCGCCGCGGAAACCGAAATAGAGCGGATACAAATGGCCGATGATGCAGAGGAACCCGGCCAGATACTGGCCGATGAGCACCGCTTCTTCCGGTGATACGGCCCGAAAGCTATCTAGTCCCGTAAAATATAGATTGAGGTTTTCCATGAGCCAGCCGCCGATGAAAACCGACAAAAAGCTCTTGAGCAGGTCCCCGGCCGTGGTCAGCAGGGCGGGCAGCTTGCCTTGAGAGCGCAGCACATTGGTGGCGCCCGCGTTGCCGCTGCCGTAATTCCGGATATCGTCTTTTGCAAAGAGTTTGGTGACGATGATGGCGGAATTGAAGCTGCCCAGCAAATAGGCGGCCGCCGCCGTCAGCAGCAGGGCGAGCCAGCTGTTTTTCAGAAACTCCGTCAGCATGGAATGTCCTCCTTTGGTAAACCCCGTTCGGTTCCAGTCTATGACGGGGACGTCCGTTTTAGGACTTCCCGTTCGATTCCCCGCGTTCCCGTACAATGAACCGCAGCGGCGTACCCTCCAGCCCGAAGGTCTGCCGGAGCTGGTTTTCCAAGTACCGCTGATACGAAAAATGGAACAGATCCGCGCGGTTGACAAAACAGACAAAGGTGGGGGGGCGGGTGGTCGGCTGGGTCATATAATAGATCTTAAGCCGCCGCCCCTTATCGGTAGGCGGCTGGACCCGGGCCGTGGCGTCGGCTAAGACGTCGTTGAGCATTCCGGTCGAAATCCGCATCGTGTTCTGTTCGTTGACATAGCGGATGACTTCGAACAAGCGGTCGAGCCGCTGGCCGGTTTTGGCCGATATAAAGACGATGGGGGCATAGGACATGAAGCTCAGATCCTCCTGCAGAGCCGCCCGCATCCGGTTCATGGTCTTGTCGTCCTTCTCGACCGCATCCCATTTATTGACGGCGATGACGCAGGCTTTGCCCGCCTCGTGCGCGAGACCCGCCACCTTGCTGTCCTGCTCGGTGAAGCCCTCCACCCCGTCGATCAGGATCACGCAGACGTCCGCCCGCTCCACGGCCATCTGAGCACGCAGAATGCTGTATTTCTCGATAGCGTCGTCCACACGGCTGCGGCGGCGCAGTCCCGCGGTATCGATGAAGAGGAAACGGCCGTATTTGTTTACGACCTCCGTGTCGATCGCATCCCGGGTGGTGCCCGCAATATCGGACACGATGCTCCGCTCTTCCCCCGCCACCGCGTTGACCAGAGAGGATTTGCCCGCGTTCGGCTTACCGATGACGGCCACCTTGACCATATCGCGGATCTCTTCCTCCGCTTCCTCCGGAGGCAGATATTCGAACACCGCGTCGAGCAGATCGCCGGTCCCGGTTCCATGCACGGAGGACACCGCCACCGGATCCCCCAGCCCGAGATTGTAAAATTCATAAAATTCCGGCGGCAGTTCGCCGATCCGGTCGCATTTATTGACGCACAGCACAACCGGCTTGCCGCTTTTCTGCAGCATGGACGCCACATCGGCATCGTTGGCCGTGACTCCGGCGTGCAGATCGGTGACGAGGATAATCACGTCGGCCTGTTCCATGGCGAGCTCCGCCTGACGGCGCATCTGCCGCAGGAGGATATCGTCGGTCTGCGGTTCGATACCGCCCGTGTCCGCGAGCAGAAGCGTACGGCCCCGCCATTCGCAGGGGGCGAAAACCCGATCCCGCGTCACGCCGGGTGTATCTTTGACAATGGACAGCCGCTGGCCGATGAGTTTATTGAACAGCGTGGATTTTCCCACATTCGGGCGGCCGACAACAGCCACGACAGGCCTCGCCATACGCGTCCCTCCTTTTTTATACAGTCCTAGTATGGTTTTTTCGATACCGGCCATACATCCGGATATGAGCAGGATCGGTCAGCGGAGAATCTCCCGCAGCAGGGCGGCACCGTCCACAGGCGTCACCCGCAGCTCGACCCCGAGCTCCCGTTCCACATCCCCAGGCAACACATCGTCGAGGAAGCGGTCCCCTTCGTGCCGCAGCATGGCGTCGGGAATCAGCAGCACGGGCGCTGTCCGGCCCCGAAGCTGCCGAATCAGATCGCCGCCGGTCACAAGACCCGCTACCGTGATTTTTTCCCCAAAAAAGTCGTTGCGTACAGCGATGACATCCACATGCAGATTATCCCACTTTTTTCCGGCCTCGTCAATAAGCATCCGCAGCAGCGGAGCCGCCGCGACCCCGGTCGCGATGGTCATCGGCGAGCCTTTGGCCTCGTCGCCGCAGTCCGCGAGGGCTTCGCGGAACTGCTGGAACAGCAGCGCCGTCAGGCCCACACCGTTTTCAAGCTGGGCCATCTCTCCGTAAAAATCGGGAACAGGCCGGCCGGCCTTGAGATAAAACTCGTCCGCAGGATAAAACACGCGGTTCCCCCGCTCTGCGAGCATCCGGTCCCCGAAATCCTCCATCGCGTCCAGTACCGCTGCGGCCTCCTCTTTCGTGAAGGAGCGCAGCGGCTCCAGTCCGTCCCGGTATTTCGTCAGGCCGACCGGCACCGCCGCCACGCTTTCGACTGCGTCTCCAAGAGCCGCAAGGTCGGTCATGCTCCGGATCAGTTCGCCGCCGTCGTTGAGACCGGGACAAAGCACGAGCTGGCACTCCAGCCGGATCCCCGCATCGGCAAAACGCCGCAGCAGCCCCAGCGTCTCCCCTGCGAAACGATTATTCATCATCCGGCAGCGCAGCTCGGGATTGGTGGTGTGGACCGAAACGTGCATGGGGCTGATATGCATATCGAGTATCCGGGAAATCTCATGTTCGGACAGGTTGGTCAGGGTGATGTAATTGCCGAACAGGAAGGACAGACGGCTGTCGTCATCCTTGAAATAGAGGCTTTCCCGCAGGCCCGGAGGCATTTGATCGATGAAGCAGAACACGCATTTGTTCCGGCAGCTGTGCTGCTTGTCCATGAGATACGTCTCAAACAAAAGACCGGTTTCGCCGTCCCCGTCCCGATGCAGCCGGACCACCCGCTTGCCCTCTGGGGAATCGACCGCCGCCGTCAGATGCGGCTCGTCTAGGTAGAAGCGGTAATCGAGTACGTCCATGATCTCATGGCCGTTCAGAGAGAGAAGCCGGTCGCCTGGCCGGATCCCTTTTCGGGCCGCCGGACTTCCCGGCACGACATCGCGGATATGCACGGCCATCCGGCGTATCCCTCCATTTCCTTTTCACAAAAATAGAAGGCGCAACCTCTTGCAGGTTACACCCTCCATTTTGGTTCCATCGGATCACAAACTGCCAGGAAACCGTCGGTTCCCGGACATCAGGCGTCCTTTTTGACGTACTGTTTGCCGTTGTAATAGCCGCAATTGCCGCAAAGACGATGCGCGCGCTTATATTCGCCGCACTGCGGGCATTTCACAAGCGCCGGAGCCTCGATCTTCCAGACATTGTTCCGTCTTTTATCCCGGCGCGCCTTGGAATGTTTTCTCTTCGGTACTATCGCCACCGTCAGCACCTCCTTAAACCTACTTGAAGCCTACACCATCACGAGTGGTTCCACTGCCCCAGCGCCTCGAGACGGGGATCGACGGTCTTCGGCTTGCAGCCGCACAGACCCTCGTTGAGATCTTTGCCGCAGTGGGGGCACAGCCCCCGGCAGTCCTCGCGGCAAAGAACCTTGGACGGCAGGCTGAGGATGAGATCCGCTTCCACCAGGCTGTCGAGCGGAAGCTGATAATTGTCCACCAGCACAAAATCGCCGTTGTCCTCGTTGTTCAGGGAGGTCACCAGAATATGCTCGAGCGGTACAACCCGTTCGCAGCGGATGTCCCGCAGGCACCGGTCACACGCTCCCTCGTAGAGATAGCGCGCCTTTGCCCGCAGACTGACGACGTCGGCGGATACCCGAACCTCCCCCTCCACAGCCACGGGGTGCGGAAACGGGTGGGTGTCCCCGATCGTCAGCGCAGACAAGTCCAGCTCGACATTCAGGGGCAGGGTGTCTTTTTCGCCCATAAATAGGGGCTTGAGTTGCAAAAGCATAATCCACCTCTAGTGTCACGCAGAATATTATATCGGTCTCCGTCCGGTTTGTCAACCATTTTTTCAGGGAATTCTCTCCGGGACGCTTTAGGCGAGGTTTCCGCAGACCACCTCAAAATTTTTCGAGCGAAGGGCCGCAAGCAGCGAGGCGTTGTCCCGCACCTCCGAGGCAAAGCGCACACCGGTTCCGGTGAGGTCCTCGAGCTCGTGGTAATCCGAACCGGCAATGGCTGTCAGCCCGTTTGCCGCAGCATAAGCGGCGGCGAGATCGTTATGACTGTTGTGGCGGCGGTTCCCATTGAAAATCTCCAGCCCGTCGAGATACCCGGCCGGGCAGCGGGTTAGTCCTGGCCGGAACGGGTGGGCCCGCGCCCACCACAGCCCGTTCTCCCGGGCGAAAGCGGAAAACGCCGCGGGATCCAGTTCGTACAGGGCGGGATGCGCTTCGAGCAGTTCCGGCGTAGCGCCATAGACGAGATAGTCGTTGTCGCTGCCCGCGAACCGCAGCTCCAGTCCAAGCAGCACCGTCAGTCCGAGCGCTTCGCCCGCCTTCCGGGCCGTCCTCCAGCCGGTCAGATAGCGTTCCAGCCGTTCCTTCCAGGGCCACTCCTCCGGCATCGACTGAAAATACCCGGCGGTGTAATGGTCGGTGACGACAAGGCCGCCGTATCCCGCCTCGTGAAGCAGCCGCACCCCGTCCGCGGCCGAGACGTGGCCGCAGGGACTGACCTCTTCCGTGTGAAAATGCATTTCAAATAAACAGCCCATTCGCCTCATCCTTTGTATAGCCGCGCAAAAGGACGGGAACGGCCGTACCGTTCCCGTCCCCCATCCGGCGACCTGATCAGATTTCCACGGCCAATTCCGCGATGCGGGCCGGAATATCGGCTTTGTCCGCAGACACGGAGAGCACCAAATTGGTCTCGGTTTTGTCCGAAAGATCCTTGAGTTTCTCAATGAAGGAGGCGAGCTTTTCAATATCGCTGCCGCCGATTTTCAACGTCGAATCCACCAGAATGTCGGTGATGTCGTAGTTGCCGGCGCACATACCGGCGATAAACCCATAGAAACTGTCGAAGCCTTTGATCCCATATTCATCGGCAACAGCCAGACGCGCTTTGTGACTGATATCGTAGGTCAGCGTGCTGTCTTTTTCGATGAACACCACATTGCCCTTGGATTCCGCGGTGGCCGCGTTGCACATGTCGATCAGCCGTTTGGTCTTGCCGGACCCTTTTTTTCCGAGGATAAGCGTGATCATTTTGTTTTCCTCCTACCATATATGATAACCGCGAATGAGCGGTTTCTGCCGTATGACTTTAGAGGCGCCGGTTTACCGCCGCGCCGGGTATGCGTGCCGTCCGGGCCAGACCGGCGGTATCATGCCCCGGCAAGGGCAGACGGCCGTCCTTCCCGAGCCTTATCGTCCCAGACGCTTTTCAAGCGCGGCGCGTTCGTCTTCGTACCCGGGCTTGCCGAGCAGCGCGAACATGTTCCGCTTATACCCTTCCACGCCCGGCTGGTCAAAGGGATTGACGCCCAGCATATGGCCGGAGATCGCGCAGGCCTTCTCGAAGAAATAGATCAGATAGCCGAGCTCTTCCTCGCAGACGGAGGGGACATGGAGTACGAGACTCGGGGTTCCGCCGTCGCTGTGAGCGAGGACGGTGCCCTCAAACGCCTTGCGGTTGATATCCGCCATGGTCCGGCCGGTGAGGAAGTTGAGGCCGTCCACATTCTCGGGATCGTGCCCGATCGTCAGATCCTTCTGAGCCTTCTCGAGAAGCACGACGGTCTCGAACAGAATGTTGCTGCCGTCCTGGACGAACTGACCGAGGGAATGCAGGTCGGTCGAGAAAACCGCGGAGGCGGGGAACAGGCCCTTGCCGTCCTTGCCCTCGCTCTCGCCGTAGAGCTGCTTCCACCACTCGTTCATCATGGTGTAACAGGGTTCGTAGCTGACCATCATCTCCACCGCACGGCCCTTCCGATACAGGATATGGCGGGCGGCGGCGTATTTATAGCAGGGGTTTTTCTCGATATCCGGATCGCTGAGCTCCTCGCGGGCCTTAGCGGCCCCCTTCATCAGCGCCGCGATGTCGCAGCCCGCGACCGCGATGGGCAGCAGTCCCACCGCCGTCAGCACCGAAAACCGGCCGCCGACGTCGTCCGGCACCACGAAAGTCTCGTAACCCTCCCGGTCGGCCAGGCCCTTGAGCGTGCCTCTCGCCTTGTCGGTGGTGACGTAAATGCGTTTTTTCGCCTCTTCCGGCCCGACGGTTTTTTCCAGATACTCCCGGAACACCCGGAACGCGATGGCCGGTTCGGTGGTGGTACCGGATTTGGAGATGACATTGACGGACACGCGCCGGCCCTCACACAGCTCGAGCAGATCGCTGAGTGCCGCAGGACTGATGGTGTTCCCCGCGAAATACACATCGGGGGTGTCCTTTTTCTTCGCATTGTAGTGCGGGGACTTCAAAAATTCAATGGCTGCCCGGGCGCCCAGATAGGATCCGCCGATACCGATCGCAATGAAGATGTCGGTATCTTTGCGGATGCGGGCGGCGGCAGCCTCGATGCGCGCAAATTCCTCTTTATCATAATTGACAGGCAGATCCATCCAACCCAAAAAATCATTGCCCGGGCCCTTGCCGCTTGTCAGCAGCTCGTGGGCCGCGGTCACATGGGGCTGAATAGCGCTCCACTCATGGTCGCGGACGAATCCGTCCAGATAGCGGGTTTCCAACGTGGTCGACATGCACTGTTCCCCTCGGCTTTCTTCCTTTTTGATGTTTTTATTTTACAATAGATAGGCGCTGAATGCAACCACCCGTTTGTAAATTCTTTTTGTATACGAGCGGCGTTTTTCAGCCTTTTTAGCTTACCACTTCCGCCCTGCGCTTATGCCCTTGTTTTTTCTATTATACAATAAAAGAAGGCGGTGCAACGGCACCCCCTTCTTTTTGTCAGCCTTTTGCCTCTTTTTTCATTTGTTTCAGCCGCTTCATCGTGCCCTCTTCCAGCCCGAAGAAGTCGTGCAGACGACGGTACTCCCCGTACAGCCGCTCATACGCATCGACATGGGCCGGTACCGGCCGGTAAACCGTCTCGTGCAGACGGCCCAGTTTCCGAACCGCCTCGCCGACATCCGTGAAGCCGGACAGTTCCGGTCCCGCCGCGGCCGCGCCGAAAATAGCGCTGCCGAGGGCTCCCGACTGGGTGCTGCCCGACAGCCGGATCTCCCGGTTGCACACATCGGCGTAGATCTGCATCATCATCGGGTCCTTGAGAGCAATGCCTCCGGCGGCGTAGAGTTCTCTCACCGGCACTCCCTTGTCCTCGAACGCTTCGATGATCCGCCTGGTGCCGAAGGCCGTGGCCTCGATCAGGGCGCGGTAAATCTCCTCCGGTTTGGTCTGCAGGGTCATGCCCACGATCAGGCCGCTGAGATCGAAATCCATCAGCACCGACCGCACGCCGTTCCACCAGTCGAGGGCCACGAGACCGCTCTCTCCCGGTTTGAGCTGACCGGCCTTTTCCCGCAGCAGGGCGTGGATGTTCATCCCCCGCTCCTTGGCTTCGTCGCGGTAAGCGGCGGGCACGCCATTCTCGACGAACCACGCGAAATGGTCCCCCACGCAGGACTGTCCCGCCTCGTAGCCGTAAAATCCGGGCAGAATACCGTCTTTGACGATGCCGCAGGTGCCCGGCACCCCCTCTTCCGTTTCGGAAAGGAGCATGTGGCAGGTGGAGGTGCCCATGATCATCAGCATCTGCCCCGCCACGTTGATGCCGCTGCCCGGAACCGAGGCGTGGGCGTCAATGATCTCGACCGCCACTGCCGTGCCTTCGTTGAGTCCGGTCAGGGCGGCGGCCTCTCTGGTCAAGAAGCCCGCCCGGCTCCCGAGGGGCCGGATATTCCGGTCGGTGCCGTCCGGGGCGGCCAGCTTATCCCGGACAAAATGCTTCATCCGCGGGTCCAGCGCTTCGAAAAACGCTTCGGACGGATAGCCGTTTTGGTGATGCCAGAGGGCCTTGTAGCCCGCGTTGCAGGCGCTGCGCACCTCTTCGCCGCACAGCTGCCACACCACCCAGTCGCCCGCTTCGAGAATCCGGCCGGCCGCGTCATAGACGGCGGGTGCCTCCTTGGCGATCTGCATGGCTTTAGGCACCACCCATTCGCTCGAGATCCGGCCGCCGTACAGGGACAACCAGGGTTCTCCCCGCTGTTCCGCCGTTTCATTGAGGAGGTCGGCACAATACTGGGCCGCGTGATGCTTCCACAGTTTCACATAAGCGTGGGGCTCCCCCGTGTATTCCGGCAGGAAGCAGAGGGGTGTTCCCTCCTTCGTCGTGGGAAGAATGGTGCAGGAGGTGAAGTCGATGCCGATGCCCACCACCTCGTCGGGAGACGCACCCGCCTTATGCAGGAGATCGGGCAGGGTATGGTGCAGCGCGTCCAGATAATCCTGCGGATGCTGCAGCGCCCAGTCGGTCCCGAGCGGCGTACCGTCGGGCAGGGCGGTATCCATCACAGCGTGGGGATAGACAAACTCGCTTACCGCGGCTTCCTCCCCGGTATCCAGATTCAGCAGCAGCGCCCGGGCCGACAGAGACCCGTAATCCACGCCGACGGCGTATCGATTGGCCATGTTGTCCTCCTTACCGGAACAGCGGGCCATAATTGAGGCAGGCCCTATAATCGGCGGACTCGGGATCGCGGGTGCCGAACGCGGCCCAGCAGTGGGGACGGAACA
>CABUNG010000018.1 GCA_902492895.1 uncultured Oscillospiraceae bacterium | reverse complement strand
GCCGCATTCGATCAGACTCCCTATGGTACGGTGCTGTGGCGGTATGACCGGGCCAAACATAAGCTGAGGCGGTTTTATGCGGCTGCAGAACAGTAGGAAAGGAGCGGCATCCGATAATGCGAAAACAGGATATTTGGAATCGTCTGTCAAAAGACGCGGACCTGCGTGTTCCGGAATCTGATCCCCCGTATTTGGATGGAGAGGAATACCGCATCGTCGATCGGACGGACTTTCTTCCTCACCCGGCGGTAAAAAACACGATGTGGAAAGCGGCCGTCGTTGCAGCGGCGGCGTTGGTCCTTGTGACCGGTACCGGCTTGTTCCTGTTGCTTCCGGGTCCCGGTCCCGCGGCGGATCCCGCCTCCGACGCGTCGGTGTTGTCGAATCCGGGCACCGCGGCTTCGTCCGATGAGCCGTCCGCTATCAGCCAAAGCACGACGAATCCGACGGACGATCCGGCCACGACGATGGAATCAACGGCTCCCACGTCGGGACCCGTTTCGCCTCCGGAGGATCCGGACCCGGTAGGAAAAACGGCGGTGGGAAACACGTTCCGGGACCAGATGGCCGCGGAACTGGACGGCTGGATCTATTACGCCAACGATGCGGACGGCTGTTCGCTGTATAAAATGCGGCCGGATACCAGCGAAAAACAAAAAGTGAACCAGGATGAGGTCGCGCTGATGCAAGCGTCGGGCGACAGCCTGTATTACATATCCGGATACGATTTGATCCGGCTGAAGGATAACGGGCAGAAGACCGTGTATGAAGATATCTGCAAAAAAGGTTCCACCTATGTCCAAACGTGCGATTTCTCCTCTTTTACGCCGGTTGTAGCGGGAAACTGGATTTATTATGCTAAAAGGGAGAGTTTTTTTGACGGCGGAATGGCGATGGGCTATCATTGTACGCTCAGGCGGATCCACATCGAAACCAAGGAGGTCCAGCCCCTTTACAGCTATGATTTGGATTTCAACCTGTCGCTGCACGCATCCGCGGAGGAAAAGGCGCTTTATGAGAAGGCGCTTGTCGATTTCTGTGTGGTTAGAGATGTGGTGTATTTTTACAGCCTCTATGGCTCTTTGTATAAACTGGAATACGGCCGGGAGCCCGTCCGGATCGCCGAATGCAGTGCATTACCGTATGGAAGGGATACGCATTTGTGCTCCGACGGGGAGTGGCTGTATTATATGGACAGAAGAGACGTAGATTTGGGAGACGTGTCCGGCATCCGGCGCATCCGTCTGGACGGCCGCGAGCGGCAGATGGTGGTTGAGTGGAGCGGCATCGAAGACACATGTCCCGCTCTGCGCCTGGAAGGTGATTGGATTTACTATATCGTAGAGAAGACCACCTACCGTATCCGTAAGGACGGGCAGTCCCAGCCTGTCAAGATGGAAGCGTCTATCCGGAAGAGCGGGATTATCGGCGACTGGGTTTATATTCCGGACATACCCGATCAGCCGGACTATATTCCCGAGGGGCTCCGGGCCGTTAATCGTCATCTCGACCGTAAAAACCTGACGACCGGCGAGGTACAGAGTATCTATTGATTTAGGCTGAGTATTTCCAGAGATCCAAACACGTGACCAAAAGACCAGGAGAGGCATCTCTCCTGGTCTTTTGTATTCATTTTCGGGGGCGGGCAGCGAAAACGGGGGGGCATCATCCAATGAACGACTCCTCGCGGGGCTGGTCAATGCAGACAAAGTGTGCTGAAAAGTGCAAGCATCCTAGTCAAAAAAGCAGTATTGTGTTATTTTTGTACAGATTTGTTTCTTCATATTCTTTTTCTTTATGGTATTATAATTTTATGAAAAGGATAATTTTGAGGAGGAATATTGATGAAATCTATGCATCTTATCCGAATCGTTTCGCTGTTTTTGGCGTTTTCTCTTTTGATGAGTTTGTGCGCATGCAAGAAGGGAAAGTCGTCGGATCCTTCTGATTCGAGCAATTTTGTTGCAGACGGCTCTTCCGCTGATACCGAGAATCCAAAGGATGACTCGGCTCCTCCGACGGATTCCTCCGGAACACCTCCCAATAATACGGATACCCCGAATACAGATAAACCGATCGGGCCGGTCAGGCCGGTACCGGACGATATTCCGGACGATAAGGAGGTTCCTGTTGTGGATGGAAATACCGATCCAGCCTTGACAGCTATTCCGTTTCGGGCCGAAGCGGTGGGGATTCAGGAAACGGTGGCCGGCGGGTATAAAATCGATATGGGGGATCTGCCGCAGATTTATCTGGCCGAGCATCCGGAATGGGTACAGTTATATAATGCCAGCTGGCACATGAACAAAACGCACATTCAGCGGATACCCGCGGCGGTGAATCCGGGGACACCGTATTATATCGATGAGGCCTTCACCGATAACATTTTTGTATGGGATACTCTTTTTATGATGCTGTATGACAAATACGGCCTGCATCAATTTCCCGTTTTGAGCTCCCTGGATAATTTTTATTTCTGCCAGACCGACAGCGATGGTCCCGACAACGGCTATATTCCGCGCGAAATCAAGGAAAAGACGGGGGAGGATTACTGGGACGGTTACACGGATGAGAACGCGACCAACCCGCCGCTGTTTTCCTGGGCGGAATGGGAGCTTTATCAGATTCATGGAGATACCGCGCGTTTCAGCAAAGTGATCGATGGAAAAACCATTTATAAGCGGCTCGTGGAGCATTATCAGTTTATTGAAACCAACAAGAAAATGCCGAACGGGCTGTATGGCAAGACGACCGGTCTCGGGACGGGTCTGGACAATACGCCGAATCAGGGCAGCGGACAAACCCACAACAGCCTGAGCATACAGCAGGCGCAGAATGCTTACTATCTGGCGCAGATAGCCAAAGTCATGGGCAACACAAAGGATGCGGCCTTTTACGAGCAGGAACATAAACGTATTTCCGATCTGATAAACAAAAAAATGTGGAACGAGTCCACTCAGATGTACTCCAACCTCACCATAGGCGGAGATTTCACCGACGTATCCACTCCGACGACTTTGTGGTCGTTAGTCGCGCGGGTGGCGACAAAAGACCGGGCGGCCAGCCTGATTTCCAGTCATGCGCTCAACTCGCAGAAAATGTTCCGCCCCAACGGCCTGTCCACGCTCGCGTATGATCACCGGGAATATGTGGCGCAGGGGGGATACTGGCACGGCGGGCTGTGGGCGCCGACCTCCTATCAATATATCAAGGGGCTGGAGGCCTACGGCTATAACACGGTAGCGTTTGAAGAGTCTGTCCGCCATATCCAGGCGCTCTCGGATGTATATCAGGCCGGCTTCAAAGCCGACTACGTCCCGATGGCCACCTTGTGGGAAACCTATTCGTCCGAATATCTGCGACAGGGATATATGGAGGATGACCGTGAAGCCAGCCATTCGAACTTTGCCGGTTGGACTCCCTGCCTGACAGTCGGGCTGATGCTGGAAAACCTGATCGGCTTGAAAATCCAAGCACCGGAAAATCAGATCACGTGGACGGCGAATCTCACTGAAGAAAACGGGGTCAGCAACCTGTATTATGTCCATAACGGCCAGGTCAATCGTGTGTCGCTGGCGGCCGGTGCACGCAAGGGCGCGTTGGATCCGATGACCTTTACGGTAAAGGCGGAGCGGGCTTTCCGGCTGCGGGTGAACGCGGCGGGGACCTCGGCTATTTACGAGATCAAAGCGGGAACCCATACCTATCGGATCGGAACAGGGGGAGAGAGCAATCCCGCGAGCCTTGGAGTGGTTTCCAGGCCCCTGTCCGGCAATACAGCGCTCGTGAATGCCGATGCGGCGTCCTCGTTCAAGGATTCCGTCTATTTTACCGACACCGAAAACAGCGCCATCCTCGACGGAATCCCTTATCAGGCGGGCAAACGCAGTGGCCTGATTTACAATGTGAACACGGTCGGCCGGTCCCAGGCTTTCGCGGCCGGTTCGCTCATCCGCAGCGCCTCGCCGGACATGACCGGATTGGGCTATGCCAACGCCGTCAAGCTCACACGCCGCTATTTTGCCGCAGGTAATGAAGGGTTTATGCTGTGCGCCAAGGCCACCAATTCCCTGCAGACGCTGCGTCTGGTCGTGGAAACGGACTCCCACGGCATTCTCACCGCGCTCCTGTCCGACGCATCCGCCGCAGCGGTTACGCTAAAGGTATCCAACGGCACCTATGTGGTGGATATTCCGTTCACAGCCTCGTCCGTCAACCGTTATTTGCTGGTGAAATGGACCGTGGACAACGAAACGGCAAAAGACGGTTCGATTTCTCTGCTGGGCGCTTTCCTGCTGGAGGGCGGCATTGAACTGCCGGCCGTTCCCACCGAGCCGCAGCTGACCCGCGGAGACGGACAATTTGTCGTGAATGCGGCGTCCTCCAACGGCAAGCCGTATGATTCGTGGAAAATCCTGGTCAGCGACGATAAGGGACGAAAGGTGACTTATACGGTTCCCAGCCTGCCGTATACCATATCGCAGCGGCAGAATGACTGCGCTTACACAGTCAAGGTCATCGGAGTCAAAGGCGGCTATGAAAGCATCGCATCGAAGGAGAAAGTGGTCATTCCCCGTAAACCCTATACCGATTATTCCAAGATCGAGGCCGGGACTGTCCGGGTGGATCGGGAAGTGCTGCACTTGACCGAAACCGGTTCGGTCGATTGGATACAATTCAGCACCGACGATGACAAGTACGCACAGAAGAAAGGGGGCACGGCTCTCTATGGATATCGCCGCAACCATACGGCGGTGCCGAATGGGGAGAAAGGGCGCGTGCTGGATGCCCCGGTTTCCTATACGTATTCGGACTGTGAGTCCGGTACCACCGCGCCCATCAATATGAGCGGTGTACAGACACGGGGAGAAGGCAACGGATTTTCCTTCTTTCTGCGTGACACCGGCAAGGCCCAGACCTTGTATCTGTATACCGGCGTATGGTCCGCCTCTGCGCGCCTGGAGTTTATCGTAAATGGCCGTGTAGAGTATACCACCAATCATCAGGGGGGCGGCATGAATGTTTACCGGACAAAAATCAGCTATAAAACCGCCAGTCCGGACGATGTGGTCGAGGTCCGCCTGACGCTGACCGATTCGGGCGGCGGCAGTGCGCTGCTCTTGGCGGCGGCACTGGATTCCGCGGCATGAAAACACAGTAAAACCGGCTTCCCAAGCCGTCCGGATGCTCCGGCATCCGGACGGCGGATGGAATGTATTTCCGTCGGAAAAAGCAGAATCGTTGTAATTATGGGCAAAATTGTTACTTTGAATTTGATGTTTTTGTGTTAATATTATATTAACAAATCGAAAACCGTCAGGGATGGAGGGGCGAAATGCGAAACAAGAGAAGGCCTGGAAAAACGCCTGCTTGTCTGTGTGCATTGGCGGTCATCCTATCGGCTCTGGGCAGGTTGGGTTCCGCCCCGCAGGTACAGGCGCAAACGCAGGCGGAATGGCAGGATGTGCCGGGCGGCAATTTTTTGACTGACAGCACGGTGAGCGGCGATATCGGGAAGATCATCGCGGACACAGCCACCGGAACCTTCACCAGCGGCGGACAATATGGAACGGTGTATCTGGATTTGTATAAGGCCGGCAGCGAAGAGCGGGTTAAAATCGCGCCCGCTGAAGGAGCACTGCTGTATTACGACTTTACTGTCGCCATGGTCGATCACGACCTTAGCGACGAAAGCCATGCGTATCACGGTAAGGCGCGCATCGAACCGAATCCGTGGGGAACGGACGGCGCCGCGATTGCGGACGCCTTCATGAATGGGGTGGCCGCGAATAAAGGGATAAACTTGTTCGAAGGAAAGCTGCCCGCCGGGGACTACCAAGGAACCTTGGATTTGTCGGCCGTCTGGAAAACGGATAACGGAACCGACTGCATCGCGCTGCTGCTGAATGAGTATACGCGGGTCACGTTCCGGGCGATGAAATTTGTCGAGCCGAAAACCGAGTCGACAGATGTTCCCGGCGGCAATTTGCTGTACAAGTATACGTCGGCCTGCGACAAAAATGTTGTATGCGATGCAGAAACCGGGACATTTACAAACAGCGATACAGCAGACGCCGATATTATTCTTGATCTGTGTCAGGGGGAAGGCAACAGAGCCTCCATCAAACCGGCGGCTGGGAGTGTGCTGGCCTATGATATCACGGTGAACACCGGCAGCGCCTATATCCTTCCGGATGCGTGGACGGCGGAAGGCTTTTACAACTACACAGTCGGCAATGCCTTT
This sequence comes from uncultured Oscillospiraceae bacterium, assembly GCA_902492895.1. GTDB lineage: Bacteria > Bacillota > Clostridia > Oscillospirales > Acutalibacteraceae > UMGS1623. Next base: position 41,805 of record CABUNG010000018.1, on the reverse strand, counting down.
ATCCAGGCCGTCAACGACGCGCACAGTACGGGCGGCGGGCCCAGCTCACTGGGAGAGGGGCATTATGCCGGCACGGTGGATTTATCTGCCGTGTGGCCGGAAGACAAGGGCGCGGCCAGCGTGTTGGTCCGCCTGCCGGCCGGTTCTTCGGTTACTCTAAAGACGCTGAGGTTTGTCACGACGGGAGAGGCCCTCGCTCCGTCCGATGTGCCGGGCGGCGATCTGCTGGCGGATTATACGCCGGCTGCGGATAAGGAGCAGGCGTCTTGTGATCAGACAACCGGCACCTTTTCCAACAACGACAGTGAAACGGCGGATTTCTGGCTTCAGATGACCTCGCCTGTGAAGCCGGCCGACGGGGCCCGTCTGGCGTATGAAATCGATGTGACGGCTGGGAACCTGTATATCAGCCCATGCTGTCCGTCGGTCGGTGAACACAATTATTCCCTTGGCGACGCCTTCATTAAGTCGGTCAATACCGCCGCGCAGATGAGCGACAACCCGAGCCGGCTGCTGCCCGGACATTATGAAGGAACGGTGGACCTGTCTGCCGCATGGCTGTCCGATCAAGCGGCTGCCTATGTTTTGGTGCGTCTTCCTGCGGGTGCGCAGGCGACCATTCGAACGCTCAAATTCATCACCCTAGTTCCGACGGGGGAGACGGTCGACTCCGCAGGCGGAAATCTGCTGGCCGCCTATAAGGCCGCCGGCAGTGATGTGGGGAAAATCACGGCCGACAAAGCAGGTCGGGTATTCACCAGCGGTGAAAATTGGGGAGAGCTGACGCTGGCGGCTGCTCAGACCATAACACCGGCTGCGGATACAAAACTGTATTATGATTTTTCCATCACCATGGTGGAACACACGCCGGATGACAACGCCCACGAGTATCACGGCAAAGCCGCCGTCCGGTTTTCGCTTCCGGGTGCCGCGGACGAGACGGCCAAGAAAATTGCGGAGGAGATTTCCGCAGGCATAGCCGGAAATCAGCATATAGAATTGTTTTATGATGCATTTCGGCCGGGCGATTATAAAGGAACCGTGGATATTCCTGCCGACTGGAACGCGGATCTGGCCGCGACTGGCCTGACATGGCATTTGAATGAGTTTACGCGGGTGACTATGCGGGAATGGAAGCTGGTCAGTGAGATTTCACAACCCACCGTCTCCTATATCGTTTCCATCCCATCCGGAACACAGAGCATATCCGCCGGAGGCGTTACCTCCATCGGCTCGGTGAGCGTGACCGAGTTGACGGCGAATCCAGGGGACAGCTTGTCCGTGACGGCCTCCAGCGGTGAGGAATATGCATTGGTGCAGGGAGAGCAGAAGATCCCCTATACGCTGACGGCCGACAACCAGGGGATGCAGGCCTTCACGGGCTTTACATTCGATGCCGTGGATTCGCGGCCGCTGTATATTTCGGTGGCGCAGTCGGACTGGGAGGCTGCTCCGGCGGGGGACTACACCGATACGATTACGTTTACCGTTACCTATCATCCGGCTGCTTCCGCCCCGTGACGAAAAGGAGGGGGAACATCTTGGACGAACCACTGGATATCCGAACCAAAGCGAGGAACCACGGAGGATCCGTGAAGGGGAAAAAACAAAGACTCCGCTGCTATACCCGCAAACAGCTTCGTGCGATTCATCCCGCCGGGTATGTTCTGAAGGGAGAATGCCTGGCTGCGGAAGTTTCCGCCGAGGATGAGCCGGTTCTGTCTCCTCCGAAAACCTACAGCCGCTGGAAGTATAAGGAGAAAGGGTATTGGAGCTGCGGGGGCAACCGATATGTGGCGTTGATGCAGCCGGCACTGCCGACGAGGCTGCTGTGGCTGCTGGCGGCGGCCGTGCTTGCGGTGTGTGCGGTGCTGACCGTGGTGTTCTGGCCGCAGATATCGGAAAACCTGCCGGTTCTCGCCCCGGAATCCAAGGTGGTGCTGGACCCCAATGCTCAGGATTATGTCGGAGAGAAAACGAACCCCAATAAGGGCAATCCGGATGCGGCCAATACACAGATTCCGGGTTATGAGTCCATCAAGATCGATGCCGCAAGCGGTGAACTGAGCATCGCGCCGCATAATCCGGAGGGAAACCCGTGTTATTTTGTGATCTCCCTGCTCGTGGAGGGGCAAGAGGTCTATAAAAGCGGGATGATTGCGCCAGGCCAGGCGCTGTATCATGTAACGGCTGATCCGATTCCGGCCAAAGGCACATACCAGGCGACGGTCCAATATCATTGTTTCCATCTGACCACCCAGGCGCCGCTGAACGGCGCCGAGATCAACGTGGAGTTGATCGTGAACTGAGTCCGCAGCCCCACACGACATATTCCCACACCGAGATTCTTCTCATCCAACACTATTTGAAAGTATTGGAGGAACACCTGATGAAAAAAATCGCTTATCTGGTAACCATGGCCATGCTCGTCTCCCTGTTTTCGTTCAGTGTTTTTGCCGCGGAGTTGAATACTAACGGCAGCGACACTCTGACGCTGAATGCGTCGAAAGACGTGGCGTATACGCTGTCGATCCCGTCCGGCACCAAAGAGGTTCAGATTGTTGCCGATGCCCAGGAAATTGGCGAAATCGGTCTGACGGCGGCGAACTTTACATCCGGCAGCGTCGATGTGGCGGTCACCTCTGCCAATAGCTTTAGCCTGAAAAACGGAGAGGTTACCATGGCCTATACGCTGGATGCAACCGAAAATAAATACAGCTTTAATCAGGTTGCGGCGCTCACCAAAGTCAAGCTCACGATTACGGATGTGTCGGCTGCGACCATCGCCGGCACCTACACCGATACCCTTACCTTTACCGCGACGGCCAATAATGTCCAATAAAAAGACCGGCTCACGGGTGTAGCCGTGAGCCGGCTGGCAGTCATCCCCTGGCACTCCGATCAGGAGCAGAAAGGATGAGAAACCGATGAAGTGTGTGTGGAAGAAACTTCTTGGCATTGTACTGTTGGCCGGTGCGCTGTGTGTGGGACAGACGGCGCTGGCAGAATCTTCGGTGCTGGAACTGCAGGCTACGGTAGCGGCGGAACATACGATTACGGTAGCCTGCAGTTCCGGCGGACGCATTACCTTGGAAGACGGAACAGAACCCGGCGACGTTTTGCAGGCCGGGCACAACCATGCGCTTGTATTTTGTATTGTGGCAGATAAAGGCTATAAAGTCAAGTCCGTTTTATGGGACGGAGACGATGTGACTTCCCGGTATCGGGACGGCAAACTGACGATACCGGCCCTCTTGAAGGACGGCGTCCTTCAGGTCATTTATGAAAAAGAAACCGATGCGCCGGCGACCGGAGAAATCTCCCGGCCTTTCATGGTGTGGCTTCTACCGGTCGTCGCGTTCATGGTGATACAGCTGTGTAGACAGAAAAGGCGCAGCCCCAAGATTTATGCAGGTTGATCTAAGCTAAACGTGGTCATGAAAGGATGGGATACGGCATGAAATGTGTTCGGAAGTGGTTGGCCGTTGTGGGTGCCTGTGCGCTTGTGTCCACAGCGCTGTGCGGCATGTCGGGGGGACTCCTGACAAATGCCGAGGCGGAATGGCAGGATGTGCCGGGCGGCGATTTTCTGACCGGCTGCACCGTGAGCGGCGATGTGGGTAAAATCATCGCGGATACCGCCGCCGGAACCTTCACCAGCGGCCAAGAAGGCGGTACGATCTATCTGGATTTGGCCGCCTCCGTTTCGCCCGCCGAGGGGGCGCTGCTGTGCTACGACATCGAGGTGGTCCGGGGCGGAGCCTATCTGAATCCGGAAACCTCTTCCGGATGGACCGTGGGCGACACCTTTGTTCAGGCGATAAACGACGCCCACAGCACAGGCGGCGGGCCCAGTTCCCTGGGGGTGGGGCGTTATACCGGTACGGTGGATCTGTCGGCGGTATGGCCCACCAGTACGGGAACCAGTCAAGTCATGCTGAAGCTGGATCCGGATTCCCAAATCCGCATTCGGACGCTGAAATTCGTCCGGCTGAAAACAGAGCTTGTCGATATTGCCGGCGGCAATCTCTTGGCCGCATACAAGGCGGCTGGAGATTTGGATAAGATCGATGCGGATACGGCAACAAATACCTTTACCAGCGGTGCGCAAGGCGGCACGCTGTATCTGGATTTGTATAAGGCCGGCAGCGAAGAACGAGCCCAAATCGCACCCTCTGAAGGTGCGCTGCTGTATTATGACTTTACTGTCGCTATGGTCGATCACGACCTTGACGACGAAAACCATGCGTATCACGGTAAGGCGCGCATCGAACCGAATCCGTGGGGAACGGACGGCGCCGCGATTGCGGACGCCTTCATGAATGGGGTGGCCGCGAATAAAGGGATAAACTTGTTCGAAGGAAAGCTGCCTGCCGGCGATTACCAAGGGACCCTGGATTTGTCGGCCGTCTGGAAAACGGATAACGGAACCAACTGCATCGCGGTTCCGCTCAATGAGTACACCGAAATTTCGATCCGGGATTTGAAATTTGTCAAGGTCCAGACACTGCTCAAGCCGAACGATGTGCCGAACGGCAATCTCCTGGCTGATTATGTGCCGGTGGTGGATCAGGATCAGGCCGTTTGTGACAAAACGACCGGGACCTTGACGAATCACCACACCGAGCGGGTGGACTTTATTCTGGATTTGTATGATGGGAACGGCGGCCGGGCTTCCGTCAAACCGGCAAATGGAGCTGTGTTGGCCTACGATATCACAGTGATACAGGGCGAGGTCTATCTGAATCCGGATCCCTCTGCCGGATGGACTGTGGGCGACACCTTCGTTCAGGCGATAAACGATGCCCATGCCACGGGCGGCGGGCCCAGTTCACTGAGAGAGGGACATTATACCGGCACGGTGGATCTGTCGGCTGTGTGGCCGGAAGACAAGGGCACTGCCAGTATGATGGTGCGCCTGCCGGCCGGTTCCTCGGTTACCATAAAGACGCTCAAGTTTGTCTTGCTGACTCCCACAGCCGATACAGAGGATGTACCGGGGGGCGACTTGCTGGCCTCCTATGCGGTGTCGGGAGACGATGCCGGAAAGATCATCACCGATCAGACGGAGCGGGTGTTTACCAGCGGCGAAGGGTATGGCAGCGCCGTGCTGACCCCCGGACAGAGCATAACGCCGCCGGACGGCGCCAAGCTGTACTATGATTTTACTATCGAGATGGCGGAACACACGCCGGATGATGCCAATCACAGCTATCACGGCCGGTGCGCCTTTAAAATCGACGTAGCATCAGAGGCCGATGCGCTTTCCAACGCCTTGATGAACGGCATTGCCAAGGATAACGGCAAGGAAGTCTGGGAAGGGACGCTTCCGGCCGGTGAATACCAAGGGGTGCTGGATCTGTCCGCCGTGTGGGGGACAGACACCGCGGCGGCCGCACTGAGTCTGCGCCTCAACGAGTTTACCAGGGTGACGCTCGGCAGCTGGAAGCTGGTCAGCGGCGGCTCCTTGGAAGAGGACGAAATCGTCGACCGGGAAAACGGCGATCTCAACGCCGGATATACCGTCAGCGGCGTGAACGACACCGATCTGGACAAGGTGGACATCGATGCCGAAGCCGGAAGTTTTGTGACGGCCGGCGAGAATGTGCAGCTGTATCTCAATCTCACCTCGGACGGGAAGACCCATTGCGTGTACCCTGCGGCAAACGAAAAACTGTATTATGAAATCACGGTTTCCGAAGTGGATCATGACGCGGAATCGGAATCGCCGGATGTGCATCCCTATCATGGGAAAATGTATATCAGCCCGATTCTGCAGGGCGATGAAAGCCCCTATACCGTGGGCAATGCGTGGACGGCGATCATGGTCCAGAAGCAGGGCGGCGGGCTGTACGACAGTTATTTGCCGGCGGCCGTCTATAAAGGGTATGCCGATCTGTCCCCGGTTTGGTCCGCCGAACAGGGGTGCGCCCAGATTTTGCTGAAGATCAACGCTTACACCCGCGTGGAAATCAAGGCGCTCCGTTTTGCCATCGAGGAGGAATCGGGCGGCGAGGATGACACCGGCGGAACGATGACCGACGGGAATATCACTTATGCGTATCGGAAGTCCATCGATCTCGGCATGACCGACATGTACGATGCGCTGGGGGTCAATGAGCCGGTTAAAGCGGAGGGGCAGACCACCTATACCCGCAGCGGAGAGGCAGGCGCCTGGATATCGGAAGCTTACTATGACCAGCTTTTGGATTTCTCGGGTTTTGAAGCCTATTTGGCTTACGACTTTACAGTTGCCGAAGGCGGCGTAAATCTGTCTCAGAATTTTGCCGACAGTGCGGTGAATATAGCCGCGCTCATTGCCAAAAAGCATCAGGTGACCCTGATCGACGAGGATAAGCTGCCGGCCGGCACCTATACGGGTGTGGTTAAGCCGTCCGACTGGCCAGCCGGAGAGGCGACGCTCAAAACACTCGCGGCATGGTCGACTCCGGGTTCCGTATTCACGGTGCGCAGCCTGCGGCTGATCGACGTAACGGATGTGACGGATAACGGCACAGGCGGAGAACCGGTTCCGGAGAAAGAGACGCTGGTGAATCTCCTTCCGGAATCCTTGGAGAAGTGGTCCAAAGAGTTTGAGGACCGCAACGCTGTCATTGAGGGGGATCTCCTCTCCGGATGGAAACTGTCGGTGCCGGAGAGCGCAGCCGATGCGTCGGCCCGCGGCTATTTCGGCTATACCAAAATCGGTGAAAACAGCCTGCTGCTATGCTACGACTTTATCATTGAAAATGGGGAGGCCGGCATCCATTTGCGTGCGGGTCTGCGCCAGGAAGGCGACAAGGAAGTGGCCCGGACCTATGCGAACGGGAAGGACTCCTTGACGCTGACCCCATATATCGCGGCTGTGGCCGGCGTAAAGCCGATCGCGGATCCGGTATACGGAGAGGATCGTTTGCCCGCCGGGCACTATCAGGGCGTCATCTGTCTCGACGATGCGATTCCCGCTGTATTCAAAACCGAAGGTTACAGCTGGTGGGATTGCGGCATAGTGGGCAAGGGCGCGACGGTGACCTTCCGCGAATTGGCTTTCGCCAAAAACGTCACCGCAAGCGAAGTCAAGACAGACGGCAGCCCCAATACCGGGGCTTCCGGTTCGGCCGTCCCCGTGCTGGCTGTGGCAGCGGTAAGCGGAGCGGTGGTATGGTCCTGCAGACGGTGCAAAGCGAAAAAAATGCGTATCAAGGCGAAGGTTTAACCGTAAAAGCGGCAGCCCGGCCTTCCGACCGGGCTGCCGCTTCCCTATACGAAAACAAACGCCGTCAATCGTGACGGTCCTGACGTGCCTCTTTGGACGGCGGATGCCCCATAGAACGCTTGTATATTTTTGAAAAATACGAAACGTTGTTGAATCCGGCCCGCTCCGCCGCTTCGCTTACGGACAGTCCCATGGTAGACAGCAGCTGCATGGCATAATTGCAGCGCAGCTGCTGCGTGTATTCCACGATGGTGAGCGTGGTAACTTCTTTGAAAATATGGCACAGATAGGAATAGCTGAATCCCAGTTCACGGGAAAGCAGATCGATGGATATTTTTTCGGTGAAATGGTGCTGCAGATACCGGATGATATCCTTGACGATGGCTTCCTTCTGATTGCCGGACTGTTTCGGAAGCTGGCTGCTGTTGTCTTGATACTGACGGCAGACATGAATCAGCAGATTGGTGACGTTGGCCCGTATCCGCTGCTTGTAATAGTCGGGCTTTTCGTACAACTCGCTGGTCAGTTCAAAAAACATCCGGTCAATATAGGAATCTCCCCGCACCAGCATCTGATAAGACAGGGAGGAGAGCGGCAGCTTTTGCCGGTTGGAAAAGGATTGATCCACAATCAGACAATAATAGCTGACGCGGTCCGCCTTGGTACACACGGTATGCAGGGAGTTGGGCTTGACGATCACCACATCCCCGGCCTGCGGTTCGACAGACTGGCCGTTGCAGAAAACGATCCCGGAATTTTCGATAAACTGCAGAATTTCAATATCTTCGTGCCAATGCAGATATTTGTTGGTGACACGCTGTGTGGATACGCCGTCGAAAAGAAGGAGCGGTAAATCGGGGTCTGCATGGATGTGCCTTTCGTAGATATCCCTTTGCATTAGGATTACCCTCCTGAAATTACGAATGTTTGTCGGAAAACCATGATCCAAATCTAAGTATACGGTATTTAGCGGATTTAATCAACCGCAAAACCTAGATGCGTTAGAAACAGAAAGGGTAGTGAGAGAATGAAAACACGGTGGAGAGCAGTTTGTGCAGGATTAGCGGGTGCGCTGCTTGTAATCAGTGCGGCCGGCTGCCAGGCAGATCCTTCGGAAAGCGGATCCGTATCCGACACGAAAACAAGTTCCAGCGTCCATGACAGTACCCTCAATCCGCAGGGATATGATTTCGGCGGAAAAACGGTAACCATAGCGTCTACATACATCAAAACCGACGAAATGGTTCCCGGGCGAAACAGCGACACCGACCGTCTGCTCAAGCGGATTGACGAGGTGAAGAAGGCGTTCAACGTCAATGTGGAATTCAAAGAAGTGGACGCCGGCAACTACTGGGAGAACATGGCCCCCACCATCATGGGCGAAAAACCTTTCGGAGATATCATGGAAGCGACGCCGTGGTATGCGGGCAGCTGGATTCAGGCGGGGGCCATCCGGGATGTCAGCCAGCTCAGCAAGGAAATCGGCATTGACTTTACTGATGGTACCTGGAGCAAGGTGGTTGCCGGCGATATGACATACGGCACGTCGATCTATGGCTTCAGCCGTGAACGGGATGCCGTGCAGGTCGCCTGCCTGTACAACAAGAAGCTGTTCCGTGCCGCCGGTTTGACCGATCCGAATGAACTGATCGATCAGGGGAAAAAGTGGGATTTCGCCACCTTCCAGGATTATGCGCGGCAGCTGGTCAAATACGATTCTGCCGGTGAAATGGTGCAGTGGGGAGTCGGAACGACCTGCGCGGATATGGTGATGGCGGGTATGGTCATGTCCAACGGCGGTGCGGTGGTCAAACAGGATGAGAACGGATTGCTGAAACTGGGACTCACCGACGCGAAAGCGCTGGCGGCTGTCGAGGTGTTCAACAACATGTGCAACACCGATAAATCTCTGACGGCCTTCGGCTATAAAAAGGCCGCCGAATATCTTGCGTCCGGCAAGCTGGGGATGCTGCTGTGCGAGGAGTGGGTTCTGGATGAGTATGTCAATGATTACGCGAAAAAAAATAATATCGACCGTTCCGAGTATGGTCTGACCTATTTCCCGATCGGGCCGTCCGGAACCGATTATCTCGACCCCAGCATGGGCGGCAATGCCATGTTCATCCCGAAAACCATCAGCGACGAACAGGCTAAGATGGCACTGATTGTATATGCGGCGCTGTATGCTCCGGATGAAACGCTCAGCCGCAAACAGGAAATCCAAATGCGCGCGGAGGAACTGTGCGGAGACGAAAGGTCGGCTGAAGTCTATGCGGATATTCTCTTGAATTGGCGCATGAAGTCGAACGATGTAAGCCGGTCGGGCATATTTGAATCCTTCCGAGATTTGAGCACCTCTTTTCTGGAAGGCGGCGGCACGCCGTCTTCGATGATCAACGGGCTGGCGCCGGAGATGCAGGCGCTCATCGATGACAGTCCGTATACCGCGATCTTAAAGGAACAGCTGAAAAACAAGAACTGACTTCGCACGCTTGATATTTCCAGGGGAGGGTTGACATCATGCGCCTTCGCAGAATAACCGGGGCGGTGTGCCTACTGGCGCTTTGTTTGGGATTTCCTGTCCAGCCGGTCTGTGCGGTTCGTCCCGCGGAGACACAGAAAAACGCGGAACAGGCGGCGGCCGTTCAGGTGCTTGCACCGGTCGACGTATCGTTTTCCAATGGAGCAGCGCCGGAAGAGATGACCGGCGCCCGGATGGATGGGGAAAGCGTGTGCATCGACGAGGAAGGGCATCTGGCGCTGACGCTTGAGGCCGCCCCTGGAGTATACGCCCTGCAGATCGAATATGATCCGCTGCCGAACAGCACGCAGAACATTCAGCTTGCGCTGACTTTAGACGGCGAGGCGCCTTCGCATGCAGCGGAGAACATCCTGCTGCGCCGCCGCTGGCGGGATAAGGTGGGCGCTCAGAGAGAGGACAGCCGCGGCAACGATATCCGCCTGCCGCAGGAGGAAATCCCGTTTGCCGAGCGTGGATGGCTGACAGCCACGGTCACGGATAGCACAGGCTATGAAAACGGGCCGCTGCTGTTCACGCTGAAAGAAAGCCAGACGCTGGAGATCACGGTGATACAGTCCACTCTGCGTATCCGCAGGCTTCGCTTTGTGCAGCCGGAGCAGCCGGTGCCGTATGAACAGTATGCCGCCGCGCACGCGGATGCGGCGGATGCGGCGGTGTCGCTGGAGCCCATGGAGGCGGAGCTGGCCGCGTGGAAGAACGATCCGACCCTGTTTGCCATATCGGACCGCAGTACCCCGGCTACGACCCCATCCAAGGGGACCAAGATCAGCCTGAACGTCATTGGCGGCGAAAAATGGACGGTGGCCGGCAGCACACTGGCCTGGAACATGCAGGTGGAAGAAAGCGGGATGTACGAAATCCGCCTGCGCTGCCGGCAGAATTATTCCCAGGGCTTTTATGCGACCCGCAGCCTGCAGATAAACGGGGAGACGCCGTTCATGGAGGCGGAGAACCTGCGATTTGTGTATAAGCGGGGCTGGCAGATGCTGGCGCTCGGAGACCGGGACGGAACGCCGTATAAGTTCTACTTCGAGGCGGGCCAATCCTATACCGTATCGCTTACCGTCAGTCTGGGGGATTTTGCGGCGCTGCTCGGGCGTACAACGGACTGCATCCAAAAACTCAATGAGATTTACCGGCAACTGCTCATGATTATGAGCGCCTCGCCGGACGGCTATCGCGACTACAATCTGGATGAATTGATCCCGGATACGATTGGGGAGATGCGGCTTCAGGCGGCCGAATTGGACGACATCGCGGATCAGGTCCTGGCCGTTTCCGGAGCGGCGGGCAGCGATCTGGAATGCTTGCGAAAGCTGGCGATTCAGCTGCGCACCTTTGCAGACGATACCGGCAAGATCGCCTCCAATTTTTCGTTCTTCAAGGACAATATCGCCGCCCTGAACGACTGGGTGGCGGATGCGGCCGCCCGGCCCCTCGATCTGGATACCATTCAGCTCGCGGCGCCCGGCTCGGCCTTTCTGCCGGCCGATACTGGCTTTTTCAACCGGCTCTGGTATGGAGTCAAACTGTTTTTTGCCTCTTTTTTTGAGGACTACACCAGCCTGGATGCCCTGTCCGACGAAACCGATGAGGTCATCACGGTATGGTCGGTATCGGGACGGGATCAGGCGTCCATCTATAACGACATGATCCGTTCCTTCTATCAGCCCCTGTCCAAGCAGAGCTACGGCAAAACCGTAGGAGTACAGCTGCAGATCGTGGCGGCCGATACCATTCTGCCTTCCCTCGCAACCGGAAACGGGCCGGATGTGCTCATGGGGGCCGGGGTCGGTCAGCCGGTGGATTTTGCCATGCGCAAGGTTTTGACGGACCTGCGCGAGCTGGTCCCCGAGGAGGAGCTGGACGAGGTGCTCTCCCGGTTCCAGGAAAGTGCCTATGTCCCATTCACCTATGAAAACGGCTTGTATGCTCTGCCCGAACAGCAGACCTTCCAAATGCTGTTCTACCGCACGGATATTCTGGAGCAGCTCGGTATTGCGGCGCCTACCCTGGAAAACCCGTGGACATGGGACGATCTGCGGCGCTGTCTCCCGACCCTGCAGAAAAACAATATGTCGATCCTCATGGAAACAGGGGCCAATGCCAATACCAATGGCCTCGGGTCGTTTGCCATGCTGCTGTATCAGCGGGGCGGATCTTTTTACACGGACGATTTTACTGCCACGGCGCTGGATACGGAAGTGGCGGTGGAGACCTTCCGATACTGGACCGACCTGTATAATCGCGGCGGACTGCCGGCCATCTTCAACCTGGCGAACCGCTTCCGAACCGGCGAATCCCCGATTGCGATTGCCGATTACACCTTATACAACACGCTGGCGGTTTCCGCGCCGGAGATCAAGGGGATGTGGGAGATGGCTATGGTGCCCGGTACCAGACAGGAGAACGGCGAGGTAGACCATTCGTGCTATTCGTCCTCAACCGGCGTAGTGCTTCTGGCGGCATCAAAGCACAAGGAAGCGGCGTGGGACTACATGAAATGGTGGACCGGCGCCGACGCGCAGACCTATTTCGGCAAGGAGATGGAAAGTCTGCTGGGCGCTTCGGCGCGATATCCGACCGCCAATCTCGAAGCCATGGGCAATCTTGACTGGACCTCGCAGACTTTCCGCGTGCTGTCGGAGCAGGCAAAATGGGCGAAAGCGGTCCCGGAGGTGCCGGGCGGGTATTATCTGCCGCGCTACATCAACAATGCGTTCCGTACGGCGACCCGGGAAACCAACCGTATGGATGCCAGAGAGTCCATCCTGACCTATGCGCAGGTCATCAACGATGAAATCAAGCAAAAACGCAAGGAATTCGGATTGCATTTTTGAAGCGGAAAGGAGGGAACGCCATGAGCGGTCCTGCTAAAACCACCGTTGTTGGACGATTCATGAGGCAGATCTGGAAGGAGCGGGTATCCTATCTGTTTTTACTGCCGTTTGCGTTGTCGTTCATTCTTTTTACCGTCTTGCCGGTCATCACCTCGGTGTTTTACAGCTTCACTTACAACAACATATACGAGCCCCTGCGGTTTGTGGGGCTGGACAACTATATGCGGATGTTTACCCAAGACACGGTATTTCCCACGGCTGTGCAGAACACGCTGGTATTCGCCCTGATTACCGGGCCGCTTGGATATATCCTGTCCTTTTCGCTGGCGTGGCTGATCAACGAGGTCAACTCCAAACTGCGGATGCTGTTCGTGCTGATTTTCTATTCGCCGGCCATAGCCGGGTCCATCTATGTGGTATTCGGCGTGCTGTTTTCAGGCGATACGTACGGCTATGTCAACGGTTTTCTGCAAAGTTGGGGATTCATTGACCGGCCGATCGAGTGGCTGTCGGATGTGCGGTATATCAAGCTGGTTATTACTTTGTGCGTGCTGTGGAGCAGCATGGGGGCCGGGTTCCTGTCTTTTGTGGCAGGGCTTAAGAATGTGGACCAGCAGCTGTATGAAGCTGCTGCACTCGATGGTCTGCGCAACCGCTGGCAGGAACTGTGGTATGTGACCCTGCCGGTAATGAAGCCGCAGCTGATGTTCGGCGTGGTGATGAGCATATCGGGGGCGTTTTCGATCCATGATGTGACGATTGCGCTGGCCGGATATCCTTCAACCGATAACGTGGCGACCACCATTGTGAACCTGATGGCGGACGTGGGGTATCAGAGGTTTGAATTGGGGTATGCCTCGGCCATGGCGACGGTGCTGTTTGTCATCATGATCGTCGCACGGCAGCTCGTGAATAAGCTCATTGACCGGGTCGGCCGGTAGTGCTGAAATTGCAAGATCACACGCCTGAATGGCTTGGCGTGAGGAAAACGGAGAGGTGTGGCAAACCGATGCGCAATAAAGACATAATCGCCTCTGACCAGGCAGCGGCGGTCCGGCGGGACAGTCCGGGACACGGCCGTCCGGTCAGCCGGTTGTTCCGGCATCTGCTGAGAGTGAAACAAAACCGAAGCGTTGCCGGAGATCTGCTCAATTTGATGGTTTTGGCTGCTTTTTCCGTGGTCATGATCATTCCGATACTCTATGTGATCAACAATGCTTTTAAGCCGCTCAGTGAACTGTTTTTGTATCCGCCGCGCTTTTTCGTGGAGAATCCGACCTTTGATAATTTTTTGGATCTCGGCAGCCTGATGAACAACACCTGGGTACCCATGTCGCGCTATCTGTTCAACACGGTGTTTGTCACCGTGGCCGGAACGGGACTGCATGTGATTTTCTCTTCTATGGCGGCATATGTACTGGAAAAACACCGGTTTCACGGCCGGAACCTGTTTTTCTCGGTGGTGGTGCTGACCCTGATGTTTTCGCCGACCGTCACCTCGATTCCAAACTTCATCATTCTGTCCAACCTGCATCTGGTGGATACATACGCCTCCCTGATCCTTCCGGCTATCGGATCATCGCTCGGCCTGTTCTTAATGAAGCAGTTTATGGGCAATGTTCATGATTCCATCCTGGAAGCGGCCAAGATCGATGGGGCGGGTGAGGTCCGGATATTTTTCAGTGTGGTTATGCCCAGCGTCAAATCCGCATGGATGACCTTGATTATTTTTTCTGTCCAGAGTCTGTGGAATGCCAACGGCGGCGTTTCCATCCGTAGCGAGCAGCTCAAACCCCTGACCTATGCGCTTGGCCAGATCGCCGCGGGCGGAGTCCGCCGCGCGGGGGCTTCGGCAGCCGTCAGCGTGGTGATGATGATCGTTCCGATTGCGATTTTCATCATTACCCAAAGCAATATCATGGACACTATGACCGCATCGGGTATTAAAGAATAAAAGGGGGATGCGCGTATGGAAATTCGAAAGCTTGCCTGTACGATGGCGGCGCTGTTCACAGCGTCCGCCTGCATCCTGACAGCGTCCGCCGAGAAGGTGGAGGAACGCGCGTTTCCAAGCTATACCTATAGTTTGTGGGGGAACGTTTCGGACTGTCCGGCTCCGTATACGCTCGAGGGGCGGATCACCGGCGTGGATCTCGGGCTGTCGGATTTCCGGCAAATCAACGATTTGTTTGCCGACCAAAACGGCCGCGTTTATGCGGCGGTGAGCGGACGGGAAGACGATGATAACCGCATTGTGGTGCTGGATAAAAACCTGAATCTGCTGCAGACGGCAGAAGGGTATACGGCGTCCGACGGCCGCTATGTGCGGTTTGAAGAACCCCTTGGCATATTTGTCGATACCGATTCGGACGTGTATATATGCGACGGCAAAACGAAAGAGGTTCTTCACCTCGATGCGCAGTTCCGGGAAAAACTTGTTATCCCGGCGCCCACTGTGGAAACCACCAACATCATTAAAGAGGAATTCACCGAACGATACCGCCCCTCGAAGCTGGCGGTGGATCCAACCGGAAGAATCCATGTCGTAGCCATCAATATCAACGAGGGCATCGTGGAATTCGAGCCGGACGGCACCTTTACCGGATTTCTTGCCGCCGGCAAGGTGAAATACAGCACCATCGAACTGCTTTGGCGCCGCTTTTCAACCGCGATACAAAGGGAACGCATGAAGGATTTCGTGCCAGTTGAATACAATAACATCGAATTGGACGCAGACGGCTATTTGTTCGCAACACTGGCCGCCATGGATGAAAACGCGGTGCGCGGCGACATTGAATCGGGAAAAGGCAGCGATCAGGGCATGGTCGTGCGGCGCATCAATTATCGCGGATCTGACATCATGGATCGCAACGGTTACGGACCGGTGGTGGGGGATCTCGCCGTGCTGGACCGCAATTTGGGCGGCTATACGGGGATTTCCCATATCACGGACGTCTCCCGCGGAGAAAACGGGACCTTTACGCTTCTGGACAACAACCGCAGCCATATATTCACCTATTCACAGGACGGGTATCTGTTGTATGCATTCTCCGGTCCGGATGTGACGACGGGAGGGCTGCGCATGCCGGTGGCGGTAACGCAGCAGGGCGACTATCTCTATGTTGCCGATACCGGTACCCGCAGCATATGCGTATATCGGCAGACCGCATTCGCGCGATCGGTGCATCAGGCTCTCGGCGCTGAATACAGCGGGAATCTCCAGGATGCCAAGGCGGCCTGGGAAGCGGTGCTCGAGCAAAGTGCGGGATACGCCTTGGCTTATGTGGGACTTGGCAAAATTGCGTATCAAAGCGGCGAATATGAAACGGCCATGCGGCTCTTTGAGGAAAGTCAGAACAGCGCTTGGTACTCGAAAGCGTTCAAACAGTACCGTGCGGCGCAGATGCAGCAGTATTTTGTGCCGGCCGCCATCGTGCTGGCGGTGATAGCTGTGGTCGTGGCCGTCCCCTTGATCAGACGGTATATACGGCGCTGGAAGCAGCGGAAAAAAGACAGTCAATAAAAATAAACAAAGGGAAAAATCCCGCTTTTTTAAAAAAGCGCTGTGATGGCTGAAAGCCATCACAATACCTCTGCCGCCGCGGGATGTCTCGTCATATGCGCGGCAGCGCTACCCAACCTCCCGGTCAGAAAGGAATGGATCCGGATATGAAAAAAGTGCTTGGCGGGCTCCGCTATTCCTTTACCATTCTGTCCCATCCCATACGCGGCTTCTATGAACTGCGTTTTGAAAATAAAGGGAATCTGATTTCCTGCCTGATACTGCTGTTGCTGATGCTGGCGGCTATGGTGTGTCAGAGTGTGTATACCGGCCTCAGCTTTGCGGTCGTGAACCTGAAGGAATTCCATATCCTCCGTACCGCGGCCAATGTCCTGATCCCGGTTCTGCTGTGGTGTGTCGCCAACTGGTCGATCACGGTGCTGATGGATGGCGAGGGGCGGTTCCGTGATATTTTTATGGCCACCTGCTATGCAACCATGCCGTATTCCGTCACCGCCTTGATCGGCGTGCTGCTCAGCCGGGTGCTGGTGGCGGAGGAGGGGACATTCCTCGGCATCGTCACGACATTGGGCGTTGTGCTGTCGCTGCTGCTTTTGTTTTCCGGCATGGTCACCATACATCAGTTTTCGGTCCGGCAGGCACTGTTCGCTTTGATTATGACGGTCGCCGCCATGGTGTTCATCGCCTTTCTGGCTGTGCTTTTTTTGAGTATAGTGGATGACATGATTTCCTATGTCCGGGGCGTTTATGTTGAACTGCAGCTGAGGAGGTGAGTGTATGCGCAAATGGTTATATCGCTTGCTGGCCGTCGTGCTGACAGCCGGCGGTCTGGCCGCCTTGCTGCTGGCCGGCGGGACTTCGGATACACGGCTGTTTCCCGAGCTTACCCAGGCGGTTATCGCGGATTGGCCCACGAATTCCGAGGCGTTGGAACAGTCTGCCGAGCTTCTCGGGCTGGATCATATGCAGCGCGTTGCCGAAAGCCGCGGCACCGTACTGTATTACCACGAAACGACCGGTGAACTGGCCGTGAAAAACGCAGCGGGGGAGATCTGGTACTCCAATCCGCAGAATCGGATGGATTTTGACCTGCTGTCTCAAGGGCATTATACCTCGCTGCTGTATGCCAACGTCATCACCGCCAACGAGTCGGAAAAGACCATGTATTCCTTCGACGACTGCATGAAGTTCGGTCAAGTGAAAACCAGCCCGATGGAGAATGGACTGCGGGTGGAATATCTGTTCGGACGCACCGCCAAACAGGAACTGTACCCTCAGGCGCTCACGGAAGAACGATATAATGAGATCGTGAAGCAATTGTCCGATGATGAAGTTTTGTATTTCAGCCGATATTACACCTTAGCGGATATATCCCTGATCGGCGATCAGCAGGTGCTGAGCACGCTGAAAGAAAGCTACTCAAAGCTGGAACAGCTCCAGCGGATTTACATATTGAAGAACAATCCGTCGGTTCTCGAAACCAACCGTTTACGGACCTATTTCGAGAAAATCGGGTATACCCAAGAGGATCGAAACAGGGATAACCAGCTGACCGGGTATCAGGAAGGGGGATCGGATAACAGCCATTTCCTTCTGCCGGTAGAATATACGCTGGAGAACGGGCAGCTGCGGGTGCGGGCCCGTACCGACGAGATGAGCACGCTGGGGCTGCTGAAGGTGGAAAGCATCGTCCTGCTTCCGTTTTGGAATACGGACGGCGGAGCTTCCTCGACAACGGTTGTCGTTCCGGACGGATCCGGCGCGATCATGGATCTTGGAAGAACCGTATCCTCCTCGGTGTCCGATTACGAGGAAAAAATCTTTGGGGAAGACTATTCGCTTTACCGTACAGCCCGCACTTCGGTGAAGGAAACCGTATATTTTCCGCTGTACGGCCTGATCAATGCAGACGGGGGCTTCTTGGCCGAGGCGACGGAAGGCGCGGCGAGCGCCAGCCTGCTGGTGACGCCGCATACGGCGGACAAACCGGTCGGCACGGCGGGATTCCGCTTTAAGCTGCTGGATTACGCGACCACCAAGCTGCTTCCTACCGATACCGATACCGTGCGCAGCTATCCAGATCATGCGGATTTAAGCCCCATCGAAGTCACCTTTACTTTCCCCGCGGTCTGCCGCGATTTTATGGATATCGCCGCCGCTTACCGCGAACAGCTGATAGCGGACGGCCGGCTGACGGCGGTTGCGGAAACCACGGTGCCGGCGGTGGTGCAGATCCTCGGGGCGATCGACGATGTCGAACCCTTTTTGGGGTTCCCGAAAGAAAAACTCCATGCGCTGACCACCTTCGAGCAGGCGAAGGAGCTGATTGACAAGCTCGCCGCTTCCCTGCCAGAGAATCGGCTGGTGATACAGTATTCGGGCTGGCAGAAGGGCGGCATCAAATCCGGTCCGGCTTCGCAGCTCAAGGCTGAGAGGGTGCTAGGCGGAGACAAGGCGTTTCAATCCCTGCTGAACGACTGCCGCTCAAACGGCGTGGAACTGTTTCCCGACACGGTTTTCCAATATGTGTACCGCGATCTTCCGTTTGACGGGTTCAGCGCTTCTCGCGACGTCGCCCGGACGGTGGTCAGCGAAAAAGCCTACAGACCCACTTACAGTCCCGCGAATTTCAACACAGATGCCGACAAGCCGTTTGGGTATGTGGTCCGGCCCGCCGTCATGGTCGATATGGCGGCCCGTGCGGCCGATAAAGCGGGAGGATACGGACTGAACGGCGTGAGCCTTCCTTACATAGGCCGGGAGCTGTCGGCTGATTTTTCCGAAGAGCAGTATGTGTCCCGGAATGCTGCGCTGGCAGCCGTGCAGGACTTGCTGAACAGGCTGCAGGAAGCGGATCTGCATCGGATGACCGATGGGGTCAACGCCTATGTGCTGCCTTATACGGATTACGCATACGGCATCCCCATGCAGGCCAATGCGCATCCGTTGGTCACGGAAACGGTGCCTTTTGTTCAGGCCGTTCTGTCGGGCAGCGTGCGGTATGCGGCTACCTCGCTCAATCGGGCAACCGACCTGGAGCTGTATCGGCTCAAGTGCATCGAAACCGGCTCAGCTCCGTATGCAACGCTGATGGCGGCGGACAACGCCCTGATGAAGGATACCGCATACGACTCCTATGGATCGGTCAGCGCGGCAAGTCAGCTGACTAAGGTCTGCCGGATTGCGGATGAGGTCACAGAAGCGCTCGCTCCGGTATATGGCCGGGTTATGACCGCTTATGCATCCGACGGCGGGGTCGTACGGGTTGCCTACGACAACGGCGTAACCATTGTGGTCAATTATAGAGATGAGGCAGTCGAGCTGCCGGAGGGCATCCGGGTGGATGCGAGGAGCTACGCACAGATACGGGGGGTGAGCGGATGAACGCCAAAGGAAGGAAACACGACCTGATGGTTCGGCGGGACCGGGTGGGATATGCGTTTATCGCACCGTTTCTCATAGGATTCCTGCTGTTCATCGGCATCCCTATTGTGCAGTCGATCGTCATCAGCTTCCATGACGTCCAGATCATTGAAAGCGGTTATATGCTGGTGCCGAAAGGTATGGAGAATTACCGATATATTCTCATGGTCAACACCGCCTTTCGCCAGAAGATGATCGAATCGTTTCAGATGACGCTTCGGGATACGCTGATTGTGGTGCCGTTCAGCTTTTTTGCAGCCCTTATCCTGCACAAGTCGTTCCGCGGACGAACCCTGGCCCGTGCGATTTTTTTCCTGCCGGTGATTGTGTCGTCCGGGGTATTTGCCGTTATCGATTCGAATTCGATCATGAATATGGTGATGGACCGGGATCCGGCGGTGAGCGCCGGGGCGATGGAGGCCACCGATTCGGCGCTGGCTTTTATCAACACGCTGTTTGCCGGAAGCCTGCCGGATAACATCACCCAGTTCGTAGCGGCCGCCGCCTCCAATATAAGCGGGATCGTGTCCAAGTCCGGCATTCAGATCATCATTTTTCTGGGCGGCCTGAATACGATTTCTCCGTCGATTTATGAATCCTCCAATATAGAAGGCGCAACAGCGTGGGTGAATTTCTGGAAAATCACCTTTCCTATGAGCGGTCCCTATATTTTGCTCAATGTGGTGTACACCGTTATTGACTCGTTCACCAATATCAACAATCCGCTGATCAAGTCCATCTGGAGCGATCTGACCAGTCTGAAGAATTTCGGCATTGCGTCGGCGACCGCCTGGGTGTATTTTATCATGATCTTTGCGGTGCTGGGCGTGACTTTTGCCCTGATTTCGAGGAAGGTGTATTATCGTGACTGAGCGTATACGGCGGGCCTTTACGCGGCGCCATCTGGTGCAGACGCTGCTGAACCTATTTCGATTCGTCTTTATTTTGAGTATCTGTTACATCATCATCAGCCCGTTGCTCAACAAAATTTCTATGTCGTTTATGACTCCCACCGACCTATATGACCGCACGGTCAAAGCCATTCCCAAGCACTTCACCCTCACCAATTATGCCGATGCAACGAAATATTTGGATTATTTCAAATCCATCGGCTCCACCGCCTGGCTTTGCACCCTGGTCGGCTTGATGCAGGCTTTATCGTGCACCGTGGTGGGATACGGCTTTGCGCGGTTTCGGTTCAAGGGTCACAATCTGCTGTTTGTGCTGGTCGTAATACTCATGGTCATTCCCACTCAGATTCTCCTCACCCCGCAGTATCTCAATTTTAAAAGCTTTGGCCTGATTAACGGTTTGACGCCGTTCGTGCTGCTGGGAATCACCGCCACCGGACCGCGGTGCGGCCTGTATATCTTCCTTGCACGGCAGTATTACCGCGGCATCCCGCGGGAAATCGACGAAGCGGCCGCCATTGACGGCGCGGGAGCGTTTCAAGTGTTTGCCAGAATCATGCTGCGCAGCGGCCTGCCTACCATGGTGACGATTTTTCTGTTTTCGTTTGTATGGCAGTGGGCGGAAAATTCGTATACACCGCTTTTCGCCGGCAACTATCCCACTCTCGCGCGCACCCTGCAGTCGCTCGGCTACGACGTGCAGACGAAAGTGGGAAGCGGAGGCTATAGTTTTATTTCTCCGGCAGATTT
Source organism: uncultured Oscillospiraceae bacterium (assembly GCA_902492895.1). Taxonomy (GTDB): domain Bacteria; phylum Bacillota; class Clostridia; order Oscillospirales; family Acutalibacteraceae; genus UMGS1623. The sequence goes on along the minus strand of CABUNG010000018.1, from coordinate 20,600 downwards.
TGAGGCATATCAGTCCATCATCTTTGCCGCATCCACCTTGTTGGTGATCCTGCCGCTGCTGCTTGTATATGTTGTATGCCAGCGCTTTTTCATCCAGTCCATTGAGCAAACCGGCATTGTGGGGTAAACAGGTGTGCGATTCAACGCAACAAATTATGACGGCTTGGACCGGATGGTCCTGCAGAAAGGTAGGAACAAGTAAATGAAGAGCAGAAAACTCGGGAGCGCTGTATTGAGCATCGTATTGGCGGGGGTGATGTGTGCGTGGCCTGCATCGGCCAAAACGGTGGTGAGGGATATGCTGCCGAAGGAAGAATGGTCGAGTGAAAGCAGCATGATTCCCGTCAAGATAGAGGGCGGATGGAAGCTGAAAACGTCGCCGACCATGGATGGCGGCAATGCGGTGAGCTATTTCGATATGACCTATCACAAGGGCCAGATGATCGCCTACGACTTCACCGTTGTGGGGGATTCGGATGCGAATATTACGATCAACATCGGCTTTGTCCGCGATCTTGAGGAGAGTGTGTATCCGAACGGCAACCGTGAATTCATCTTTACGCAGCATTTGGCGAAAGCACTGGGAATCGAGGCAACCGGTGAAAAGAATGAGACCATTCCGGGCGGTACATATAAAGGGGTGCTGGATCCGGGCGATTTCTTTTTCGAGGGTTTCGATAAATTTCAGCACGTAGCGTTTTATGTAGGAGGCGAAGAGGCCATCATACGGGAATTCGCCTTTGTTTCCGGGGTGGAGCCGGGCGCGGAAACCTATCCCACTTCCGAACCGGAAACCACCGCGCCGCCTCCTCCGGAAACGACCGTGTCGGAAGCCTCGCAGGGAACTTCGGCCAACGATGAGCAGCACACGACCTCTGCAGGCGGGGAGGACGGAAGCCCGTCTTCCTTGGATGTAGAACCATTAAGCTGGCCGGCCCGTTATACAGTCGGGCTGATTGCAGGCGGCGTGGTGGTTGTGGGGCTTCTGGCGGCTGTGATCACGATGTCCGTCATACTGGTCAAAAAGAAGAAAAAAGAATAACAGTCATCGCCGTGATATCGCTCAGACGAGATTTTATCTCCGAGGAAGGGAATGTACCGTATGAATCAACGTCTCAAAACGGTCTTTAATCGGTTCCTGGCGCTGCTGGCGGCCGGTGTGCTGCTGCTGGCAGCGGGCTGCCAGACGGGGGAAACGTCCAGTCAGGATGCATCATCCGCCGCCTCCGGCGAGCCGGAAAGCAGCGGAACGTCGGTGTCGGCGGAGCCCTCAGCCCGTCCGGGCGGCCAGCCGTCGTATGATATTGAAACGCCGCCTCTCGACAAATTAACGATTCCGTCCGGCTTCTCCATTGCCCCGGTTCAGTCGGGGGATCCGAATTTCGTGCCGGGCAGCCTGTATAAAGGCGAAAAACTCAACTTCCGCAAAGAGTCCGATAAAAAGGGAAATCCCGCTGTCGGCATGTGGGTATGGGACTGCCGGATGATCAAAGGCATCTCGCCGGACAGCGACATGAGCAGCGATATGCTCCTTGACATGCTGATTCAAAACGGGGTCACCGAGATTTATCTGGGCATGCAGTATTACATGGATCTGGAAAGCCAGATTGCCAACAAAGGCGAGCTCAAGGACGGTTTCGTCAGTGAAATGGAACTGCGCGGGTTCATCAAGAAATGTTCCAAGTACGGCATTCGGGTGTCGATGCTCACGGCTATGGTGGATAATGCCTATGCCCAATGGGCCCGCAAGGATGACGAATCTCAGGAATACCGTGCGACTAAACGCTGGGTACGCCTGATTGCGGATTTCAATTCGCGTGCTTCCGGAGACGACGAGAAGCTGTACGGCGTCCATATCGACCTTGAACCGGACTGGGAAAAAGGCGGCGAGGGGTTGGAAACCAATCTGCAGGATTGCGCCGACTATCTGATTCGGATGCGGAAATACTGCGATTTTTATGACGTGGAACTGACCTTTGATATCAACGCCTTTCTGAAAGAAGAATGGAAAGCGTACGATGAGAACGGCGACTATGTCTGTATTCTCGATATTTTCACCAAGCAATGCCGGCAGCTGACGCTCATGTCTTATCGCCGCACCGCCAAGGGTCAATATGAACTGGGAGAGCTGGAACTCGGCTATGCGGCTAAGAATGGCTGCCAGCTGATTCTGGGGGCGGAAACCGGCGATGCCAGCGAGATGCCGCCCGGTGAGCGCAGCATTACCTATTTCCCGATGGGCGCGGCCTATTTGATTGATCAGCAGAAAAAGTTGCGGGAGATGCTGGATGAGTCGGGCTGCGCATCGTTTGGCATAGCGCTGCATCATGCAGTGCCCTTTTACACGATCATGACCGCAAAACCATAAAACACGGATTCTATCAGAAGAAAGGTGAACGGATATGTATGAGGAATATGTCGGACCGCTGCTGGAGGTTCGGGAAGCCGGCGATGCGATGGCGCTGGGGACCTGGTGGTGGGATCTGGATCTGCTGGCCCGGCCGGATAAGAAGACCGGCTTAACCGCGCAGAAGGCTTTCGATATGCTGGTCAAAGAGCATATCAGCGAAATTTATCTGGAAGCGAATCCGGGCAAAATGGCGCCGTGGGGAAGCGCTCCTGTCAAGGATAAGGCGACGCTCGAACAAATGGCGGCATTCATCGGCCGCTGCACGGCTACCGATATGCGGGTTGCCGCTTTATTGGGCCGCGGCGGGAAAGAGGCGCTGACCTGGTTTGCGGACGGTACCGGGTATCCCGAAATCACATCTTATATTGAAGGCGTCGCCGCGTACAACGCCCATGTGCCGGCAGAACAGCGGTTTTACGGCGTGCATTTGGATTTGGAGCCGGACATGACCGACGATTATCTGAAATACCGCAGCCAAATGCGGCGGTTCCTGCTGTACACCAGAGAGTTGTGCGACCGCCACGGCCTGCAGCTGGAACTGGACGTCAATGCTTGGTTCGACGACAGCCAGGTGGCGATCGACGAAAACGGCCGGGAGGTTATCATGGGCGACGTGGTAACCAACGCCTGCGACGCGATTACGGTGATGGCCTATCGGGCCAACGCGGCAGATCAGCTGGATATAGCCGATTACTTGATCGAAGCCGCGCGGCGCAATCACTGCGCCATCAACATCGGCTGCGAAACGGGGTCTCCCGAATCGCTGGGAGAAGAAGCCTTCATCACTTATGCCAACTTCCCGCCGAAAATCCGGGCCGCCGAGCAGCGTATGCTGCGAGAGGCCCTGGAAGAAAAAGCGCTGCCCTCAGGTTTCGGTTTGGCGGTTCATTGGGTGAATACCTGGTATGCCATGAATATGCAGACTGCCGGCTGAAACAGCCATGGCCGAGTTTTGAAAGGAATGGATAGTATGGCATCTATACGATTGATCGGTGCGGGAGAAAAAGAGATAGAGGCGGTTCGCCTGGCGGCACAGGAGCTCGGTCTGGTCTCCTTTGAAGAAGGCATGCCGGTGTCTCTTCAAAGACGGCCGGAGCAGCCCTATGCCCTTCGGGTGAAAGCGGCGGACGGCTCCGCTGTGGTCGAATACCGCGACATCCCCGCGCTACTGCGAGCCTTGCGGCAGCTTGCCGCCTCGGCCGAACGGGGAGAGGACGCCTTCGAAATAGAGGAAACCCGGCAGTTTGATACGAGCGGCGCCATGTTTGACTGCTCCCGCAATGCCGTGATGAAGGTGGAAACAGTACAATATGTTTTGCGGCAGATGGCGGTGATGGGGCTCAACACCCTGATGCTGTATACAGAGGATACCTATGAGGTGGAAGGCGAACCGTATTTCGGCTATATGCGGGGACGGTATTCCCTGGATCAAATCCGGGAGATGGATGATTACGCCGACGCTCTCGGCGTGGAGCTCATACCCTGTATACAGACCTTGGCCCATATGGAGCAGTTCCTCAAATGGCAGGCTGCCGAGCCTTATCGCGACACGGCCGAGGTCATCATGGTGGGGCAGGAGAAAACCTATGACTTGCTGGAGCGGATGATCGGGTCCATTTCATCCGCCGTGCGCACCAAGAAAATCCACATCGGCATGGATGAAGCCCATACGCTGGGGCTGGGCAGGCATCTGGACAAATACGGCTACCATACCCGCTCGGAACTGATGCAGCAGCATATCGTCAGGGTGAAAGCCATCACCGACCGGCTGGGATTGAAGCCGATGATGTGGGGGGATATGCTGTTCCGTCTGCATATCGATGGGGGCGGCTATTATGATCCGCGTGTTCAGCTGCCGGATGATGCGGCCGACATGATTCCGGAGGGGATTGATCAAATCTACTGGGATTACTATCACCAGGACGAGGCGTTCTATCACGGGTATATCGGCTGGCACAAAAAATTCGGAAATCTTCCGGTATTCGGCGGGGGCCTTTGCACATGGACCGGCGCGATGGTGCAGAACTATAACCACACGGTCAAGGCGACCAATGCCGCTATGCGGGCGTGCAAGGCGGAAGGTATACACGACGTATTCGCCTGCATCTGGAACGACAATGGCGGTGAATGCAATTATCTGTCGGTGCTGCCGGGGCTGGTCCGCTATGCGGAGCATATGTATTACGCCGCACCGGATGAAGCGCATATGGCGGAAAGCATCCGGCTGTTTACCGGGCTGGATGAGAAAGCGTGGGCGGCGTTATGCGCGCTCGACTGCCTGGATCCCAATCTGGCTCCGCTGGAACCGCAAAACCCCTCCAAATACCTTCTCTGGCAGGATCCGCTGCTGGGGCTGTTCGACCGCAATGCCGAACCCATCGATCTGGAGGCGCACTATGCAAAGCTGCGCGCCACCCTCGAAGAGTGCTGCCGGGGTTCCATGCCGGAAATCTATCGCGGCTTGTTTGAACAGATTCTGCAGCTTTGCAAGGTGCTCGAGGTGAAAGCCAAGTTCGGCCTGAAATTAAAAGCGGCCTATGACGCGGATGACCGCCGGGAACTGCGCCGCATGGAGGAGGACGTACTGCCGGAGCTGCAGGATCGGGTGGTGACTCTCCATGCTCTGCACGCCCGGGAATGGGCAAAGCTGTATAAGCCGTTTGGCTGGGAAGTGATCGATCTGCGGTACGGCGGCCTGGAGACCCGTCTGAAAACGACGTCCATGCGGATTCGGGCTTATCTGAATGGCGAACTCGACCGGATTGAAGAGCTGGAACCGGAGCGCCTGACTTTTGACGGGCGTGAACGGGTCGAAGATCTGTGGATGGGTCACTTTAATCAATATCATTTGATGATTAGCCCGAACTGCATTGGATAACGGCAAAACGGATCCCCGCAAGCCGGAGCATAACTGCTCCGGCTTGCTTTTTTATGCGGCGCCGCCATCGCCGCTTCGTTGGCGGTTGGGATTGGGCCGCCCCGCATCCGGACGGGAAGCCAGACATCCCAAAACCATCCCGTTATCCTGAAAAAGCCGGATGCGGTACAAGGAAGGGCTGGGCTTTTGCCTTTATATAGAAGATAATGTTTGCGGGTCACCGCTTCGGCGTTGCATTGCGCGGCAAAAAACGATATAATAGCAACCGAATCGGCTTTTTATTGTTTAACGCCATAGAATGGAGACAATACATATGCATCCAGAGCTTGAATCTCTCTTGGGGAGAGTCCAGAAGCCGGCCCGCTATGCTGGAGGGGAGCTGAACAGCGTCACAAAGGACCCGGAACAGGTCCGGATCCGGTTCGCGTTCTGCTTTCCGGATATCTATGAGGTGGGCATGTCTCACTTGGGTATGAAAATCCTGTACGGCCTCTTCAATCGGATGGAAGATGTCTGGTGCGAACGGGTTTTTGCGCCCGACACCGATATGGAAGCCCTCATGCGGGAAAACGGTGTGCCGCTGTTCGGCCTGGAAAGCCGGGATCCCATCCGGGACTTCGATTTTATCGGCTTTACCCTTCAGTACGAAATGAGCTTTACCGCCGTGCTCAATATGCTCGATCTGGCCGGCCTGCCCCTCCGGGCGGCTGACCGGGAAGAGGGCCCGATCGTGGTTGCGGGAGGCCCCTGCGCCTGCAACCCCGAGCCCTTGGCGGATTTCATCGACCTCTTCACCCTCGGAGAGGGGGAAGAGGTCAACGTAGAGCTGCTCGACCTCTACCGGTCGATGCAGGGGCCTGGTTTTTCCAAGAGAGCGTTTCTCCGGGCTGCCGCCGGGATCGAGGGGGTATACGTGCCCTCTCTCTACGACGTGTCCTATAACAGCGACGGCACCGTCGCTGCGGTGACGCCGCTTGACGGCGCTCCGGCGACGGTCCGCAAACGGATTGTCCGGGATCTCGACACCCTCTACTATCCGGATTCCTTTGTCGTGCCCTTTATCGATATCGTTCACGATCGGGCGATGTGCGAGATTTTCCGGGGCTGTATCCGGGGATGCCGCTTCTGCCAGGCGGGCTTCCTTTATCGGCCGGTACGGGAAAAATCGGTCGAAACCATCAACCGGCAGAGCCGCGCGCTCTGCGATTCCACCGGATATGAGGAATTCTCCCTGTCCTCTCTGTCCACGAGCGATTACACCCATTTGCAGGAGCTCCTGCCCGCGCTTCTCTCATGGGCGGAGGATGCGCACACGAACATTTCCCTACCCTCTCTGCGGGTAGATGGGTTTTCGGGCGAACTCGCGGCCAGGCTGAACGTCCTGCGCCGCAGCGGCCTGACCTTTGCCCCCGAGGCGGGCACTCAGCGGCTGCGGGACGCAATCAACAAAAATCTGAGCGAACGGGAAATCCTCGATACCGTAAAGGAGGCTTTCGGAGCCGGGTGGACGGCGGTGAAGCTCTATTTCATGAACGGCCTGCCGACCGAAACAGACGAGGATATCGTGGGCATCGCCCGACTGGGACAGGAGATCGTGGATTGTTATTACCGCAATCCGGACAAGCCCAAGGGCAAAAGCGTCAACGTATCGGTGAGCGTGTCCTGTTTTGTGCCGAAGCCTTTCACCCCGTTCCAGTGGGAACCGCAGGATACGGTGGAGGAGCTCGCGCGCAAGCAGCGCCTGCTGCGCGACTCGCTGACCACCCACAAAATTTCCCTGAGCTGGCACGACGCGAACGTCAGTTTCCTCGAGGCTGTGCTCGCCAGGGGAGACCGGCGTCTCGGCCGGGTGCTGGAGGAGGTCTGGCGGCAGGGGGGACACCTCGACGCCTGGACCGAGCATCTGAGCTTCGACCGCTGGCGCGAGGCGTTTGCCGTCTGCGGCCTGGACCCGGCCTTCTATGCCAACCGCCGCCGGCCTTACGATGAGGTGCTGCCCTGGGATCATCTGGATTTCGGTGTCTCCAAGGCTTTTCTGATCCGGGAAAACCGGCAGGCGCACGAGAGCGTCACGACACCCAACTGCCGGGAGACCTGCTCCGCCTGCGGGGCCGCGTGCTTCAAAGGAGGAATCTGCGTTGAACGACGTTAAGGATTTTAAAACCATCCGTCTCGTTTTTTCCAAAACAGGGCGGGCCGTCTATATCTCCCATCTCGATCTGAACCGGGCCATGATCCGTGCCGTACGGCGGGCGGCTCTGCCCATCTGGTACACGGAGGGATTCAACCGGCATCCGTACGTGACCTTTGCAGCCCCTTTGTCGCTCGGATACGAGGGGCTGCATGAAACCATGGACCTCCGTCTCGAGGAGGACATGCCGATGGACGAGCTGGTGTCCCGTCTGAACGCCGTGCTGCCGGAGGGCCTGCGGGTGTCGTCTGCCGCCGAGGCGGTCCGGAAAGCGGGGGAGGTGCACGCGGCGCGGTATGAACTAACCCTCGGCTGTCCGGCCGAAACGGTGCGGGCGCTGTTTGAACGGGACAGCGTGCCGGTCGAAAAGCGTACCAAGAAGAAAACCATGAAAACGGTCGACTTGAAGCCCGCCCTCGACGCGTCCGCGTGGAGGCTTGAGGAAGACGGGGAAACCTGCCGTTTGACCCTTACCCTGCCCTGCGGGGAGGAATCCATCAATCCCGGTTTGGTGGCGGGTGCGCTGGAACGGGAGACGGGCGGGACGTTTTCCTGTCTCACCCGGCGGCTGGAGGTGTACGCAAAGGATGGAGAGCCGTTCCGCTGAAGAAATATCAAAAAAGACTTGCAATTCCCGGAACCTTGTGATAAACTATATCGGTATTTGGTATCCGTACAGGGTTTCCGGCCCGGTATGGGGTTAATGCCAGGCTCCAAGCAGGACATTAGGCGGACAGTCCTCTGCCCCGGAGAGTTCCTCCGCAGCGGCAAGAATGTCTGGATTTTAGGGAGGAACAGAGAAATGGATGCACTGAAACTCATGAGCGAGGGCTCTCTGAAAGAGAAGACCCCGGAATTCTCGATCGGCGACACCGTCCGCGTGGATGTGAAGATCCGCGAAGGCGAGCGGGAGAGAATCCAGGCCTATGAAGGCACCGTCATTGCCAAGAAGGGCAGCGGCGTGGCCGAAACCTTCACCGTTCGCCGCGTTTCGTACGGCGTCGGCGTGGAGCGGGTGTTCCCGCTGCATTCCCCGAACGTGGATTCCGTCAAAGTCGTGCGGTCCGGTAAGGTCCGCCGCAGCAAGCTGTATTATCTGCGTGACCGCGTGGGCAAGGCAGCCAAGGTCAAAGAGCTCATCAAATAAGAGAGAGGCCGGATTCGCGAGAATCCGGCCTTTTTTGTCTCCCGGAATCTGGCGGGGAGGGACATGGATGAAAATACAGCGATGCCTGCGGACAGTTCCGGTTATCTTTTGTGAGCTTGGTCCCCTTATTTTATATGACACGGGTATCAAATCCATCTCAGCTGAGGAGGAACGTCCATGAGAATACGGGAAGTGGATGAGCGGAGTTCGCTGCTGCTCAAACAGCTATTGGACGTATGGGAAAGTTCTGTAAAGGCGACACATCTGTTTTTATCCAATGACGAAGTGAATACGATCAAGGGAACTGTCCCGCAGTGCTTGGAAACGATAACGCATCTGATTGTTGCTGAGGACGAAGAACAACGTCCGGTTGCATTCATGGGGCTGGAAGGACCAAAACTCGAGATGTTGTTTATTGCGCCGAAGGACAGAGGAAAAGGTTTGGGAAAACAGCTGCTGCAATATGGAATTGAAAACTATGGAATCCGCGAGTTGGCCGTGAATGAGCAAAATCCGCTTGCTAAAGGCTTTTATGAACATATGGGCTTTCAGGTCTTTAAAAGGACAGACCACGATGAACAGGGAAATCCGTATCCGTTATTGTACATGAAATTGCGCCAATAACAGAGATGGACGAGGCAGACGTTCACGCTTGTTTCCTTTCATAACAAAGCGAAAAAGGCCTCTTTGTTTTTTGCGGAGGATATGCTATAATCATAAAAGCTATAGTGGAACGTCCTGTCAGGAAGTTCTGCTTGGAGTTTCGACAAAATAACGCTGATCGTGAGGGTAAACAGCATGAATCGACCGGAGGAATCCCGTCCGCGGCAGAAAAACGCGGAGAACATGTCAGACCGGGAACGGGATATGGTGACCGGCCGCAACGCAGTCGGGGAAGCGGTCAAGGCCGGACGCAGCCTCGACCATGTCCTGGTGGCGAAGGGGGAGCGCAGCGGCAGCATCGTGCCGATCCTGGCCGCCTGCCGGGACCGCGGCATTCCGATTAAAGAGGTGGATTCCCGCAAACTCGATCAGCTGTGCGGGCCGCATCATCAGGGCATCGCTGCCGTGGCGGCCTGCCGGGAATATGCATCGCTCGACGATCTGTTTGCGGCCGCGGAAAAGGCCGGGGAACCGCCCTTTTTCGTGGTGTGTGACGGGATTGAAGATCCGCACAATCTCGGCGCCATTCTGCGTTCGGCGGAAGCGGCGGGGGTTCATGGCGTGATCGTTCCCAAACGCCATAATGCAGGGCTGACCTCAGCGGTCTATAAGGCGTCGGCGGGGGCGGTCGAATACGTCCCTGTCGCACGGGTGGCCAATATCACGCAGACGCTTCTGGAACTGAAAAAGCGGGGCGTTTGGGTATATGGTTTGGATATGGACGGCGAAGCTTGGTGCACGGCCGATCTGCGGGGCGCGGCGGCGCTCGTCGTCGGGTCTGAGGGGCAGGGCATCAGCCGTTTGGTTAAAGAAACCTGTGATCATCTCGTATCCTTGCCGATGTGCGGGCATATCGAGTCGCTGAATGCATCGGTTGCCTGCGGCATTCTGCTGTATGAAGGGCTGCGTCAGCGCCGGAATCTGAAGGCCCGCTGAACGTTTGAGAGAGCGTGGGGGTTTGTATGGACAGGAATGGACAGAAGCCGACCTATGATATCGAGGATATTCTGGAGGAAGCCCGGCGGATGAAAAGCAGCGGCGCTGCCAAACCGGCTGCCGCAGACCGGGCGGATCCGCCCGCGGTGAAGCCGAAAACGGTTCCCGCGCCTGTTCCGGCATCGCCGGCCGCGGCGGTGCAGACACCGCGGCCCCGGCTTGTTCTGGAGGACGAAGGGGAGGAGCTGGATTCGGAGAAGCCGCTCCGCCGCGGCTTGTTCCGCCGCCGGAAAAAAGACGAGACCGAACAGGAGGAGGCAGCGGCTGCCGAATCCGATGACGACGATGTCCGGGTATACGTCCCTCCGGTGAAGAGCACCCCCAGTACTTCCGACCGACGGGCAGAGACGGCTCCCGTTCAGACGGCTCCGCCTCCCCGCGTCGTTGTCAGCCCGGTGGTCCATCCGGCCCCGCCCATGCCCAAACCCGTCCGCCCGCGTCCGATACCGGCCGTGGACGCCTCCCGCACCCGGGTGATGCCGGCGGCAGTTGCTGAGCCGGTGCCGGCATCCGGACCGGAAGACCCGCTGGAAGCCGACCAGCTCAGGCTCGACGAGCTGATGAACGATTCACCGGACGAACGGCCGGACAGCGAGGAAGAGATCGAGGCGCGCCTGTCCAAAGTGCGGCAGGAAAGAATAGAGCATTTTGCCAAGCAGAGGCTCAAAGAGGCGGGGGGATTCAAGCTGGCGGGAGAGGAAGAGGACAACGATCCCGCCGAGGAAGCCGAGGAATTCGAGGATATTGAGCTGGAGGACTATACCAGCTACGCGGATACCGAAGCGGTGCAGAGCGAGCTTGCCTACCGCCGGCGGACCGGCTGGATCGTCCTGGCGCTTTCGGGTGTGCTGGAAGGTGTGCTGCTGTGGCTGACAGTTCTGGCGTTTTTGACTCCGGCCCTGCCGATCGACCCCATATGGTATCTCTCCATTCATCTGTTCGTCCTCGGCGTGATGCTGGTGCTCAACCATCGGATGGTGGGCGGCGGCCTTGCCGGGCTTTTCCGGATGAAGGCGGACGCGGATACCGCCGTGTCCCTGGCTTCTCTTGCGGCGATGATTCATACCGCCCTGCAGTTTATGAATACCGGGGCCCTTGCGGCGGGTACCATCCCGCTGATGACAGGCGTGGCAGGCTTCGGTGTCTTTCTCGGCTCGGTCGGCAAACAGATGCGTATAGTGCGGATCAGCGAAAATTTCCGTTTCGTTTCCCATCCGGGGGATAAATATGCGGCCCGCCTGATCGACGACCCGCACGCGGCTATTGAAATCGGCCGGCCGGCCGTGGCCATGGGGGAACCGGAAGTGGCCTATTTCAGACGTTCCGGCTTTTTGTCCCATTTTCTCGAGCACTCCTATGCGCCCGACGCCTGTGACCGGACGATGCGGGCGTTTGTTCCCCTTGCATTGGCCGCCGCCCTGGTTACCTCAGCCATTTACATGGTGGTCACGGGTGTGGGTGCGTGGATGAACGCCGTGACCGTTTTCTGCGGCATGCTCTGCTTGTCGGCGCCCGTGGCGGCGGTGACGGCGGCCAATCTGCCGCTTCTCAGAGCGGCCAAGAAAAGCCTGCGCTGGGGCGGCATGCTGTCCGGCTGGAAGGCTGTCGAGGAGTTTGGGGACCTGCATGCCCTGGCGGTGGATGCGCTGGAGCTGTTCCCGAGTGAAAGCGTCCTGCTGCACGGCATCAAGACCTTTTCCGGCGCCCGGATCGACGAGGCGATCCTGGACGCCGCCTCGGTCACCATCCGGGCGGGCGGTCCGCTTTCGAGCGTGTTCCGGCGGGTGATCGAAAACAAGGTGGACATCCTGCAGGAAGTCGATACCCTCGTATATGAACAGGATATGGGGCTCTCGGGATGGGTCAACGGCCGGCGCGTCCTCGTCGGATCCCGCCGCCTGCTCGAAAACCACGGCGTGGAGGTGCCTTCCCGCGATTACGAGGGCCGCTACGCGAAGGACGGCCGCAAACTCGTCTACCTCTCCATCGGGGGAGAGCTTTCGGCGATGTTCGTCATCAGCTACGTGGAGGACGAGGGGATAGCCCGGGCTCTGCGTGCGCTGACAAAGCGGGGCATTACGCTGCTGGTGCGCACCTGTGATCCCAATGTGACGGAGGAACTCATCTGTTCGGTTTACGACCTGGACGGGTATTACGTCGAAGTGCTCGGCGCTACGGCGGGCCGGACATACAGCGGCCTCGTCAAAGGCTGCGAACCGGAATCGGAGGCGATCCTCGCCTCGAACGGCCGTTTGGAGGGGATGGCGGATTCGCTGGCCCGCTGCAGCCGGCTGCGTACCGGCGTGGTGCTGGCGGTGGTGCTCCAGGTGATCGGTGGTGTTCTCGGATTGGCGCTCGGCGGGTATCTCGCCTTTAGTTCGGGGCTGCCCTTCCCGCCGCTGTATTCGTTGGCTTATCTGACGGCCTGGACGATTTTGACGTGGATTCTTCCCATAATCCTGCGCAAGGCGTAACGGCCCGTCCGACGCTTTGTATATAACTTACAAAATCCTCCTCTGCAGTTGGTGCAGAGGAGGATTTTTTTATTCGTTCATATTTTCTTTATTGAAATCCCGTTGGTAATAGGATATAATTATCAAAGCATACAAGCTGTCTGGTTTGTATTTTGTATAATATAGCTCATATTGCGTCGCTTTCTGTTGAAGAGGGACGCAATTTATAGGAAAGGGGAGTCCAAACATTGAAACAGTATACCGCGAAGAACATCCGCAACGTAGCGCTCGCCGGGCATGCCGGTTCCGGTAAGACCTCTCTGGCCGAGGCTGCCTACTACCTGTCGGGAGCCTCCGACCGGCTGGGCCGCGTGGCCGACGGCAATACCGTGTGTGATTTCGATCCCGAAGAGATCAAGCGGAAAGCGTCGGTATCCCTGGCGATGCTGCCTGTGGAATGGAAAGACACCAAGATGAACCTGTTGGACACCCCGGGTTTGTTCGATTTTTCCGGCGGCAAGAGCGAGGGCCTGCGGGCAGCCGGCAGCGTCGTTATCGTCCTCTCGGGCAAAAGCGGCGTGACGGTCGGCGCGGAAAAGGCGTTTGACGCCGCCTCGAAAAAGGGCATTGCCAAGCTTTTCTTCGTCAATAAGCTCGACAATGAGAACGCCGATTTCTATAAAGTTTTCGAGGAGCTGAAGACCAAATTCGGCCCCATGATTTGTCCCATCGTGGTGCCCTATGTGGAAGACCGCAAAGTGCAGTGTTATGTCAACCTGCTCGAATACAAGGCCTATGCGTATGAAAACGGCAAGGCCGTGGAACGGCCTCTGCCCGATATGGGGCATCGGCTGGACGGCCTGCGCACCGCCATCAATGAGGCGGTTGCGGAGACCAGCGAGGAATTGATGGAAAAATATTTCTCCGGCGAGGATTTCACCCCGGAGGAACGCATCCGGGGCCTGGCGACGGGCATCCGCCGCGGCGAGATCGCGCCGGTGTTCTGCGGTTCCGCACAGGAACTCGAGGGCGTGGATCAGCTGATGAGCGGCCTGATCTGGCTGGCTCCCTGGGCGGAGACGGTGGCGGGGGAAATCGGGACCGATGCGGCCGGTCATCCACTCGACATCGAACCGAGCGACACCGCCCCGACGGCGGCGGTCGTATTCAAGACGGTGGTGGACCCCTTTGTGGGTAAACTGCTCTATTTCAAGGTGGTCAGCGGCAAGGTGTCGCCGGATATGTCGCTGCTGAATTCCCGCACGGGTGCTATGGAAAAAATCGGCAAGGTGTTCGCTGTCCGGGGTAAAAAACAGGAGGAAGTCCCGTTCGTCACGGCGGGGGATATCGGCGCGGTGGCCAAGCTCAACGCGACCAATACCGGCGATACCCTGTGCGATCCCGCCCATCCGGTTACGCTGCCGGGCGTCTCCTTTGAGGAACCCTGCCTCTCCATGGCCGTGTTTGCCAAGAACAAGGGCGATGAGGAAAAAATCACATTCGGCTTAAACCGCCTGATGGAAGAGGATCCCACCATTGCGTATGCGGCCAATACCGAAACCAAGGAGCAGATTCTGTCCGGACTGGGCGAGCAGCATTTGGACGTGGTTGTCTCTAAGCTCAAGAACAAATTCGGCGTGGACGTCACCCTGGCCGTGCCGAAGGTGCCCTACCGTGAAACCATCCGCAAAAAGGTCAAGGTACAGGGACGGCATAAAAAGCAGTCGGGCGGGCATGGACAGTTCGGGGACGTCTGGATTGAGTTTGAGCCGTGCGAAGGGGACGAATTGGTCTTTGCCGAATCCGTCTTCGGCGGTGCCGTACCGCGCAACTATTTCCCGGCTGTGGAAAAGGGACTCAAAGAAAGCGCCAAGAGAGGCGTGCTGGCCGGATTCCCGATGGTCGGGGTGAAGGCGACCCTCGTCGACGGATCCTACCATCCGGTCGATTCGTCCGAAATGGCGTTTAAAACCGCGGCCAACCTCGCCTACAAGGCGGGCATTCCCCAGGCCTCTCCGGTTCTGCTCGAACCGATCGGGACGCTGGGCGTCTATGTCCCCGGTGACAATACGGGCGATATCATGGGGGATATCAACAAGCGCCGGGGCCGTGTGCTCGGCATGAATCCGGCCGAAGACGGCCTGACCTGCATCGAAGCGGAGGTGCCCATGGCCGAGATGGGGGATTATTCCACCATGCTCCGCGCCCAGACACAGGGCCGCGGTTCCTTCAAGTTCCGGTTCGAACGGTATGAGGAAGCCCCCGCTTCCGTGGCCCAGAAGGTCATTGAGCAGTACAAGGTGGCGGAAGACGAGTGAGAATGGCCCCCTGGCCGGCTGCCGGGGGGCATTTTTCTGCGAATTCATAATTTATACTTGAATTCTGGAGAAATCTAGGGTAGAATAAGGAACAGTTAGGATAATGGAGGAATATTACAATGGTTTCAGCAGGTGATTTCCGCAACGGCGTAACCTTTGAAATGGACAACAACGTCTATCAGATCATCGAATTCCAGCACGTGAAGCCGGGCAAGGGCGCGGCCTTCGTGCGGGCGAAAATCCGCAACGTGATTGCGGGGACAGTGGTGGAGCGTACCTTCAACCCCAATGAAAAATACCCCACCGCTTTTGTCGAGCGCAAGGATATGGAGTATTCCTACTCCGACGGCGATCTCTATTATTTCATGGATCAGGAATCCTATGAGCTCATGCCCATCAACAAGGATGTTCTCGGCGACAACTTCAAGTTCGTCAAGGAGAATATGATCTGTAAGGTGATTTCGTATAAAGGCAAGGTGTTCGGCGTCGAGCCTCCGAACTTTGTCGAGCTCCAGGTCACCAAGACCGATCCCGGATTCAAGGGCGATACCGCCACCAACGCGACCAAGCCGGCCACTCTGGAAACCGGCGCGGAGGTCCGCGTGCCCCTCTTTATCGACGAAGGCGAGATGATCCGGGTCGATACCCGCACCGGCGATTATATGGAGCGCGCATAATTCCGACTGTTTTAACGCAACCTATCCGGGGCGCGGCGGAGGCCGTCTCCGGATTTTCAATGCCGGTTTCGCTTGTGCGGGCCGGACAATGTAAGGAGGGACAGCACATGACTGTCACGGAAAAAGTCGCATATCTCAAAGGCCTGATCGAAGGCTTCTCGATTGAAGAGAATTCCAAGGAAGGCAAGCTGCTCAAGGCTGTTATGGACGTTTTGTCCGATCTGGCCGTGAGCGTCGAAGATCTGGAGGATTACACCGCTGAACTGACTGAGCAGGTCGACGCGATCGACGAGGATCTCGATACCCTGGAGGACGAGGTCTACGGAGACGAGGACGACGATTGCTGCTGTGAGGACTGCGAAGACGAGTTCTACGATATCTGCTGCCCCAACTGCGACGAGGAATTCTGCGTCGACGAGGAGACCTTGATGGAGGGCGGCATCGAATGCCCGAACTGCGGCGAGCACCTCGAATTCGATATCGAGTGCGATTGTGACGACGAGGAGTGCGGCTGCGATTGCTGCCACGACGAAGACGATAAATAAGACTGCAGCAGGATATAAAGTGCCGGTGCGACCATGTACCGGCACTTTTTCTGTTCGGAAGAGGACGGTTCCAGAACAGGAGAATTGTGGATAAACTGGGATTGCGCATAAGATAAGGCAACTTATCGTCGATGTTCATATAAAAAATAGGGAATGAGGTGACCGGAATGCTTCCAATAGATAACTATCTGCATCGTGCGGCCGGCCTGCTGAAGCAGACGTTTGGGGACCGCCTCGTGTATCTCGGCCTCCAGGGGAGCTACAGCCGCGGCGAGGCCGACGAACACAGCGACATCGATCTGATGGTGGTGCTCGACGAGCTGCGGGAAGAGGATCTGCACGCGTACCGAGGGATGCTGGAGCATCTGGGGAACGTCGAACAATCCTGCGGGTTCCTGTGCGGCCGCAGGGAGCTGGCAGGTTGGAACACCTGTGAAATCGGCCAGCTTTTGCACGAGACGATCGACATCGTCGGCTGTTTGGCCGATTTGGTGCCGGCCTATTCGGATGCAGATGTCCGTCAATACGTGAAACTGTCGGTCGGAAATCTGTATCACGCCCTTTGTCATCGGGCCGTTCATGATCCGGACGGCTGGGATATCGACGGGCTGCGGGACATGTATAAGCCGGTTTTCTATATCCTTCAAAATCGAATCTTCGTACAAACCGGTGTCTATTGGAAAACCAAACGGGAACTGCTGGATCATCTCGAAGGACTCGACGCCTCTGTTATGAAAACGGCGGCGGCGCTCAGGAACGGACAGGAACAGGACGCGGAAAAGGCCTTTCGGCAGCTGTTTTCCTGGTGCCGGACGATCCTGCAGGATGACCCTCCCGGAAGCGATAGGGCTGAAAAGTAAAATGAGCATGAATGCATAAATGGCGCGTTTTTTCGAAAAAAAGAATAGGATTTTAAAAATATTGCAGGAATCGGATATAAAACTTTCATTTTGTCTTGACAGAGACGGGGAATAGAGGTATACTGGTTCCAGCGATCAGAGGGGCGTTCATCTTCGGGCCGATCAACCCGCCGGTGAACGCTTTTTCGAGGCAAATCCGGGAAAGGGTGCTGCATATGGAAGATAAGGGCTATTTGGTGCTGCAGAACGGGGCGGTGTTTGAGGGCAAGCGGTTTGGCTCCGCCGCCTGTGCCACAGGTGAGCTGGTATTTACCACCGCTATGACGGGGTATCTCGAGACGCTCACCGATCCCAGTTATTATGGTCAGATTGTGCTGCAGACCTTTCCGCTGATCGGCAACGTGGGAGTCATTCCCGCGGATTTTGAGAGCGAAGCGCCTGCGCTTCGCGGCTATATTGTCCGGGACTGGTGTCAGGTACCCTCGAACTTTCGTTGTGCGGGGGAGCTTGACACCTTTTTAAAAACGCACGGCATACCGGGGCTCTATGGCATCGACACCCGGGCTTTGACCCGTTTGGTCCGGGAATCCGGGGTGATGAACGCCGTCATCAGCAACACGCCGGACCTTTCGGACGAGCAGAGGGCCTTGCTCGACGGGTACCGGGTCAAAAACGCCGTCGCCTCGGTCAGTCGGCCGGGTGTGGCGTCCGCTGCTCCGGAGGGGGCGGTCCGGTATCGGGTGGTGCTGTGGGATTTCGGGGCGAAAGACAACATCACCCGGGAGCTGCTCCGCCGCGGATGTGAGGTGATCCGGGTACCGTACAATGCCACGGCCGGGGAGATAGCGGATCTGCATCCGGACGGGGTGATGCTTTCGAACGGTCCGGGCGATCCGGCTGAGAACAGCGGGGTGATCGAACAGCTCCGTCTCCTGCTCCGCGAGCGGATACCGTGTTTCGGCATCTGCCTCGGTCATCAGCTTCTCGCCTTGGCTTCGGGCGCCAGAACCGAAAAGCTCAAATACGGGCACCGCGGCGCCAATCAGCCGGCACTGGACAGGCAGACGGGGCGGGTGTACATCACCAGCCAGAATCATGGGTATGCCGTGGTTCCGGACTCCCTGCCGGGAGACGCCGACCTGCGCTTTGTCAACGGCAACGACGGCACCTGCGAGGGCATCTGGTATCGGCGTTATCCCGCGTTTTCGGTCCAATTCCATCCTGAGGCGGCCGGCGGCCCGCAGGATACGGGCTTTTTATTCGATTGGTTCATCGATCTGATGAAGGGGGCGAAGTGATATGCCGCGGAATCCGGATCTTCAAAAGGTACTGGTCATCGGCTCGGGGCCGATCGTGATCGGGCAGGCGGCGGAATTCGATTACGCCGGGGCCCAGGCCTGCCGGGCCTTAAAGGAAGAGGGCCTTGAGGTGGTGCTGATCAATTCCAATCCCGCCACCATCATGACCGACAGCGCGATGGCGGATGCGATATACATCGAGCCCCTCACCCTGGAAACCGTTAAGAGAATCATTTTGAAGGAAAAGCCAGACAGCCTGCTGTCCACCCTGGGCGGACAGACCGGGCTGACCCTTTCCATGCAGCTGGCCAAGGAGGGATTTCTGGAAGAGCACGGCGTCCGTCTGCTCGGGGCCGACCCTGCAACCATCGACAAGGCAGAGGACCGTCAGCTTTTCAAGGATACCATGCAGGAAATCGGCCAGCCGGTGATTCCCTCTCTCGTCGTGACCGACTTGGAGGCGGCCCTGGATTTCGCGGGAGACATCGGGTATCCGGTGATTGTGCGCCCAGCCTTCACCCTGGGGGGCAGCGGCGGCGGCATCGCCGCAGACGAGGACGAGCTGCGGGAAATTGCGGGCAACGGCCTGCGGATGTCTCCCATTCACCAGATTTTGGTGGAAAAAGGGATCGCGGGCTGGAAAGAGGTCGAATTCGAAGTGATGCGGGACCGGAAAGGGAACGTCATCACCGTCTGCTCGATGGAAAACTTCGATCCGGTGGGGGTTCATACGGGGGATTCCATCGTCATCGCCCCCACTGTTACGCTCGCGGACAAGGAATACCAGATGCTTCGAACCGCTGCGCTGAACATCATTTCTGCCCTGGGGGTAGAGGGAGGCTGCAACTGCCAGTTTGCGCTGGAACCGAACAGTTTTGAATACGCGGTCATCGAGGTCAATCCCCGGGTATCCCGCTCGTCGGCGCTCGCGTCCAAGGCGACCGGATACCCCATTGCGAAGGTGGCCACCAAAATCGCGATCGGGTATACCCTCGACGAAATCCGCAATGCGGTCACGGGTACCACCTATGCCTGTTTTGAGCCGGCACTCGATTATGTGGTGGTCAAGCTGCCCAAATGGCCGTTCGACAAATTCGTATACGCCAAGCGTACCCTCGGCACCCAGATGAAGGCGACGGGGGAGGTCATGTCCATCGGCCGGACGTTCGAAGAGGCGCTGATGAAGGCGGTGCGGGGGGCGGAAATCTCCCATATGAGCCTGCATACCCCCGAGCTGGAAGCCCTGCCGGACGAAGAGCTGCGCCGCCGGATCGGCGTGTGCGACGACCGGCGGCTGTTCGTGATATTTGAGGCCTTGTCCCGGGGCATACAACCGGAGGAGATCCACGCCGTCACCAAAATCGACACCTGGTTCCTGTATAAGCTCGTCCGCCTCGTGGAACTGGAGAGCCGGCTGAAAAAGGAGCCGCTGACCGATCCGCTCTATCTCGAGGCCAAACAGACGGGTTATCCGGACAGCGTCATAGCGTCCCTGTCGGGCCGTCCGCTGCCGCAGCACCGCTTCCCCGGATACAAGATGGTCGATACCTGCGCGGGGGAATTTGCTGCCAATACGCCCTATTTCTACGCCTCCTACGACGAGGAAAACGAAGCGGAGGCATTTATTCGGTCCCATCCGTCCGGCAAGAAAACTGTGATCGTCTTCGGCTCCGGCCCCATCCGGATCGGGCAGGGCATCGAGTTCGACTACGCTTCGGTCCACTCAGTCTGGGCGCTCAAGGAAGCGGGCTATGAAGTCGTCATCGTCAACAACAATCCAGAAACCGTGTCCACGGATTTCGACACCGCCGACCGGCTCTATTTCGAACCGCTGACCCCGGAGGACGCGCTCGGCGTCATCCATACCGAACAGCCCTACGGCGTTGTGGTGGCGTTCGGCGGGCAGACGGCCATCAAACTGACCGCGGCACTTTCCAAGGCCGGCGTCCGTATCCTCGGCACCAGCGCGGACAGCATCGATATGGCCGAAGACCGGGAGCGCTTCGACGAACTGCTCGAGGAGCTGCACATCAAGCGGCCGCAGGGTTTTACGGTCATGACGGCCGAAGAGGCGCTGGACGTGGCGGAACGCGTCGGGTATCCGGTGCTGCTGCGGCCCTCCTATGTCCTGGGCGGACAGAACATGATCATCGCCTTCAATGAG